>PRDI01000116.1 GCA_003345595.1 Candidatus Thorarchaeota archaeon | reverse complement strand
CAGTAGAGCCCGCAATAAGTGGTCAGCTCCTCCTTGTCCTTCATTTATGACTACCCAAGGAGAGCAAGGAGCAATCGCTTAGATAAACCTTCCAGATGGCCTATCGAAGAGCAAAGCTTAGTAGGGTGTCAGGCGAAACTACGTGTCGGATATCATCTGCTAACTTCGGAGAGGGCCATGCGGTGAAGCTGCCTATAATTGGTACTCTTGGCTCCCACAGTGCTGAAGAGATTGGAGTCGCCGCGAAGTCACACGGGTTCGACACTGTAATAGTCTGCGAGAAAGGCAGAGAGAAACTGTACTCAAAGTACGACAAGCACCTTTTCGACCATTTCATTCTGCTCGACAGATTTGACGAAGTTCTTGGCGAGGAGGTCCAAACCGAGCTGACGGAGCTGAACACGCTCTGGATACCCAACCGGGCATTCACAACATATGTGCCATACGATGACATAGAGAAGCGATTCAAAATACCTATCTACGGTAATAGGGGACTGCTGCGGGTCGAGGACAGAGGAGGCCCCAGAGACCAGCAATGGCTGCTCGATCAGTGTGGGATCAGAACACCCAAGCGTTTCACGCCCAATCGAATCGATCGACTAGCAATAGTGAAGGTCCATCAGAAGGCAAGGCCCCACGAGCGTGCTTTTTTCTGTGTTGTTTCTGCTGCGGATTATGAAAGCCAGAGCAGGACTCTGATCAAGCAGGGAGTCATCTCAGAGAAGGAATTGGCAAATGCCACCATAGAAGAGTTCGTCATAGCCGCCAGGTTCAATGCCAACTTCCAAGCGTATGCGATCGAAGACGATTTCGGGGCTCTCGACCTCGTGGGTTTCGACGATAGAATACAGACCAACCTCGGCGGGCTGCTGAATCTCCCAGCAAGAGACCAGCTTAAGCTGACTGCCCCAGTGACAAACGAGGAAGCAGGACATTTCGGGGTTACCATGCGCGAAAGTAAGAAACCCCTCGTGTACGAAACCGCAGAGAAGTTCCTGGTGGGAGTCAGGAAGCACTTCCCCCCCAAGATGATTGGTTTGTTTTCCTTGCAGGGTGCCCTCACGGAGCAATCTGAGTTCGTCGTATTCGATGTCAGCGTCCGAGTGCCAGGCGCACCCTGTGTAGGCCCGACTAGCCCCGAAATGCGAAGACTGGCGCTGAAGCTCAAACAACCTATAGAGTCGCCACTTGATCTATGTATGATTGACATCAAAACAGCCGCGGAGGAAGGTCGCCTAGCGGAAGCCTCCACGTAGACGTTGTGCACATGGCGAACAAGACATAAACAGCTTATCTCTATCGCAGGCCTTGCAATGAAAGGAAAGTTAGTCTACCCCTACACAGAAGCGCTGTTGAACTACCAGTTCAGCAGGGACCACCCTCTGAAGCAGGAGCGACTGAAGCTCACCTACGAGCTCTCCAAGGAGCTTGGGCTGCTCAAGAAGGTGCGAGAAATCAGTCCGACGATTGCGGCGAGGAGCGATTTGGAGTTGTTTCATACTCCAGACTTCATCGACGCAGTCATGGCATGTCACGATGAAACCTGTGTCGACATAAGGTATGGCTTAGGCACTACTGACAATCCAGTTTTTGCCAATGTCTATGACGCTGCCGCAAGGTACGTAGGTGCAACCCTTGACGCAGTGAAGGAGATGCTCAAAGGTGCCACCAACGCCTTTGTCATATCGGGGGGTCTTCATCACGCGCAGAGAAGCCAAGCGTCCGGGTTCTGCATATTCAACGATGTAGCAGTTTCGCTTCTCTACCTACTGAAGAAAAAACCATGCAAGATTCTCTATTTCGACTTCGACGCACACCATGCAGATGGGGTGCAAAACGCCTTCTACCGCTCGAAGCAAGTACTTACGATCTCCGTCCATCAGACCGGGAAGACACTCTTTCCTGGTACGGGTTTTGTACACGAAACCGGCGCGGGAGAGGGCGTCGGGTACTCTGTGAATGTACCTCTCTTGCCGGGCGGGGGGAGTGCTGAGTTAGTCCGGGTTCTTGAAGAGATTGTCGTCCCTCTCTTCGAATCATACAAGCCAAACCTTCTCGTCACGCAGCTGGGTGTCGATGGCCATTATCTCGACCCGCTTGCACACCTGAGCTATACGAGTCATGGCTATGAAGCCGTTATCAGAAAGATGAAGTCACTTTCTAGTAGCATGTGCGACCTAGGTTGGCTCGCAGTTGGTGGAGGAGGATACAATGTCATCAATGTCGCTAGACTATGGACCCTCTTTCTGTCAATCATGCTGGATGAGAAGGTCCCTGTCAACATACCAGAGGACTTCTTACAAGCCTGTACTGATGATGAACGAGCCAACGCGCCCACAACAATGCGTGATGAACAGGAGGCTATTCATACCGAAATTCCCAGGGAAACGATTGCATTGGACCTAGAACGGACGCTGCGAAGAGTCAAGGAGCTCGTCTTTCCCTACCATGGCCTTGCTTGACAGACTTCGGAGCATCACTCGCGTTATCACTAGACTGGCTCAGCTGGGAGCTTATCCATTTGCCAACCATTTTCGTAACTAGGTCAGAGGCCGCTGCCATAATCACCGAATCGGCATCCTCTGCTAAGAGTGAAGATGGGTCAATGCCGGACCGTGCCATTCGCAACAGAGGGGTATAGCAGAGGAAACCAAGTGCTTCAAGCACCTCTTGCGGTTCGTTTCCGGACACACTGACCTTCGAACCTAGGACATCTGTTGGGAGAGCTTGAGAATCGGGATCTAGCAGGTCCAGAAGGATGGCAGAGTTGGAAACGACCACGACGTCAGGTTCCACACACTCGTCAAAGACAGACGATCGCCCTTCCACGAAGACTATCGAGCATATCTCGCCAGTGTCTCTTGCCCTGAAGCAGATTGTTAGCGCCTTGAATGACTGCTCAATGCCATCGAGGTACTCTTGGAACTCACTATCCTGCAGCTGATGGAGGTTGAACGCTTTGCCGACGTCAACCCTGAGAGCTGCTCGACAGCCGTCGATAACAGGAATCAGGTATTCCATGAGCATGTATTGATCCCGATTAATCTCATCCGAGACATCCCTGAGACTCCTCTCAAGGATTCTCACTCTCTCTTCTTCGGTCACGCATTCTCACAGATAAGACCATGCGGCCGTATTTAGACGTAATGCTATGTGAACATACATGACACGATAATAGAAAAGGCGAACATGCACGTGTCAGGGCGTAGCAGTATGACAAGTGACATCCACACGCACCTTGGCAATGACCGCATGTCAGTGACTCAGGTCAGCATAGACAATGTGGGTAAGCATGTCGACACACTGCTAGAGAGGATGGACATTTTCGGGATTGAGCGCGCCGTCCTGACGCCTATCGAACCTAGGGTGAGGACAGATCTCTATCTCAAAGCCGCCGCTGTTTCACCAGACCGCTTGTTCGCTGCATGCTCTGTGATGCCAAGGCCTATGGACCTGGCTCGAACAATGGTCAAGCGGTCGGTGGACAAGGGGTGTATCGCCCTCATGCTCGATGAAAGCACATACGATCCTTCTGATCCAGCTTCGGATGCGATTGTGCGCGACGCTGTCGAAAACGGACTGCCAGTGTACTTCCATAACCACGAAACAACAGGCAAGACTGTGTCATTCATCGACAAGTGTACCTCGCTATGGCCCGAGGGCAGGTTCGTGGTGCTTCATATGGGCGGCCTTTTTGGATTCCCAGGCGTTCTCCCTCTGCTGAAAAGGGACAATCTATGGTTGGAGATCTCAATCAATCTCATCAAGCTCGTAGAATCCCCACTACGGGTCTTTCTTGATGCGCTCGTCCAAGACATTGGGGTAAGCCGCCTAGTGTATGGCTCGGAACACCACACAGAGTACCAGGATTTGTCAGACTGTCTTAATCTGATAAACCTCAATGTGGAAACTATTCGATTGGTCACGAAAGAGAATGCGTGGCTGATACTTGGCTTGAACTTCTCGTGAACTGAGATCTAGAGTCCAGTGGGGAAAAACATGGCTTCGTGGATCAGGCTCTCAAGCTCTTCTAACCTTGGCAGCCCTATGACACGGGACTTGCCGACAAGAATCGTCGGTACTGCCACAATGTCCAAAGACTCAACCAGCTCCGGCTTGTCATCCACTCGTGACTCGATTACTTCGACTCCTAGTTGCTCACGGGAAAAATGCCCGGCGGCCTCACGTAGCATTTCTATTGCTTCCTTGCAGAAGATACAGCCTTTGCTCGTATACACAGTCACCTTGATTTGACGAATCTTGGATTTACCCCCAACCTCAGTGACCGATATGACAGGTTCGCTGAATCCGCTTTCTTGCATCATCATGCTATTCTCCCGTTTGTTCTTGGCCACTGACGATTTGAGGTCCTCTTGATACTGGTAACGTCGAACATCACCGCTAGCGTGCCTCGTCACCTGGCTCACTCTGCAAAGACAGGGGGCTTCAGACGGACATGCTCACTTACGGTGTCGATGGCCCGGATTGGGATTGCCTCCCAGCTGGAACCCCCATCGTCAGGAGACGAGCGCTCCACTATGACCAAAGGGCCTTCTGCGTGGTCGTACCATAGCTTCGTCACACGACCAATTGGGTAACCTCTGAAGTCGCAGACTATCTTGTTCTTCAGAAGCCATTTCACCTTAGACTCAGACATGGGTGTTCACGAAACAGAGAAGACTCCTGATAGAAGAGCGTGTGTATATCGGGCGTAACACTCTCGTAGTGTGTGGGAACTTCTGCAGGCCGCCGCTGCACCTAAAGTAATCTAGCGATCAACACCATGGCTGCCAAGAACCAGTTCAGTATGGCCGGAAAGCCCAACCAAACGAGATAGTTCCCAGCAGGCGCTGTGAATCGGTTCAAATGAGGAGGCAAGAACGCGAAATAACCCCGGTCGACCTGCTTCCACAGCCAGAATCCCTTGGTCCTGCTGAAGTAAGGCTCAACAAACAGAAAGTCGACACATAGGCCCATAGCTCCGGACGTCAATATTGCGATCTCAGGGATGAGCCCGCTCAACAGACCCGCCAAATACGTTGCCTGAATCACAAAGACCCACATGAATGGTATGTATGCCGGCACTCGTCCTATGAACAAGCCATTGATCGGAGTGTAATGGTAGTATCCCCTGCCTGACACGTAGTGTTCTCCATACGCCGCGATAACCAGAATGGCAACCACTTGCACTCCGACAAACCAACCAAACATCTGCCAGAGCATATATGCTGTCACAGAGCCCAGTGTTACGAACAGCAATGTCAGAGAAACGCCAAGAACCTTTGACATCTGCTAATGCCTCCTATGGACAACTTTCTGCTTCGCAGATGAGATCACTTCTCGCGCCCTCGCGCGTTTCATGCTTAGAGCGAACATTTTCCTCCTACCTACTTCCTTCATCTCAAACTTGCGTGAATGAAGAGTGTTCTGCACAGACTCGAGCATCTTCAGCGCCTTCCCGACGGTCCGCCTATCGACGCCGGTCACTCTGGACAGCTCCGAGATGGATAGAGCTCTTCCTTTCCGAAGCACTTGCATGATCTTGAACACCGCTTCGGGAAGGGGAACTCGCGGTACCGGAACGACTTCAGGTTGTGCTGGCATGGTCATATACTTCTCATGAGCACATATAAGCATTGTGCATAATAGTGTACACATTACTATACTGACACAATTGGGTTGAATGTGGCCTTATCAGGCCATCAGCGAAGTCCAAAGGACTTATACATCAGGCCGGGTTTCCACCTGCCGTGGTTTCAAGCGACAACAATGGCCAAGAGCAACCTGCGCGTGACAAGCAGGCAAGTGGAGTCTTGCCTCTCTGGCGGAAGCTGGTATATGCCACAGGCACATTTGGCGACAGCCTATCATTCAATGCGGCCAGCTTCTACCTCTTGTTCTACCTGACAGATATAATTGGCATGGGGCCAGCGGATGCCGGGCTTTTGCTAGCTCTGCCTGCCTTTCTTTTGTTTCCACTTGATCCGATGGCCGGTGCTTTGTCGGATCGTGTTAGCTCTCGTTTTGGACGCCGACGCGTGTTTCTTCTGCTTTGCAGCCCAGTCGTCGCCCTCGGCTTCTTCCTTAGATTCTTCGCTCCCCCCGGGTGGAATATCGTATCGCTCTTTTTCTACTGGCTAGTCGTACAGATTGCATTCAGCGTAAGTATGACATTGCTGCTAGTGTCTTACAGCGCCTTGACTGCTGAACTCTCTCCAAGCAACACCGAACGTGCGCAGCTGGTCAGCATGCAGCAGGGATTCGGCGTCGTTGGCACAATGATTGGTTCCGCGCTTACGATAGTCATCGTACAGGCCTTGGGCGGCGGTACAGTCGGCTACGGCGGCATGGCAGCACTCTATGCGATGTTGATATTCTCTGTCTTCATGCTGGCATTCTCTGTCACCAAGACAATCCCGCAAACTAAAGCAAAGCGGATTTCTGTCCGGAACGAGGCGCTCCTTGTAGTTACGCTACCAGCATTCCGGTTTCAATTCTCCATATGGCTCTTGACAGGCATGGTAAGCACAGTGGTCAATGCATTGCTCATCTTCTACGTAGGTTACGTTCTGGGGATGGAGGACATGTTTGCGCCCGTCATGCTGCTGGTCATGCTTGGCGCGTTGGTATCACTTCCGTTCTGGAACCATCTCTCCTGCCGCATAGACAAACGACATGTCTTCGCTTTCGGAGCAGCGATGTTCGCGGTTTCACTCATGACGCTGTACTTTCTAACGACCGACAACCTGTATCTGCTTTGGTCTGTCGCAATTCTGGCTGGAGCAGGTACATCGTCCATCTCCTTCTTGCGCTCGGCCATGATAACGGACCTAATTGCATATGACAGCGTGCAAGTTGGTCGCTCACGTGCAGGCAATATCACGGGTTTAGTCGGCCTAGGTAACAGAGCCGGAGGCGCGCTTGGAAGCCTCTCAGTGGGATTGCTGTTGGCGCTCATCGGATACAGCAGTGGAGTCCCCGTTACTCCTCAGCTGACAGAAGGACTGCGACTCGTAATCTCTGTCGTACCCGGTTTTCTGTGCGCCCTCCTGATCCTTCTGTTGATGAAGTACCCACTGACATCGACGAAGATCACCGAAGCAGAGAAAACCCTCAGATCGGGCCAGTGCCCCTACGAAACCAAAGACTAGCTGGCGATATCCGTTTCAAGGACAACCAATCACACGCCTACGCCGACTACTTCTCTTTCTCTTTGTCCTCATAGCCCCAGCCGATTATGGTTTCCTCGCCCGTCGGAAGAAACGTGCCAGCGACGAAGTAGCCAGACATGCACATCACTAATCCGATGATATTCATCAAGCCGCCTGTCACGATAAAAAGCCGTGAGTCGCTAAGCTGTGTAAGCCCAAGATCGAAATAGGTGATGGGATTGCTCTTGTCAGCATACACTGTGTAGTTGCCTGGTTCAAGATCAACGATGGCCCTCCTCTCGAAGACTGGCGGGTTCGTCCCTGGCACCATATCACTTGATGTCAGTGTCATGTTGACGGCGACTGTGGCGAGTGTCTCGTTGTTCACCACCGAGAAGTTCACTGTGATAGTGCTCGCGTTCCCGGGTCGTCCCGAAACGGCGATCTCCAACTGATTGTAGTAACCCTGACCCTCCCATATCTGGAATGAGCAGGCATCAGGCGGCACTGCAACGAAACCGATGTAGTGGTAGGGAGCAGCGAGTATGATTGCCCCCCCGAGAAGTATAACAAATGCCCCTCCGAAATAGAGGAAGGCCTTCTTGCTCCTTAGCACGCTGTGCATTCCGACTACGCCTGAACATACGTGAGGAATGCCCAATATAGATGTAACGAACCGAGCCACATCCGAAAGCTCCAGAGAGCCGTAGTATGCACCGTCATCTCACGATTAATAAGACACGTCGGCCTCTGTAGGACTGCATCGATGACGCAGTTCTTGGAGCTTGCTCAAGTACTCGACAGAATAAGTCAAACTTCGAGTCGCACAGAAAAGGTCAACCTGATAGCAGAGTTTCTGCGAAACACATCGCATGACGACATGAGATCTGCCACGCTCTTCTTGGCAGGTCGTGTATTCGCGGAGTGTGACCCACGCGCACTCAACATCTCATGGAGTGGGCTTGTAGGTTCCTTGAGACAACTTGTCGACTACTCTCAGAAGGATTTCGATAAAGTCTACAAAGGTGATACCGGAGATGCTGTGGCATCGCTTCTGGGCTTGATGCGGGTGACGAGGCAGGAAGTCCTCGAAACAGAGCCTTTGAGCATTGGCAGGACCGCATCAACGTTTGCTGCTATTGCATCAGCTTCGGGTCAGGGCTCAAGAAAGAAGAAGGAAACGCTAATGGTTCGAATGCTGTCTGAAGCAACACCAAGAGAAGCAAAGTACTTGGTTGCTCTGCTGCTATCAGACACCCGAACCGGAGTGTCCGAAGGACTCGTTGCCGAAGGCATCGCAGCTGCTTTCATGATAGGCCCTGTAACTGTGAGACGAGCATGGTCACTCACCGGAGACCTTGGAGAGGTTGCCGCACTCGCATCTGTCGGCGGCAAGGACGAACTTGATCGAGTCAGCATGGTTCTGTTCAGACCCGTGAAACCTATGTTGGCCACTCAGGCAACTGACCTACGTGAACTGATCAATTCGATTGGTGTGCCAGTAGCGCTAGAGCTCAAACTTGATGGTGCCCGGGTACAGGTCCACAGCGATGGGCAGCAAGTCCGCCTGTATTCCAGAAGTCTTACGGATGTGACGGATAGCCTGCCGGATGTTGCCCAAGCTGTGAGAAATGAAGTTTCCTCCAAACAGGCCATTTTGGACGGCGAAGTGATCGCTATCGATCCACAGGGTACACCCTATCTGTTTCAGGCCGTGATGACAAGATTCGGCAGAGTACAGGATGTCGAATCGAAGCTAAAGCAGACAAAGCTGGAGCTCAGACTGTTCGACGTACTAATGGAGGGAGGAAAGGCGTTTGTGGACAGACCCTATGCAGAGCGGCGCACGGTCCTGGAACAGATCGCTCCGCCGGATATGATAGTTGAAAGGTTGGTAACATCCAGCGACTCAGATGCAGAGAGATTCTTCGAACGGAGCCTTCAGCTGGGCCATGAGGGACTGATGGTGAAGAAACTGGATTCTACATATGTCCCGGGCTTACGTGGGAAGACGTGGTTCAAGATAAAGCACACCATCACACTTGACATGGTGATAGTCGGTGCCGAATGGGGATATGGCAGGAGGAGCAAGTGGCTGTCTGACTATCACCTCGCAATCAGGAACGAGGAAACAGACGACTATGTCATGATAGGCAAGACATTCAAGGGGCTGACAGATCCGGAGTTCGAAAGTATGACCAAGAGGTTGCTGGATATACAGACTGGGAAAGAAGGACGAGTCATCAAAGTAAGGCCAGAGATAGTAGTCGAGGTCCTCGTTTCTGAGATACAGGAGAGCCCAACCTATGATGGGGGTATGACCCTGAGATTCGCACGCATTGCTCGAATAAGGGACGACAAGAGACCGGAAGACGCAACCACCTTAGTGGAACTCCGCAGACTCTACGAAGCCCGGCTGCAGTACAAAGCAACTTAGGACGTATACATTCATGTTAGAGCACCACCTCTTGTGGAAGCACTTCCCCTGATATCAGTCGGATTCGCCCAACGCGAACCGAAGGATATATCTAGAGTTACGAATCGACGTTCCAAGACGCAAAGGTAGTGCCCGATATGTGGTTTGAGATTCTGCTTATACCTTTCTTCCTCATAGTGGCTCTTTTCTTTGTCTTCTGGATTGTCGCAGAAGGCTCTCGCTGGCAGAAGCACAGGTTTCTCGGAGCCTTTGCGAGAACAATCCAAGCGTCCCCGCTCAGAGCGTTTCTGATATTCTTCATTCTTGCCATCCTAACGATCCCCTCTGCGATGGGATTCCTTCTCGGATTTTGGGTCGACGCGATTGAAGCCGACCAGATACCAACCAATACGACGCCTGTTGTGGGCACGCTGCTCATCACGATACTCGTTCTATCCGCCATGATACCGGTCGTCTGGAGTCACTTCCGGGTCTGGAGGCAGGCGGCGCGGAGCGCAGCAGAAGTGAAGGTTCAAGCATCTCGTGAATGAGCCTCTGATACTCGGATTCAGTGCGGCGGCGATACCCCCGGAGCCTAGAAATCACATGATAGACCTCGTAGCAGGGGGTCATGTATCTTGAGCTATGTTGGACTCGGCCATGGCGTGCATGTGGTCATTGGGGGTGCATTCCCAAAGTGTAACACGTTGGTGGTCGTTTCTGGAGATGTTGTTGTCATAGATCCCGGCTGTCCCATCGAAAGCCTACGTGCACTCCTCAAGACTCTGAATCTTGAGCTTCGTGACATAGACACCGTAGTCCTTAGCCATATTCACCCCGATCACATCACTCACGCTGTCAGACTGAACCGAGTTTCAGGGTGCAGAATCGCGGCCAACGAGGTGACAGCACCTCTGTTCGATGACAAGGAGAAGATGAAGGAATTCCTGGGGTTCACTCCCGGACAGTCCGTCAGACATCTCTGGGAACAGCTAGTGAACGATCAGATGTATGGCGCCTTGGACGAAGGACGCGTTGACGAGGTCCTCCACAACGGTGACAAGATTGCACTGGACGACATCACTCTTCGGACATTCTATACGAAAGGGCATCTGCCGGATCACATGTGCCTGGAGATTATGGAGCCGGCCTATCTCTTCGCAGCAGACATTGACTGCACCGACTTCGGCCCCTTCTATGGCCACCCCAACTCGTCAATAGTACAGCTGAAGGACTCCATTAAGAGCGTGAAGGAGAGGAGCTACAACCAGTACATTAGCGGCCATCTCCGTAATCCTCTGGTTCAGGACTATAGGCAAGCCCTCGACAGATATCTGCAGCACTTCGACAGACGGGATGAACTGGTTATGAAAGCCGTCGCGGCTGGAGCTAAATCGGTCAACGAGATTCTCGAACATCCAATCATCTATCCATCTCTCGCTGGGCCCGTGATGCTGCAGTTCGAACGTTGGATGATAGAGCATCATGTGGAGTCCTTGATTCGCCAAGGGAAGCTTGTCGAGTCAAACGGACACATCTTCTTGGCCACGAGCTGAGACCCGACGCACTTAGTCCGGCTGCCACCCAAGATTCCTTCGTTGCGGGCGACGTAACCACTCTGCGAATACAGCGTGAACTTGCACCCCCCTTATCCCAATTCGCCACTTTCCAGCTTCATGCCGCGCTGAGGCACCAGAGCTATTCTCCGCAGGAAGAATCGCCTAGGTCATAGCAAAGGCTTTAAATGATTCACAATCGTTAAGCAAAGCCCAGCCAAGAGCATCGCGAGGAGTTCACATGATACAGGAGCCGCGAGCCCTGAACAGGCTGGCAAATGAGAAGAGCCCGTACTTGCTGCAACATGCCGAAAACCCGGTGGACTGGTTCCCCTGGAGTCAAGAAGCGTTCGATAAAGCAAGGATCGAGAACAAGCCAATATTCCTTTCAATTGGATACAGCTCCTGTCATTGGTGTCACGTGATGGCCCATGAATCCTTCGAGGATTCAAATGTAGCGAGATTACTGAATGAGAACTTCGTTAGCATCAAGGTGGACAGGGAAGAGCGACCAGACATCGACAGAGTATACATGCGAGTAGCTCAGTTGATGACTGGGAGAGGAGGCTGGCCGCTCACGATTGTGATGACACCTGACAAGCAGCCATTCTTCGCGGCGACATTCATTCCTAAGGAGGATAGTTATGGGCAGATTGGCATGCTGCATCTCATTCCTCGATTACATGAGCTGTGGAGCACCAATCGGTCTAACATAGATGAAGTCCTGAGCCGAGTGCACTCAGCGCTCACCAAAGAGAATCCCCAAAGCGGCTCACCGAAGCTCAGTGTTCGTACTCTTGAAGAGTCATTTCAGACATTAAGCGCCGCGTTTGACGAAGAACATGGTGGCTTTGGATCTAGCCCGAAGTTTCCGTCGCCTCACATCATGATGCTTCTGCTTCGTGAATGGAAGAGAACAGGCAACGAACGTGCTCTGCACATGGTTGAGAAGACGCTCCATGCAATGAGAGACGGGGGGCTCTTTGATCAGATAGGGTACGGGTTTCACAGATACTCTACTGATTCTGAATGGAACCGACCGCATTTTGAGAAGATGCTCTACGATCAGGCCCTGCTTGTCATATCATATGCTGAGGCATATCAAGCAACCAAGAACGAAGAATATGCAAGTGTGGTCAGAGAGGTGCTGACCTACGTCAACAGAGACTTGAGAGATCCGGGTGGTGCCTACTACTCCGCCGAAGATGCCGACACCGAGAATCAGGAGGGAAGGTTCTACCTTTGGTCGCTCAGTCAGCTTCAAGATGCTCTCAGCCCAGACGAATTCAATGCCTTCCGTCACCGCTTTGACATCACGCCTGAAGGTAACTACCAAGAAGAAACGACTGAAGACCATACAGGAAGAAGCATTCCGCATATCAAACAGCCACTGACAGCGACAGCTGATGTAATCGGCGTCAGCACGGCCCAGCTGTTGAAGATGCTAGCATCGGCGCGAGAGAAGCTATTGGCCGCACGATACAAACAAGCCCGACCAAATAGAGACGAGAAGATACTTGCTGACTGGAATGGTCTCATGATCGCCGCTTTGGCAATTGCTGCGAGAGCGATTGGTGAAAACAGCTATGTAGAATCCGCGCAGCAAGCGGCCGAGTTCATATTGAGCAGGTTACGGAGCCAAGATGGAGGGCTGCTGCACACGTATCGTGCCGGTCACGCGAAAATACGCGCATTTCTTGACGACTATGCCTTTATGACATGGGGTCTGATCGAGCTTTACGAAACCACTTTTGAGCCACGCTATCTGGAGATCGCTCGAGATCTTAGCTCCTATTCTCTGCGACATTTCTGGGATAGGGAGTCGAGTGGTTTCTTCTTCTCGTCAGACGACTCAGAACAGATTATGATGCGGGACAAGGAAACGCATGATGGACCAGTCCCGTCCGGCAACTCAGTTTCTGTCCTGAACATGATTAGACTAGCTCGCATTCTAGGCGATGAAACGTTTGAAGGGAGAGCATCGGCAACTCTCGCGGCCTTCGCGAATGACATCACGGCTGATCATGCTGGGCATGCTATGATGCTAGCTGGACTCGACCTCATCCTTGGGCCCTCCTGTGAGGTGGTCATTGCGACTCCTCATAACAGTGAAGAGGCTAGTGAGATGATCCGTATGCTCTCAAGAAGTTTCCTCTCGAATGTGAGTGTGTTGCTTCGAGCGACTGGCCATCAAGTGGAGGATCTCGACCGCCTTGCATCCTTCACTAGATTTTACAGGCCAGTAGGGAACAGGGCCACCGCGTATGTATGTATCGATAGGAATTGCCTGCCCGCCGCGACAAACGCAGATGAAATGATGCGGCTGATTGACTCTGGCGGACGGAAATCGGATTAGCAGATCTGCCTTGGCAGCTTTCGGCTTGTGCTTGATGCGGTACGCTTATCTGCAAGCCGGCCAGCCGACGACCTCGCACGGGTCGACCCGTTGACCTTTCGCAGGAGAAAGGGCTGAAATGAACTGCCAACAGTCCCGTTATGCCTTGCCAATCGCCGTGCTACTTGTCATCATCTTGACATCCGTGCCACCAGACGAAGCAATGTTTTCGACTTCTATGACCAGAGTGTCTATTGCTAACCCTGCCCAGGCAGGTTCACAGGAAATCTATCACGGCGCTAGCATCGAAACCATCACAGTCACGGAGTACGCGAATATGTCAGACGCCTTGGCAGCAGTCGACAGCGG
>PRDI01000115.1 GCA_003345595.1 Candidatus Thorarchaeota archaeon | reverse complement strand
AACTATCTCTGGAGGAGGCGCTGGAGGAGTTTCTTCTTCCGGTTTGGCCGATTCCACAATCAGTGGGGTCGGTTCTATGAGCTCAAAGTCAGAGATGAAGTCTCTGGGTCCTTCCTCACGCCTTTCTTCAACATGTTTGGGCTCAACAGAAGGAGGAATACCCATTGAGGAGATGTCCGGTGCTTCTGGATAAGATGAGTCACCAGTTTCAGACGGAGCACGAGCTTCCTCTTCGGCTCGGCGTATCATGTCAGCTTCAATGCGCGCAGACTCATCACCGCGGTCAGGCAGGTCCAACGGAGTTTCCTCGGTCAGGTCCCGCATCTCTCCAAGGGCCTCACTGGGAGCCTCTTCTAACTCAGTAGGCGTTACAGGGGAAACTGGCTCATGAGAGTACGTTGGAGCCCATGGCGAAGGCACATCGGGGACCGGCTGCTGTACGCCGCCGTGAGCAGGCTTCTCTATCGTTTCGGGCGCGGGTTCGTGAATGTCGAATGGACTGCCCTCTTCTGCATCGGACCCGGCGAAGCTTATTCCTAGTGCCTGACTGAGACAAGACTTGCATCGCTTACCTACAGCAATCAATGCATCATCCACAAAGTCATCCAGCTTCTTGGCTCGCGCAGGGTTTCTACGTGACCAAGCTACAAAAGAGTCGATCATTCGGAGTGCGTCTCGCACGCCGAGCCAGTACGATTCGTCTCTGTCAGAGCTCAATTGTGACACCGATGACTACATTACATGAGTTCGAGATATAGCTTTGCAATACGCGGCGCTCAGCTTTCCACAGGACGCGTGGTCTGTCTTGATGCCAGTATCTCCTCAAGAAGGCTGTCCAGAGTCCTTAGAATCTCACATCTCTTTGTTTCGTTGAAGTCCGAACCGACCGAGAACACCCTTGTCGGCAGTCCGCCAGCCTTCACCCTAACCTCATTCCGGTAGTGCTTTTCCACCTCGGGGTCAGCCTCACGGAGGACGATAATAGCGGCATTGGCACCTTTGTATGTCAGAGAGAGCATTATATCAAGCGCATCATGTTTTGGTGACATGATTAGAGCTTTGACATCAGAACCATCTGTTGCGCGGTCTGCTGCGCTTATGCTGATGCCGTCAACGGTTACAACACGCTTGCTGAACACCTGCAGAACCTCCTCAAGCAGAGTGTCCTCAGGACCAAGTACTGTGATCTTGAAGAGGTACCGCGACCTACTCTCTCGCTCTCCTCTGCGTGTGGAGCTCTGTGGTGACATGATTCCTGTCCTCATTCTCCCTGAAATATCGCTGCGGTCAGGGTGGCAAAGCAGCTAGGCTGTCACTACCAACCTCCTATCCATTGATATACCTTATGACCCGCCTTGACGCCCAGAGAGTTGCGGATACTAGGTAGTGGCATTGGGACCAGACTGAAGGACTTCCTCAGAAAGGCCGTCGTGTTGAGCATAGACATAGGTTATTAAGTTCTCAAGAGGCGGCGCTACTCGGAAAACGTATGACAACGCCTGCTGAAGTCTTCGAGACTCTGAAACCAGTGATGGATCCAGACTATCCAGTCAGCATAACTGATCCAAGGATGGGCATAATAAAGACGGAGTACATCGAAGTGAAGGACGGTACCATCAAGGTCAGGTTCAAGCCGACATCGCCGCACTGCCCTATGGGTGGACTCATCGGCATCCTGATACGGCACCGACTGGAGGAATCGTACCCCGACTCCAAGGTTCAGGTTAGCGTCATTCCTGGCTCCCATTCGCAAGAAGCGGCAGTCAACTCCATGATTGGCGATGACACTAAGTACAACAGGATTGTAGAGCAGCTCAAACAGCAAGGCATGCTCTGATTGACCTGCACTAGACCTGATGGCGAACTTCCCATTTGCTTTGAGGGGTTAACAAATTCATGAATCAGTGCGGACAACAACGGTTTGTGTGGAAGTCCTGATCTGGTGAAACCTTTGAGAGGACCTTTGGCGCTCGTCCTGATTGGGTTCGCAGCAATCGCGGCCGGTTTCCTGCTGCTGGCCTTATCTGATGCCAATCTCGGAGGCGGCTTCATTTTTATATTCCCATTCTTCTTCTTCGGCAACATGAGCCCTCTATGGACTATTGGGCTTGCCTTCTTGTTCCTGTTCTTGATGACACTGCTCCTGACAGTAGTGACTTCCCGCAGAATGGCCGATTGGGAAACATCAGTCCCTCCAGCTGCCGAGCGGCTGTATGTGCCAATGGTGGGCCGGTGCTCCATGTGCGGCGCGCCATTGCCAGAGAAAGCGTCCTTCTGTCCAAGATGCGGCAGCTCCGTAGATATCGTATCAAAACAATAGATTTGTCGAGAAACTGACGCCGACCGAAACTACGAAGTGATCTGATGGTACGCACAATCAGACCTGTGAAACTGGAAGATGTGGCTATGGTTTCAGAGATAGAGCAGACTAGCTTCCCGGACCCGTGGGATCGCGCGATATTCGAAGACTTGGCTTCACATGGTGGGACAGTCAAAACTCCCTCAGGAGAGAGTGTGGTCATGCGCGTGGTAGAAGAAGACGGAAAAGTCACAGGTTATGTCGTATGGCAGCAGGCAGGAAAAGGACCCGTTGGCACAGTCCTCAACATCGCTATCAGAAGAGATTGCAGGAGGAGAGGCCAAGGTCGCTTGTTGATGGCCTATACCGTTGATGCCATGAGAAGAAGTGGCCTGAGAATCTGCAGTCTTGAAGCCCGGGAGAGCAATACAGCCGCACGACTCCTATACGAAAGTCTTGGAATGACCCCCGCAGGAAGGCGGCCGGGATACTACGGAGACGAAGACGCCATCATCTATACGCTGGTTTTATGATCTCTTGCGCTGGTTTGTCAAACGGGGCCCGAGTATGTCATGGTACAGTTGCAGGTATGCCTCGTCATTTGACACCAGCACCAATGACGGACCCGTTTCGGCCGCGCCCCCAATCAGAACTTCTTTGTCATCCATGACTGCCAAGAGCATTGGAGTCGTGACACTCCATATACGCCAGCCTTCAAGCTCCTGAAGCACTGACTCAGGTTCCTCCGTTTCAGGCAGGATCAGCACTCTCCTGACGGAGTCAGAAACCTTGGCTAGGTTCTTGATGTCCAAGATGGACGAACTGACAGTAGAGATGAGTATAGACTCTTTTGCCCTCTGGGTCATATCCAATATGTGGGCGCGCGTTTCTTCTTCCCCAGTCAGATACCATGTCTTGCCAGTCGAAACCTTCTCCATCTCTTGACTAGCTACCTTGACTGCCTCCAAGGAGTCTGCCGAAGCAACAACGGTGGATTCCGCCTGAGTCAACGTTTCTTCGACTTTGTTCGCAAGTTCGGTGCCTCGTCTCCTCTGATCTGTCGACCAGCGTTGAAGGCTCTCGTCAGCTTCTGAAACAAACCTCGCTATCGAGTCGTTACGCGCCTTCTTCGCCCCTGAAACTGCCGCTTCTGCCTGGCCAATAAGCTGACCGGACCACTCAGACACTGCAGCGTCTCTGTCAGCAGCGTCACTCGCTATCATCCCTGTAAGCACCTGTAGGCTGCCACTCAGTAGGGTCTTTGCTTCAGTCATTGTCGACTCGGGCTTCTCTGACGCTTGTCGACTTGTGGCCGCAGCACTTGCCATTATGCGCTCCAGCAATGAGTCTCTCACTCCAATCAGCTGTTCCTTGAAACGGACTACTTCCGAACTCAGTTCCTCGACCGCAGCCTTTGATGCACCTTCATATGCAGAAACGTCGTCAGACAAGCTATCCAGGACACCCGAACTAGCATACCCCATGCCAGCTTCGCCTTGGTCCATTGTAGCTCGAACCTTCTTAGAAAGCGAATTGGGCAGACTGGACACAGACTTGATGCCTTTTGCGACTGCTACATCGCACCCAGCTTGGAAGCCAGACGCCTTATCCCTGAAACTGCGCTCCACCTTTCGAATCAGGGCTGTGGCCGCCTCTTCGAACTTGTCAATGTTCGTCGTCGTCTTTTGAACAATTCCGGTTTCAGCATCGTCGGCTGCAGTGGCCAAGCCTTGCTGGACAGCCGCAACTTCGTTCTTGACCTTCTCACCGAGAACTGCAAGTGTCGACAACACACTGTTAACCGTCGATTCCATCCACGTCGAGGCTGTGACTAATGCGCGCTCAGCCTCACCCCTACGCGAATCAAGCACCGATGCGAGTTCCGCCTCCACCGCAGCACGGGCACTGATTGCCTCCTCCTCTTTGGCTATTACGGTTTCACGATACGACTCAGATTCCTGTGAGAGGTCCTTCGTCATCTTGTTTGCAAGAGTTTCGAGCTTCTTGCCTACGTCAGCAACCATACCTTGCTCTGCATCCTTCTGCTCTGTCGCGAAGGTTTCGATTGTCGTCCTCATGCCAGTCATTCCTTTGGTGAGATATTCGTTGGTGGCGTCGACGACAGCTCCAATCCGAGAAGTCATGCCGTCGCACGTTGTGACGACTGAAGTGCTGAACTCATTCGATGCGTTAGCAAGTTCCTGACTCACCTGCGGGATCGTGACCGATTGAATGTCTCCCAGTCTGGCATCAACGTCCGCAACGACTCCCTCGAACGCGCCGACAATACCTGTCAGTTTCTGAGATAGATCGGACTGCCGTTCGGCAGCCATGTCTTTAAGCGACTTCTTCATTTCCTGATGTGAGGCAGTGATTTGCTCGACTTTGGCGGTCAAGCCGGAAGCATACTCCTTTTGGATCTTCACCGAGCCCTCTTGTAGACTGGCTAGTTCGGACCGGATAGCGCTCTTGAACTCCGTCTGCGCAGAGCTCAGGGAGTCCCGGGTTTCAAGACTCTGGCCCGAGAGCAGACCATTGAATGCCGACTCCACGTTCTCAGCCATCGTGAGAAACTGTTTCGTTATCTCTTCAACGTGGAAATGGAAATCCTCTCGAATTCCTAGGGCATTAGTCTCTATCCTTGCCATTTCCTCATCGACTGTGCCATCAATTTGCTTTTGCAGTCTGTCAGCATACGAACTCAGTGTCGACACACTCTGTGTCAGATGGGAGTCGAGCAATGAGTTCAAGCTCTCGTAGAGTGCTTTCGCCTGTTTTGCTTGTGAGCCGGCTGCTGAAGCAAACTGGGAGGCGGTTTGACTGAGCCTGGTCGCTACATCGGCCTCGAATTCTCGTGCAAGTTTCTTGGCCTTCGTCAAGAGCGACTTGGCCTTGCTCGTGGATGAAGACGCTCCAGTGTCTGACTGAATCTCCTTCAGTCTGCCCTCAACATCCGCGATGACTGCCTCAATCGCACTGAGCGTGTCTGCCAAGCCTTCAGAGAAATCGGACTGTCGTTTGGTGGTGATGTCCTCGAGAGATTGCTTCATTGCCTGATGCGAGGCGGTGACCTCCTCGACCCTGGCGGCTATACCAGATGCATATTCCTGTTGAATCTTCACAGAGCCCTCTTGTAGCTCAGCCATTTCGGTCTTTATCGCGTTCTTGAACTCCGTCTGCGCAGAGCTCAGGGAGTCGCGGGTTTCAAGACTCTTGCTTGAGAGCATACCGTTGAAAGCTGCCTGCATGCTTTGGGCTGCTGTAAGGAACTCCTTTGTCATCTCACCGATGTGCGCGTGGAAGTCTTCTCGAATTCCCTGGGCGTGACTCTCTAACCTCGCCATCTGCTCATCGATTGTGCTATCGATCTGCTTCTGGACCTTGTCCGAGTAAGAACTCAATGTCGAGAGGCTCTGTGTCATATGGGAGTCAAGCAACGAGTTCATGCTATCATAGAGTTCTTTGGCTTCCACTGTCTGTGAACCTGCTGACGATGCCAGCTGAGAAAGGGTTTCGCTTAGTCCGGTCGCTACATCGGTTTCGAATTCACGAGCGATCTTCCTTGCCTTCGTCATGAGGGACTTGTTCTTGCCGGCGGTATCAGATACTACGGTGCCAAGGGCCGTGCTCAGCCTGCTTGCTATGTCCGCTGTCATTGAAGAAAACGTCTTGGTTTCTGCGTCAAGGCCAATAGTGACATCCTTGCCGGCTTGCGTCATCTTCTTCTCGATGTTCCGTCCTATGTCACCGATCCATTTGTCGAGCCCCGATAGTAGGGACTCTGATGTAATGCGTATCCGCTCCTCATTGGTGGAAGACAAGGCCTGCATTATCTTCAGCAGTGATGCGTTAGAGTCTCCGACATGCTTTTCCATGGCAGCTTGGCACTCCGAAGACAGATTCTTGACTGAGCTGTAGGAGCCTCCAAGCGTAGAGCCTGCTCTATCCAAGTATGCTGCTATGCTGCTTTTCATTCCGTCAAGGTAGCCGGCATTCGTGGAGCTCACCTGATCAAGCTGAGCGACCACTGTCTGGGCTGCAGAGTTCATGAAGTCACCAGTTTCCTTTCCCCACGAGTCAACGTCAGGAACCACCGAGCCGATGACTGCCTGCGCTTCCTCAACCTTGCCACGAGCAGTGCCAGCGACGTCGCCTGAGAGCTCGCGTGCCTGCGCCACAAGGGCAGCAAGGTAGTTCTGTGCATCATCACGCGCCTTATCCAATTCGGAATTGAACTGCTCCAATAGCTGGTCTGTTTCCTGTGATACTGCAGTAAGGGCTGCTACAGTCTGATCAGCAACCCCGGAAGAAGCCGCGTCGACTTGGGCAGCTGCCTCTGCGGCTGCATCATGAAACCCCTGAACGGCGCTTGCAATGGCATCCTTTGTGGCGGACTTCGTCTTCTGGGCAAGTGCCTTGGTTTTCTTGCCGAAGTCAGTCATCGACTCTAATGAGGAAGAGGATTGAGCCGCAATCGACTGGCCAAACTCCCTGCTGATATCATCCAGTTCTGTCTGCAACTGCTTCTGAACTGCTTCGAGCTCAATCCGAAGATTCGAGCAACCAGCGACAAACCCCCCATCCACGCTCTCGAGCGTTTCAGCGAACGACGTACTGACATCCTGAGAGAATGTAATGAACACTTGGCGAACAGACTCGATCATGCTTCCGCAACTAGTCCGCATGCCTTCGAGGACTGTCGACTCATAATTGTCAAGCGCGATTCCAAGCTCAGACACCAAGCCCTTCCGCGAGGACTGCAGTCCTTCCATGGCTGTGGTCAGAGACTCATCATAGACTTTGTGAGTTGACTGCGACAGGTCAATCAATGGCCTGATCTTGTGAGCTGTCGCGGCTAGGCTCTCCACAGCTGAAATCGCGGGAGATACTCCCCTGTAGACAGGCACAACACTATCCATTCGAACGACAAGGCCTTTACCGTGGAGATTCTCCAAGGCCGCCTCCACATCATGCAGATTTTCACCGGCAAGAATCGAAACGGCCCCCGCGGTCATGTTTCCGCCCATTAGCACTGCAGTCAAGGCCTTGGCATCAACTTCACCTATCCCAAGGCTCTTCTCCAGTGCTTTCGTGATAGTTTCATTTTGCCCTTTCTTACTCAAGGCGTGTTCACCCATCTTTGCGTTAAGTGCGGCCAGCAAGGTCGCTAGGCTGGTGTTTCTCTGCCCTGTTTCGAGGCGAAGGCAAAGACTCTCTTGAGATCGCCCACCTCGAAATGAGGCGTGTGTCCATCATCAATGATTTCTATCTGCAAGACCATGCCACGATTCGAGGAGCTCACATTCATGGACTCAATGCGATTGTCAAGAATCGAAGATAATGAGTTCAGCTCATCCTCGGACCTTCCATCGGTCAAGTCCATGCGAAGAACCCACCAGTTGCGAGTGGTGTCTGATACTCTAGAAGTCAGTCCGTAGTGCTCTGACAGCAAATTCACGTAAAGCTTAAGCAAGTGGAAATTCCCAATCGGAAAGTGATCTGGGTTCAGCGTGACTATGCCACGCGCAAAATCGAAATGGAACAGCAACTCGTCTCCAATCACGATCATGACATTGTCCTCCCGGACTGCAGAGGACCGAGACCAGATCTTAGAGAACCTAGTTGTGAACTGCCTGATTGAGCCCATGTTCAGGACAGAGAGCAGATCCTTAATCGGGATCCTGCGGTCGATCATATCCCGGCCCTTTCGCTCAAGTATGAAACGCTTCACTTGGTCAAGGTACTGGGAGTAACAGAAGCTCGGGAGGTCTGGCGGCTCAACACCAAGTTCAATGAGCATTATCAGGAAGTTGCGGTCCTTGCAGGCTGGGCGAACAGTGCAGCCAAGCCTGTCTTCCTGACAGTCAGTGCACTTCTTCTTGTGAAGTTGCATCAGTTCTTTTGCGAGTTGAGTGTCTGCGGTCTTGTCGAGCAGCCTCATCCTCGAGGCCAGTGCGTTGTCGTGCTTCTCGTAGTCCATCGCGGTCTCAACTCCAATGACAAGTACTCTGATGCAGTTCTCGGTTTCAGCAGCCGTACCTGCTGCTCGCTGTGCCTATCGCATTCGAATTGCGGATGCGCATCTGAGGTTTTGCATGATAAAGTTATGGAACATACACGAAGACATTCCGAGTGCGTTTTTCATGAGTGACGAGCTGAACCTCGGACATATCAACCCTAATCGCTCTTAGCAAGCTCCTTTAGCTTCTGAGCCCAACCCCGTATTTCCTTGTTGAGGCGGGCTATGTCATTCTCATTCAGAGTAGCTGTTGGCGGATACGATTTCAGCTCGCGTGCAAACTTGCCAAACTGGTAGAGGACTGGGGTGCCACTCGGCACGAGCGCAGTCAGTTTGTCCCTAGTGTCCTCCAGCGCCCTTGACATTCGGTCAGCATTGGTCCGTGGCCGAACTAGCTTCAGAAGGCCGTCAATGAGCTCATCAACTGAGGCTGTCGTCGACACGTCACTGCCGGGTTCCTCGGTATGAGCAGACTCCGTGGGTTGCGGCTCTTTCGACTCTGCTTTCGGAGTGGCTTTCGCGGGTTCCACCTTGGCGCCTACTCCCGTAACCTTCAGAACCATCTCAAGGGCCTTGTTGACGTCCTCGAGAGTCTTGTTGTACTTGCGCTCGATGTCGTCCAGCTGTCTTACAATTATCCCGACGATCTCCTTCGTTTCAGCAAAGGCATCAGAGAGATCTCCGAACTTCTCCTCCAGTGTTGACAGACTCGCAACATAGTGCTGAAGATCGTCAATCTTCTTACCCAGAGTGGTTTCTCCTTCTAGTCCGCCAATCTCTTGGGAACTCGAGCCGAGGTCCTTGACCGAGATGAGTATGTCATCTATCTTCTTGAAGAGTACCTCCGTCTCTTTTGAACCAGCAACCTCCTTCATGCTCGATTCAATACTCTGTGTATATGACAAAAGCTCCTCCAGCTTGTCGCTCATTGATGATTGTGCTTGGAGCTTTGCCATCTCCGATCCGATTGACTCTACACCCTCAGCAATTGATGGGAGTTGAGACAGAGCCTTAACATCACTTTTGATATCGTCAAGCTCATCCTTCAGACGGTCAACTTTCTTCTCAAGGTCCGCAAGTGATCCTTCTGGCATTATGACCCCTACGTTGGTGGCGTTGATGTGCATCAGGAGCATGACGCGTATTTAGACTTTCTCCGAGCATACAGAAGGACGTCTAGGTGCCACCTCGCCCAGAATACCGAATAGGCAAAGCCCTAGGCCCCTCTTGCACGGACTATCTCTAGGCCGAGGTTATCAATCATTGGCATGATCCTTGCCCGCTGCTCTGCGTTGGTTCCCTTCCAGTCTATGAGGGCAGCACTGACTTTCTCTCTCGCACGCTCGACCATTTGATGTACTACATCATCAGTAATGTCATCGAGAGCATATTTGGGGGCTATGTGACCGATTCTGAATGACCCGGCGAGGGCAAGACCAGTGAACTTGCTCGCATAGTGAGTGCCGCCGAACCCGATTGCAGCGTCGCCCGTAATAGGCTCCTTTGTGCATTCTAGCGCCGCTGCTGCCACGGCACGGGCACCCTCCCTGTTCCGCCAACACGCCTCATCACTGCCGAGCTCAACGAATAACAGAGGAGTTTCCATGGAGGTTGGTCCATGGTGAGTGACTTCCATCGTAACATCGAAGTTCATGAGCCCTCTCTCCTTTTGCTCTCGCTGAAGCCTTGTCAAAGCTGAGGATACAAGCGATGCAATGGAAACCGAGAGTTGCCGAGGCGAACCGCCGAACAGTGCTTCGTTTCCGAAATTGCCTGTGCTATGCACTAGCAGGGCAGGCCGGCCTGACTGAGCCCTATGACGAGAACAGAAGACAAAGACCTCAGACTTGAAGTGCTCTTCGAGATGGTCACACATGGTCAAGTCCCGGCTCGAAGTGACAAGAAGTGTTGACCCATTCAGACTCATGACGGGATGGCCCTCGAAAGTCTGTCCCGTTTCACGGAACCCATGCTCCTCAATGAGGACATCGCGGATGGTCTGACTGGCGATGTCACGCTCCGAAGTGACAAGTACTCTCAAAGGGCCAGAAACCCCCTATTCGACATTGCACTTCTCAAGAATAGGCTCAAGTGTCACTCCCACGTCCACAGTGACCTGCTCTCCAAAGGCGGTCATTATGTCATTCTCTATACGGCTCTTTGACTCTTTGATCTTCTCAAGCTGACGTGTAATCTCATCCCTCATTCTGAGAAGGTCACTGCAATGATACTCAAGGTTCTTCGCCGCCTCTTGGACAGCTGCTGCCATCTCCTTGTTCTTGGCATGAATCTCCGAGTCGACGAAGCGATGCCGTTTCTCATCAAGTGCCTTGGCCTGGGCCTGAAGATCTCGCAGCGAACCGTTCTTTATGTCGTCTATCTCTTCAATCGCCCTTCTCTCGAGTCTATCCTTCAACATGAGCTTGCCGTCCTCAAGAGCCTCCCTCAATCCCTCCAAGCCTTCGACAAGAGATGCGTAGCCGTCGGCGTCCTGCGCAATGGCAAGCAGAGGGTCCTCGAAGTAGTCGATGAGAGCCTTTTGTCCCGATGCTCCAACACGGATGCCTGTGTCTTTCTGTAGAAAGGCCTTCACCTGCTTCTTAAGTGGGTTCAGTTTCATCCTGAGAATGCTGGAAACCCGCTCCGACTCCTCATCCACACTCAGGAGCTCAGCTACATTTGATGATCGTTTGAATTCCTCATAAGCTGCGTTTGCCACTGCAGACTCAGACTTGGCTGTGTTAATCTTGAGCCTGACTTGGCGTACCTGCTCATCGAAGTTCTCCCTTCCGAGAGTCAGCTCACGGAATGCCTGAATTCTGCCTTCGATGCGTTCAAGGTCTTTGAGCCAGCTGAAGTCATACAGAAGCTTGCCTATCTTCTTCATCTCTAGCGAAAGATCCTTCATGTAGACGTCTAGTGACTTGATTGATGACTTGTGCTTCTTGTCCATCCTTCCTATCCAGCGACGGCCCGCGCCCCAAAGCTCTTGGATGAAACGCTGTATCTCTGCTTGCATGGCTTCGGTGCTTTCATACGTGATAGTCTTCTTCACATCGAAGTCGCGTACGATCTCGCTTATCTTCAGGGCAAAACGCGACGCTATCCCGGTTGACTCAGCGTCTTCTTCGGCACTTGCCTCTTTCAGTTCCTTGGCAATTGCTTCGACATCCTTCAGTGACCTCTCAACAGCCTTGTAGCTCCTCTCAGCGAGCTTCACGAAGTCCTTTGACTTGTCTGCAAGACGTTTCCTGTACCACTTCTCGAGCTGATCGATAGTGAGAGTCGGCATGGCCGTCACACATCCAGAGCGATAGCGGCTCTCCTGAGCGGTTTATCAAGCTTTGCGCTCAGGTCACACTGCGTCAATCCCTTAGTGCTTAGGCAGTTCGATCATGTCTGGTGAGCCTCACCGGACTAGTTTTATATCGAACGAGCAGTCTTCGTGGAATGGACCAGTGATCGGCATGTCTGAGATTCTGGAAACCGGCAACCGCACTCCGAGACTGGACATTGCCTATGCAGTCGAATGTTCGTCCTGAGGAAGGGGTCGCTTTGGCTTCTACATCAAGCGTCTCAGCCTGATCGATTCGAACGGTGCCGAGCACCTGCTGCTGAGAAACCCAGCAGAATACCAAGGAGGGTTCTGGGGAACCTACAGGGTGGGTGGACGGCAACACCGTTTCAGTTCCACAGAAGTCACCGGTATCTCCGTGAAAGAAAACAAGCGGGAAGGACAGAAGCTGAGAGTCGGCCTGAGCTGTTCTCAACAAGAAGAGAGTGTTCCAGTCCTAGAGCTCGGAATCGAACTCTGGAGCTATAACGAGCCCATCATGCTCGTCCGTTGCACGGCAATCAACGTGAGCACAAGGACCGTCGGAGACATGAAACTCTACAACTTCATGGACTTTGACATCGGCGGCGCAAGCAGCTATAACGACGACTTCGGATCGTTCGAAACAGACACAAGGACACTCCATGTATGGGACAACAGCCCAGTCCATGTCCTGATGGCATCGCGGCCTGACCCACAGGCCTGGGAGATATCGACCCCAACACGCATGAGGCTTGATGACTCAAGAGGCCAGCTAGTGAACAACACCTTGGAAGGTCCGAAGGATATCGCGACTGGTCTGCAATGGAACCTCGGAGACATGTCGCCCAGCAAGAGTCACTCAGTGGAGCTCATACTCGCTTCCGCTGTGAAGCTTGATGAAGCAAGAGATCTCATCACGAGAGGATGGGAGCTCTTCACTAGGACAATGGGCCGATGAAGTCAGTGCGCAAAGCTGAAAGGTACTGATCGAGGCCGGGGCAGCACCCCTCAACATTCGGACGCTGTGAATCGGCTGAGAAGAGGGACCGTATCACAGCCCCATCTCCTAGCAGCCAGCTTGCTCGAGATACGCGGCAAGCATTTTCGCCGTCGCTGTCAGGTATGCCTGAACACCCCTGCTTACCATGTCACCCCCGACCAATAGACCCAGGTCGATGAGAGAATGTAGGTTCCACTTGACTGTGCTGTATGGTACCCCGCTTCTTCGTGACACATGATCCGCAAGAGCGGTTACTGTCAGGTCATGGAACCTGAGCAACTCGGCACTCATTTTCAGTACTGTCTTCTGTGTGTCACTCAGCCGGGCCTCTGCTAGTCTGAAGAACGTTGCAGCAAGGCTCTCAAAAGAAGGCTTCTCGGCAGGTTCTGTGCTCGCTACTCTTGCATCATCAGCACTGGAGAACGCATCCACCTCGTATGTGGATTTGGCACTCACCTTTTGCTCGAGCGACCCGACTTCGATGGGCAGAAGTTACGGTTTCACTACCCATTTTGCTTTTCACCTCACATGTTCGGGTGGAAGAACCTCATCCTGACTCTGTACTTAAGCTTTGCCAGCGGTGCCCGATGTGCTCACGCAATCACGCAATATCATCGGAAACCTCGAGACCGAGTGACTTCAATCTGCCAAAGCCTTGGCTGTACAGGCTCATGTGGTGTCTGACGTCCTCTTCGGCCTCCGACAATGAACTCAGATACTGCACAATGTCATCCAATCCACTAGGGCTATACTCCTCCATCATGTCAAAGATCATGTCACTCTGACGGAGCATGGCATGTTCGATGACATTGCTCAGCTCGATCATCGACCGGACCGTTTCAATTGTTTCAGGGTCGGGCATGTATGGGAGGAAGTCCTCAAGCGCCACGCTGGCAGCCCTGCACTTCTCCACGCGGCCAGGGATTATCTCATCACACATCGAACGCATCCACGCCAGCCGCTCATCATCGGTCAGGTCCCTCAGGTTGTCAATGGAGAAATATCCCGTCCAAGGACCGAAGCCGGTCGCCTCGTAGTCAATCCAGTCCTCGAACGCTGAGAGCACATGATGCCACATCTCGCTGGTTTCGGACATAGGCCATCACCACTATCCGGAGGCAATCTATGTTATAAAGTAGAGCGACAGAAGCGGATATGAGATGAACGATAGGTCCCAGATGATACTGCGGCTCCTTGAGGAAACAAAGGACTCTGAAACACTCACAGAAGTGAGCGATGCTGCGAGGAGTCTGCTGACCAGACTTGGGGCACAGGAGGACACTGACGGTAGCATTGTCGTTTCGAGAGAGAACAGGATCTCTCTCGTTACGGAGGCGGTTTCACTGGGCGTCGATATCGAATCCGTCGTGGAACAGACGACATGGAAGGACTTCGAGGGGCTTGTGGCGAGGGTTCTCAGCGAGAATGACTACATCTGTGTCGAGAGCTTTCGTAGAAGAGGAAGCGAATTGCTCCGCGGCATGGAGATTGATGTCATCGGGGTCAAGGGCAGCACAGTTGTGGTCATTGATGCGAAAATGTGGGGTGTTAGGCCGGGAAAGTCATCGGCGCTGATGACCGCAGCAGAGAAACAGAAAGAGAGGACAGCCAGACTGCCAGGCCAGATGCGGAAACTCTCCGAAAAGATAGGCGGATTGAGAGAGGGCACATACCGGTTGATACCAATCCTCGTGACTTGGCTTGTCGAGGAAGTGGCGTTTCATGAGGGAGTGCCAATAGTACCCATCTTCGAACTGAACTCCTTTCTGTTCGACCTTTCAATGTATGAGGACCTGTTGGTTTCTTTCGACGCATGCGTCTAGACGCCCATTGACAAACCCCATTATTCGCCATAAAGCTAGAATACCACGAGGATGGACATCACTGAACCTTTGTCAAGACGTTCGTCACTGTATCCATGCGAGCCAACAGAATCAGGTCCACGACTGGGACCTTCTTCTTAGCTAGGTCGACGAACACAGGATATTCTAGGAGATTCTCCTTTGTGGCTCTGATGATAGCCATCGCTTGGGCTTCAGGATTCTGGAGACGGGACTTGCTTTGTCGTGTAGCGTCAATCCCGATTCGTTCCACGACTGACCTAAGTAACTTGTCGGAAACCTCAGAAGGCTCGAGAGAAGCTCTCGCAGCTCCACAGGATGCATGCTCCTCAGTGGCGCTCCCATGAGCCACGATGATGATCTTCTTCTCGATGGCGTCCTTCTCAAGCCACTGAGACAGGAATGTGTTCAGCTGGGATGTTTCATCTGGGACTCCGCTGAACGAGGGAAGAAAGGCACCGAGAGTTCTTATGGCCATGGGCGCGGCGGTGCGAGTCGTAGGAGGAGTGAGCCGCGAATCTGAGCACATCAAGACAAGCATTCTTTCATCCAACGTACTGGGCCTGACGATGCGCCGGAGCAGCGAGTTTTCGAGAACGTAGTTGCGTACCATACTGTGAACGACTAGACGAACACGACCCAGTTCGTAATCCACCCTGAGGCCTACAATGGGAAGCCCTTTCAGACTCTCATTCTGACGGATTGCTGACAGGGTGTCCAACACGACATCGTCCCTCTCGGCAGACTCGAAGGTCGCCACGACCCCAGTGCGCTGGTGGAATCTAGAGCTGTAGGCAGCTGGCCCTCCGAAGAGAAAAGGTGAGAGGTCCTGACGCATCAATGGAAGCCCGGGAAATCGTGTTGCCCAGAAGGCATCGCCTTGCTGAATGCTCAAGAGCTGAGCGTCCTGAACACATCTCTGGATGCTTGATACTATGAGAAATGCCGGCGATTGACCCTTCGAGGCTGTTTCCATCTTGGCCAACAGCTGGGAGTTGCCCAGTCTGGTCTCCGCCGACTCTTTCGACTTCTCGATCAACGCATCAAGCATCTGCTTCCTTTCTCCCTATTGCCAGATGCAGTTCCGGCGACCCAACCTCTGCCGCGAACGCTCACGAGAAAGTGCCACGCATCCACTCATAACGCTTCTCATCACGCTGACCTGATCCACAGACTATCAACACCTTCAAAAAAGGACCTGGCTATGCGAAGGCACTCAATCAGACTCCTACATGAAGATGGAGATGGGCGCCATGCTTCTCGGTATCTCATACGACGAGAACATCAATAACTGGGCCACAGCCAGCTTGATCGAGGCCATGAAGGGAGCAGGCCACGAAGTGAAGGCCTTTCGCTTATCGGATGTGTCAGCGCAGATTCCCTACAGGTTCACACACCTCGAGGATGAAGACATATCTGGTATGGCCGGGGTTGTTGTGAGGACCATTGGATTCGGCACAGGAGACCAGGTCACTTTCCGGATCAGCCTGCTGGAGCACTTCGAGGATGCGGGAATCTACGTCATGAATCCTGCATATTCATTCCGAAGAGCTAAGGACAAGTATGCCACACTCACGACTCTACACAGGGCCGGAATCTACGTTCCGCGCACATTTGTCGGCGAGAACATCGACGCTGCCGTCAAGTTCGTGGACGAAGTAGGAGACGTAGTAATCAAGCCCATGATTGGCTCACGAGGACTGGGCTCAATCCATGCTGAGCACCCCGAGCTGACTTACAGAGCAATGAAGTTCATTCACCAACTAGGTCAAGTGCTTTACGTTCAGGAAACGATCCAAAAGCCAGAGCGCGACATCAGGGCGTTTGTCATAGGCGGCAAGCTTGTTGGTGCCATGTATCGTTATGTTCCAGAACGAAGGGGTGAGTGGCGCACCAATATCCACGAAGGAGGACGGGCAGAACCCGCTCAACTCAGCGAGGAGTATGAGGAGTGTGCCATCAAAACCGCAGAGGTACTGCGTCTCGACTACACTGGTGTTGACATACTCGAATCAAAGGCCGGTCCGTGTGTCATCGAAGCGAATGCAGCACCTTCATGGAGCGGCCTGTCGCAGGTCACCGGGCTTGACATTGCGGGCATGATTGTCGACAGGCTTGTCGAACTGGCAAAGAAATGAGCACCACGACTGTGCCGCGCTGGCGACTGACGGAAGAAACTCATACAATGGGTCTTGTGTGAACCAGGTGCTCCCAGTACTCTGAGATCACATTGCCTTCAGAATCGCGTCGACCTCGTCCGCACCGAGAATCTTGAAGACCTTAGTAGTGGTGTCAATCCGAGCTATCTCCACCGTCTTGGCCTTCTCAGTCATATCAGTTGCGGCCTTCTCACCGCCTGCCTTCATGAGACCTTGGACAGCGAGCTTGAGGGCTCCGGCGAGGTCTATGTCTGGTCGATACTGGTCCTTGAAGAAGTCACGTACGAGGTCGGACTCCTTTCCGATGGCTGCGGCTTTCCAGCCCCAGAATGAACCTGACGGGTCCGTCGTGTACAACTGTGGACCACCATCATCAACGCCACCGACCAGCAGAGATACACCGAAGGGTCGGGCTCCAGCTCCCTGCGTGTAGGACTGCTTAATGTCGCATATCTCCACAACCAGAGACTGAATCGAAACAGGTTCGTCATAGCTCAACCGATTCACCTGAGCTCTGACTCGAGCATAGTCAATCAGCCTGCGGGCATCTGCATGCAGACCCGCGATAGCGGTGCCCACGTGATCGTCAATCAGAAGGATCTTCTTCAGTGTGTCGAGATCAACGAGAGCATGAGGAGAGCGCTTTTCACCCGCGATGACGACTCCATCTGTGGCCTTGACACCAACTGCAAGAGGACCATGGCGCACGGCCTCCGTGGCGTACTCCACTTGATACAGTCTGCCCTCGGGACTAAACATCGTGATGTTCCTGTCATATCCGAGACTCTGTGTAGGAAACATAGTACGCTGACTCTCCAGCCCAATAAGGCGTATCTGCCAACTTGGCAAGGATGGTCAACCAGACGGCGTTTAAAAGCTTGTCTGTGTGTTTGCGGCCTCATCACTCTTTCTTGTACCGGCGACGCGTGTCCTCAGCCTCAGCCCAGCATCAGAATCCTTCGAGTTTTAGAGTGATACCTGAGGGCAGACGTTCGAAGAGCGGCTCAACCTCCTCCCTCTTTGCAGCCCTCAGGTTCGAGTCCTCTGACCTCCTTGTCCCCAACGATCGGACAAAGTTCCGTAAGACATACTCACCCTGGAAATCCTCTTCCTCCAAGATGTGGAGAACCCCTTCAATGTCGTGTGGCGACATGAGGTCAGCGGCATATGTAGTCCGAGGCCAGAAGGCCACATTGGAACTCATGACCATCTCTATGCTCTTGTGAACCGCGTTCCATGGGTTTTCGCGAACTCGAGCCACTTGGGAATATCGATCTGGGGCCGCTTTGATGTCAAACCACACGGAGTCGATGTAGGGGAGGCTCTCCTCAAGGACTTCGGGCACTGATCCCTGTGTGTTCAAGTTGATGTGTCCTCCTCTCACTCGCTTCAGTTCGCCAAGCAGTTCGGGAAGATCCCGGTGAATTGTCGGTTCGCCTCCTGAAACACAAAGGCCGCTCGAGAGGCTCCCGCAGGTCTTTCCGACGATAACCTCGATGGGCATCTCAGATCCGGAAGAAAGTGGGATAATCTGAGCATTCTGGCAGTAGGGACAATCGAAGTTGCAGCCAGCAGTGAAGAGCACGGTAACTGGAATACCGGGCACATCAACTGTGCTCACGTCGATTATTGAGGCAATCCTCATGGTTTGCACCTTTGCCAGATTCTTCTGTCGGACACATAAGTGAACTGTGGAAGAGGAATAGTCAACACGCATCTGTCTTTCTATCGAGTCCTCACATCCGGATGTCCAGTCGAGTCCACGATAGTCCTTTCGGTGCAATGCCGTCTTGACCGTGCCCTATGATCTCTTGATCACCCATGTATGCTGAGAACACGTCCGTACGTATCCGGAGAACACGCTCAGAGACCGTTGTGGACAGTTTTCCCAGAACCCTTAACTAATGCTCCACGCCTTCAAAACGTTGGGACCACTGCAATGCGAAGCGCCAGTATCAGTCGTGAAGCCATCTTGCGTAGCACGCTCTTCCACATTCAGATTAAGCAGTGTCAATACATTGACGACTTCCCCGATAATGTCGCCTCTGTCTTTCACGAGATGATCAAGAGCAAGCAGATGCATGACTTCGAACAAGTCAAGAAGCGACTGTATAGAATCAGCACCAGCTTCTTTGCCATCAACAAGGAACGCGTCTGCAAGAAGGAATTCTACGAAGGCCTCTACAAGCGAGTGTCGACAATTAAGCGATAGGTTTCAGGAATGGTGTCAGACCAATCTCCTTCACGCCTGCTCCGAATACTGTAGATGAAGCACGAACTTCGCTCCCTGAGACGGGCGGCCATGCACGCGGTCCTCTACTTCTACCCTCCCCCCATACTTGCGTGCCATCTGAGCAACCAAGGTGAGCCCCACTCCACCAGATCTTCTGCTTTTGTCGAAGAGGGCTTTCTTCCTTGCGGAGCTCATGCCCGGACCATTGTCAGCGATTGACACATCCAGCGTGCGCTCACCCCTGACACAGGAAATCCATACGTGCTTCTCCGCCTTTGGATTATGTCGCGCAGCGTTCTCGAGGAGATTCCAGAGGAGCTCTCCTAGAAGAGAATCAGCTCTAACCCAGGCAGGGGTGTCGAAGCCCTCAATGTGAACAGTAGCTCCGTAGACACGCTCGAGGACTCTGGCTTTCTCGGAAACCACACCGCTAACGTCCACACTCGAACTTGGTATCTGCCTGAGCTGGCCTGCCCGTTTGACTTTCGTGATGAGTCTGTTGCAGCGTTCGACAGCGTCGAGGATATCCCGACGCGCATCGTCAAGATAGGACTGCGGCAGGTCGCGCTCCATGAGCCCTGCGGACGTAATAATGACCTGAAGCTGGTTCGCGATGTCATGTGTGAGAAGATCCAGATAGAACTGGATTGACTCTTCGGCCTCCTTCTGGTCCGTTATCTCTGTCACTACCGCGAATGAGCCGACGTATTCACCAGATGAATCGAAGATGGGCATGGCTGAAACTATGGTGGGAACCACTTCGCCAGTGCTTCGAACCCACTCGAGCTCGTATCTCTCGGACTTCCCTCTCCTTCGATCACGGACTTTCTGATCGACCATCTTTCGATCTTTTCTGTAGGTGAAGTCCACCCAGTTCTTCCCTACAAGTTCTGAGGGTGGATATCCAATCATTTCAGAGAAAGCCTTGTTGCAGTACACTAGTTTACCGTCGGGTTCATCGATTGCGAGCCCATCGTTCATCGTCTCAACAAGCAACGCATATCTCAGCTGACTCTCTTCGAGAGCCTTGCGCTCCGTTATCTGACTAGTGATATCGACAATGCGGGCTACTGTCTTTGGACTACCTTGTCCAGTGTCTACGTGACGAAGTGTGACCTCTAGCGTGCTTGAAGTGCCGTCACCCCTGGCGACTTCAAATCTCACAGGCCTGGAAGAAATCTCCACGCCGTCCACTCTTTCGAAGTGGGGACTTCCCAAGGTCTTGACAAGGCGTGAGTGCATTTCCCGGAAACTGTGATTCAGAATGCTCTTACTCGGCAGCCCCGTGAGTCTACACCATTCGGCATTCACGTACTCAATGATGTTGTTGTCTCCAATGATGGCTATACCGTCACTTGAGCTGTCCACGATAGACCTGAGGAGAGCCTCATCCAACGGACCCTCGCCTCCACACTCTCACACCAAGACCCCCCGACCCGGAGAAATGCTCAAGTGGTCAGTTTTGAGTGAAGCAGCCATCATTCACGTCGACTCCTTGTTTTGATCCTACCCGCATTTGCCACAGATGGCTCCCATCTGCTTATTTCCGCCTACTTCAAATGCCAGCCTGAACGCACTTCTAATGGTTACAGTGGCCTAAATGGCGTTGTACTACCCTTTATGCCTATTCTCGACAAATGACCGGACTTATGCCAGGCACTGGCGGCATTCCTCACCGCATTTATCTCTGTCTGCGTGACTGCGAATCGAGCCGATGCGCAATCCTTCGTGTCGCAGGATTGGAAACCAGTGAAGCCATACGGCCCCATCTGACACACTCAATGCAATCCGTGAAACTCAAGGTCGGATGTTCTACATGCGTACGCCTGAATCCTTGGAAACCAGCAAACGAATCGTGATCGGGCATAGGCGGACATGTGACTGCCCTCAGAGTCACATCAACTGCCTGTCTGCAAAGGAATGGATGCAGAGCCAGATAGCGGTCTGGGAGTTCTACTACGAAGCACGTGACATACGGGACAAGAGCGTGCATCCTGCAGCGTTTCCAATAGCACTGCCATTGAAATGCATCTCGCTCTTCAGCCACAGAGGAGAACTTGTTCTAGACCCCTTTGTTGGAACCGGCACGACTTTGGTCGCCGCAAACGATCTTGGTCGAAACGCAGTCGGGTTTGACCTGAAGAAAGAATATGTCGAACTCGCGAATCGCAGAGTCGAACAGACACAAGGCAGTGGCACAGATCAGATTGCCCTATGTGATGATGCGCGCAACATCCCAGAATACCTTGAGGAGGATACTATCACACTCTGCGTCACTTCTCCGCCCTATGCAAACCTGCTCAACCGAAGTCGACTGAACAAGAGTATGAGGGGTGATCTCAGAAAGGACGAGCACTATCTAGAGGTGCAGCAGTACTCGGAGGATTCAAGAGACCTCGGCACAATGGAGATCAAGGCCTACGCAAAGACGCTCGGAGGTATCTTCGGAAACATCCTGCCACTCATGCGACCTCGCGGGCATTGCGTCGTGAACATGACTGACTACTGGTGGAAGAATAAGAGAGTACCGGCACACCTCTATGTGATTCACGCGCTGCAAAATGCCGGTTATGAGCTCAGGAACACCATCATTTGGGACAGGAGGAACATCGTGAACAGGGCAGGTATTTTCGGGTGGCCAAACAACTATATCACTCTCACGACGACTTTCGAGTATATTATCGACTTCTGGAAGCCTGCGTAGCATATACTCAGGACCTGGCCATCGTGCAGGGACGACCTTCAGCATTTCCTGATTCTAAGCCTGGAGCTTGGTCCTAACGAATCCGCTTCACATTCCGAGAACCGGGAATACGAGGCTCTTCACCTGACGGACATTCTCCCGCACAATCGCCCATGTTTCCGCGTCATCCATGAAGGGCGGCTTCTGCTCTGGCGGCTTGTATTCACGGCCAGACAGCACTGACATCACGGTACAGACACCCCAACTCAGAGAGTCAGGATGGTATCCTCCTCCTGTCACGACCCCCATTCTGCCCCCACACCACTTGTGAGCAGAGGTGTGCATACGTTCGGCGATGTAGCGGGTCATATGTGTCGTGAGCCTGAGATGGGCCAAACGGTCCATGTAGTGGGTGTCAAACCCTGGCAGGAAGAGGATGAACTCCGGACGAAAGAAATCAATCAAGGGTGGGACCAGCTCATCGAAAGCATACCTGTAGACACCATCACACGAGTCCATTGGGAAGGGCATGTTGACCTTGTAACCTAGACCCGGTCCACTGCCAGTTTCCTTCACATATCCTTCATGCGGGTACATCCATTCAGGGTCCTCATGGAAGGAGATGACCATGACCTCCGGATCTTCATAGAAATAGGACTGTGTGCCGTTTCCGTGATGCACATCGAAGTCCGCAATCAGTATCCGACTCAGGCCCCCTTCCTTGAGCTCGTAGACTGCGGCGGCAATATCATTGAAGACACAGAACCCTCCACCTGCATCGTACTTGGCGTGATGGAAACCGCCCGTCGGGGAGAAGAAGTGCTCCACATCTCCAGACATGACCGTCCGAACGCCTGTAACGGTTGCTCCCGATAGGATCGCTGCGTTTTCATATATGCCCTTGAAACCGGGAGTGTCGATGTCGATTTCGCCTTCCCCAGTGGCTGAGATATATCGGACCTTTTCCAGATACCCAGCCGAGTGTGTCCTGGCAAGAAGGCCTACAGGCAGAGGAGCTGCATCCACTCTTTTCACATTGGGGAGCGAAAAGAAGCCCGCGTCGCTGAGGAAGCCATCTATCATTCTGAAGCGGCCTGCCTTGAGAGGATGCCTCTCGCCATAGTCAAAGCCGTCAAAATCCGGACTCCACAGATACGCAACTCGACAGCTTCGTTTCGAATGCCGTACGCTCACGGTTGAATTTCCCACATAGCCAACCTATGAAGAATGGGATACGAGGACCTGGCTACTTCACCACCACATGAGTGCACGCAACAGTTTGACCCCTGAGCAGAGCGAGAAGATTCCCCTGCTTCATCATTGAAAGCAGAGTGACCTGCAGACCTGCTCCGACCAGGTCTTTGACCTGTGCAATCGCTGCCAGCTTTCCCTTGATTGCGCCGCTTGCATCCACTGTTCCCGAAGAGCCCATTTGGGCCAAGACCTTGTCGGTTTCATTGAGGTTGACCTCTTTGATGACCGATGCCTTCGGGTCCGTCTTTGGATTGCCTGTGTAGATTCCCGCTACATCCATCGCGAAGATAAGACGCTTGGCACTGAGCTCACGAGCCAACAGCACAGCCAGTTGATCGCCACTTCCGACACTGAATCCCATCGCGGTGTCATATAGCATGTCACCACCAAGCAGTGGGACCATACCTAGGGACAGGTATCCCTTGAGAGGGTCCAAAAAATACTTGGTAATGCGCATCTTCTCCGCCACGACCATCGAGGATGGGTGAAGTAGATTAACCGGTAGTCCAGCCAGATGGAACTCCCCCGCAACCATCTCACGGAACTCATTCACTATGCGTTGCGTCTTCGACAGCGGAATCAGTTGTTCAGGTCCTTTGAACCCCTTGTGGAGACCATGTTCGAGAATCGGAGGGTGTCCATACGACCCGACTCCCTGGACTGCAACAAGCGACTTGATGAGTCCCTCGTCAACGCACGTCTTGAGTTCGCGTGTGACAGACTTGATTACTGCCTTGCGTGCCTCATAGGGCTTGGACTTGTCTGTAAGGAGTGACCCACCTAGCTTTATCACTGTGAGGTCGTTTCCCATTTTCCCAACACCGCCTGATGTCCTAGATGCTCAGAAGGGGAAAGGGCCACCATGCCGGCATCAGATAGATGAACAGAGCGACAACTACAATCACTGCAATCGGGACTGTCCAGTTGTCCAAGTTCTTTGGCGAGAGCGCTTCCACTATCGTGGCCACTACGCTGATGACGAGGACCGGGAGGAACAAGGTGACAAGGCTGAAGGCAGCGATTTCCACTGAGAAAATGGCTATCAGTACATAGCTGAACAGAAGAGACCCAAACAGCATCCCAATGGACCCCGCTACCGTCTTCTGTGCACCGCCTATGCCGAACTTCCTGTTGCCACCGTACTTGCGGCCGATGATGTCCGCAAAGCCGTCACCACCGGCAAGGCAGCCAAAGATGACGAATGCCAAGGGGTTCGCAGGATAGTAGAACCATAGAACCGTCACGATGACGATCATTATTGCATAGTATAGTGTTCCTTTCAGCAGCTCCTTTGGATCTCCGGAGCGCGACATCGATGTGACAAAGGCCTCGTTCTTCACCTTTCCTGTACCTATCCCCACGAATAGAAGCACGAAAAGGATGGGCACTATCATCGCAAAGTAGCGACTGTAGATATCTCCAGAGTATAGATACCAAGTCACGGCAAACACGGGCGCCGCAAAGATATGCACAATCTTGCGTGTCACGTCAGAGGATAGCTTTCCACTCTTTCGTATGATTCCATTAATCTGGACAACCATCATGACTGCAAAAACCGATATCAGCATAGCAACAAGGTCCCAGGCAAGTTCTAGGCCCGGACCCAAGGGATTCAGAACCAACCACTTCTTTCCTCCTTGAGCAGAATGTGCTACTTAGCTCAGCATGAGTACCCTATAAGTAGTACTGGAGTTCGGGCTGCACAGAGCTAGTGTTATAATCACGCGAAAGCCCATCCAAGTTGTCGGTATAGTGAGCAAGGTTGGACTGGCCCATGAGCGACACCTTTCTGATGCCCCTGGAGAAAATCCAGCCGAGCCAGCTGTACATCAGCCGTGCGAAACTCGACCAAGTGACGAAGTGTCTTGAGCCTGATTCACACAAGCATCTGGAGCCCATCCCGGTCAAGGAACTCGCCGGTGAGGTGATATGCACCGACGGTCACACTCGCGGACTGGCCTTATTCCTTGCGGGCCACCAAGAGGTAGAGGTCGTGTGGGAAACCGAGAACCTTGACTGGGAGGAATATGCAATATGTGTCCAATGGTGCAAGGAGGAAGGCATTAGGACAATACCAGACCTTCGGAACAGGGTGATTAGTCACTCACAGTATCGTATTCTCTGGTACGACAGATGTAGGTCAATGCAGGAGAAGCTGGCCGCTGATAGATCTCAGAAGCACGTAACGTCAATGGCCGGCGCAGAACGTCCAGAAAGAGAGTAAGCCCTGTAGGAGTCCGAGAACTGGTATGGGCCTCTTGTCCAAGTGGAAACCGTGGTTGACTTATACATAGGCTTATAAGCTGCAGAGTTTACTATTGTTTTGATTAACAATCGTGAAGAGATGAGCAGAGATGAAGAGCGACGAACCTGCGGAAACACTGGACACCGTGGGACTCTTTTGTCCTCAACCGCTGTTTCAGACAAGGGAGGCCATGGACAGACTCCGATCTGGTCAGATTCTCGAGGTCCTTGCCGATGATCCCGCGGCAGAGGAGGACCTCAAGAGGTTCGTCAAGAGGACACAGAACGAACTGGTCAGCTTCGAGAAGATGAGTGATGGGGTCATGAAGTTTCTAATAAGAAAGAAGAGGTAGGGATACGAAATGAGCAAGAAGACTTCAACAAGAAAGAACTCGATTCTATACGTTCAGACGAGTGACAATCCGGAAAGGCAGTATTCTCCACTTGTTTTAGCGCAGAGTGCAAAGGCGATGGATATCGATGCAAAGGTATACTTCTTGGGCCAGGCCCTGAGGATTCTGAAGCCCGGTGTTGCGGAGAAGATGAAGCTCGGGAGCTTTCCAAGCGTACTCGATATGATCAATGCAACCCTCAAGGCGGGAATCCCAATATACGTCTGCGAAGCATCAAAGCAGATGTTGGGATGGGAGAAAGTGGACCTGATTCCTGGGCTCAAGATAGTGGGCGCCGCAACTCTCAATGATCTGGCCCTTGAAGCAAGCGCGACCATGTGGTTCTAGACAAGGAGGCAATGTTCGCCATGAGAGAAGTGTACTTAGACTACCAGTCGGCAAAGCCCGTCGACCCGAGGGTCATAGAGGAGATGATGCCATACTTCCATGACCTCTTTGGAAATCCTTCCTCATTGCACAAGGTAGGAGATGTGGCTACTGACGCGCTTGAACAGAGCAGGAAACGCATTGCGAAGTTCATCAATGCCGACGATGACGAAATACTGTTCACTTCTGGAGCGACTGAGTCGAGCAACATGGCGCTGATTGGCTATGCGCTCAAAAACAAGAAGAAAGGAAACCATATAGTGATCTCAGAGGTTGAGCATATCTCTATTCACAACATAGCAAAGTACCTCGTATCGCTGGGCTTTGAGGTCTCCACAGTACCAGTCGACCAATTCGGAAGAGTGAGGGTCGAAAAGCTCGAGCGCAGACTCACCGACAAGACCATCCTGATATCTGTTGGCTATGCGAGTAACGAGATAGGCACAGTGCAGCCTATCGCCGAGATTGGAAAGCTTGCGAAAGAGAGAAACATTGCGTTCCACACGGATGCAGTTGCCGCGGAGGGGCTCATCGATCTCGATGTAGAACGTGACAACATAGATCTGATGAGTCTGTCATCCAATGATATCTATGGACCGAAGGGCGTGGGAGTCCTGTACATGAAAAAAGGGTACAGGATAAACCCCTTGATCATAGGCGGCGGCCAGGAGAGAGGTCTCAGATCCGGCACAGAGAACATGCCGGGCATCGTTGGAATGAGCGCTGCTGCTGACATTATGGCGAAGGAAATGCCTTCTGAAGTCGAACGGTTCAGAGGGTATCGAGACAAGGCCATTACGCATATACTAGAGGATGTTCCCGACAGCCATCTGAACGGGCACCCTACTGAGCGCTTGGCCAGCAATGCACACTTCAGATTCGACGGCATTGAAGGAGAGGGAATGCTCCTCTCTCTGAAGGATCTGGGAGTTTCTGTTTCAACAGGCTCGGCATGCACCTCAAAGACACTTGAGCCCTCTCATACCCTAATAGCGACAGGACTTGTGCATGAAGAGGCTCATGGTTCGCTTCAGCTGAGTTTTGGAAGATTCAACATTGACAGCGATGTCGACAGGGCGATTGAAACAATCCCTCAGATTGTTGCTCGTTTGAGGGGTCTTTCCCCAATCTATGTTGCACGGAGAAGGTGATGTGAAGATGAAGTCAACACAATATAGTAAGAAAGTGTTGGACCACTTTAGGAATCCTCGCAATGTCGGAACCCTTGAGGGCGATGACGTGGCAGTAGGAAAGGTAGGCAACCCGATCTGTGGCGACCTGATGGAGGTCTTCATCAAGGTTAAGGACGACCGCATCGTGGATGCCAAATTCATGACATTCGGTTGTGGCTCCGCAATCGCCACGAGTAGCATGACGACAGAACTTGTGAAGGGTATGACCTTGGAGCAAGCGATGGAAGTCACAAGGGAAGACGTCGCTTCAGAACTGGAGGGGCTGCCACCTATCAAGATGCATTGTTCGAATTTGGCGGCCGACGCCTTGCACGAGGCGATCAAGAGATACCGTGCGAGGATGACAGGAGAGGTAATCCCTGGAGAAGAAACTCAGGCCGGGGGAGCTGAATGCGCAATAGGGAAAGAGAACTACCTTGGAAAGGGTGTCTATCTCTCCGTGACGAACCCTGAAGACTTCAAAGAGAAGAGGGTGCTCGTCGTCCACACAGGTGACAAGTCTCTCGAGACTGCAATCGAACTCAGCAAGCATACGGGTAGAGTAGTGCTCCTCACTCCAGATGCACAGATACGGACCAATACGAAACTCAAGGAGGACCTTGAGGCCTCAGGAATCAAGATACTGTATGGGTCTAAGCTCCTTGAGATAAGAGGACAGGACGAAGTGGAGAAGGTGTTGGTCCACAACCTCAATGAAGACGAGAAGTATGACCTCTTCGTTGACGCAGTGGTCCTCATCGATTAGAAAACACAGGGTGACTAGTCGACTCACAAACAGTCGCGAAAAGACGACTTGTGGGATTGATGACAGAGTCACCCTGTGTCCCCATACTAGGGGCATAATGTTGACGTTCCCTGCGAAGGAAGCTAGACAAGAACTGTCACAACGGGACACTTAACGCGTCGGATCACTTCTTCCGTTACGCTCCTCGTGAAACGACTACGCAGCCCTCTTCTTTTTCTTCGTTTCATCATGAAGAGCATTGAGTATCGAGAACTCTGTGCCTCTTCAACTATCGCGTCTTTCACGTGTCTTGCGGCAGCAATCTTGATCTGTACGCGGTACCCCTGCTTCGCAAGCCAGTCTGCAAGGGGCTTTATCCGAATCTCAGCAGCAGCAAAGAGGTCCTTCATCTCTGAAGTGTCAAGAGGCGCGGAAATAGGCGTTTCAATCACGTGAAAAAGGGTCAGAGACTTCGTCTGAAGCTTCAGAAGTGGGAGCATTGCCGCCACCATGTCCGAATATGCGATGTCCCCTGAGAATGGCATTAACACAGAGTCGGGTGCGCTCTCTTCCACAGGTCCACCTAAGCCCCCTTCATTCTTCAACTATTCTGCCGTCTTTCTTGTGTATGTACATCACGACGCTTGAAACTGTACTTTTCACTCCAGGTATCTTCAGAATGTTATTCTTGAGGATGTTGCGGAACTCCATCACATCTTCAGCTTCAAGGACAACGACTATGTCCGATTCCCCCGTCACTTCGTACACATCAAGGACTTCAGGAATCTCAGTGATTGCATCAGCCACTTCCTCTAGATTGGACTCGATGTACACGCTCAGGATGACCCGGATGTTGGACATTACTTCCTCACCACCATGATCTTGCCTGGTGCAACTGAAGAGACCAATGTAACAAGGTCTTCTTTGTCCTTCTTCTGTGCCTTCTTAAAGCCCTTCCTCAGCAGCAAGACGACGAAATCGAATTCAGGTGACAAGACTGTGTCAGTGATCACTCGTGCAAGTGGGCCAACCTCAACCCTGATAGACACTTCGAAGCCGAAACCTGAGAGTGCATGAGCCATTTCCCTCAGGTCCACCATGGTGAGCTCTCTGTATTGATCAGCTATGGACAAGGGAATGTGCCATCGACCTGTCCGAACGACACTCATCAAGGTCAGACGGAACTGAGTACTGAGGCTGTTCCTGATGGATTCGACGACTTCCTCCTTCTCCTCGGGACGGATTAGAACAAGTGCGTTGAACTTGTAGGCCATTGGTTTTATCGTCGCACCAATCTCTCGGGAGAAGAATGGTTTTCCCGTCCTTCGCCGATACGCACCATACACGAGTAGGCCTACGCTTGTCCAAGTAATACCTAGGAGCCGGCCCATAGGATGAAACAGCATCACAAGAGACCATATGGAGAAACATGCAATGGCACCGATGGCGGTTGGTATCGGTATCTGGTACGAACGACCCCGCCTACTGACTCTCAGACTAAATGGCATTTCCCATGCACGATGAGTGTCCTTGTCAGTGTGACGGAGGACAATCAGAGAGAGGTTAACCAGTAGGTAAGAAAGCAGTGCGCCAAAGTTGTACAAGTCGGCCACCCAGTCTAACTGACCCACAAGTGCCATGACTGCTCCAATCGACCCAAAGGCGAGTATGGCCCGGACTGGAGTGCGTGTCTTTGTGTTGACTCTTGAGAACCATCTGGGCAAGAGGCCGAAGTGGCTCATCGAGAATGCCACTCTTGAAACACCGATTATACCTGTGTTGGCGGAAACAAGGCAGATCGCGAAACCAGTGAATGCCACGATGGGTATTATTACTGGGCCAATTACGGCGAACGATCCAACAAGAGCCGAAATCGGAGCGTCTAAGTTGGCCGCTAGAACCTGCCATGGCAGTACGCCAATGCTCAGGACAGAGAGCCCGACGGCAAACACCAATACAGAAACCACAGACATCTTCGTGGCTCGGGGAATTGTCCTGTCAGGTCTTTTGGTTTCTTCCGCAGCCTGGGCTATCGACTCTATGCCGATGAACGAGCTCATCGCCAGCGTCACCGCGTACAGAAGATTTTGACCACTAATGTCACCCTGCCAGATGTATGATATGTGGCTGAACTGTTCAGGAGACCCGACAATCGAAAGCTGAAGGGTGAACAGATTAAGGCTGAATGCGAGAAGCACCCCCAAGACCATGACTGCCGATAGGACGATCAGGTTCAGGCCCACCATCAGCTCATTAAGCGTCGAAGACTCCTTGATGCCAATGATGTTGATGGAGATCAGCAGCAACACAAATGCGAGAGAGGTGAGGCCCATCCCGGTGAAACTTACCTGAAAGCCCAGGACCGCGATGGTGACTACTAGTGTCTTCAGCCAAGGGAAGAAGAATGTCAGATAGCCGGTCGTTGCTATGGAGAAGAGGGCCATGCATACAGTGTAGTCGAGCATGACAAGCCACCCGGCCAGGAAACCTGCGCAGTCGTTGAATGCCTTCATTGAGTAGACGTGTGCCCCACCAGCATAGGGATATGCAGTTGCCAGCTCAGCATAGGCAAGACCTGTCGCCACGTATGTGATTGACGCGACAAGAAACGCCACCGGCGCCCATCCGGCAGCATAAGCGGCTACGAGACCCAGAGCAAGATAGATGTCAGCCCCGACGTCCGCATAGCCCATCGAGAAAGAACCGAACCAGCCTATGTCCCGCTTGAGTGCTACCTTTGTGCCTTCGGCTGAGGAATCTTGGTGGGTACTCGTAGCTTGTTCACCCTCAAGGTACTGGGCTCCGATCTGTAGTCAGCCCAATACCGACGACTTGTGCATTCTGGAACAAGTATGGCCGGAGATTCACGCTCCTATGGAATGCTCTCTTTGCCGTTGTGCTTTTGAATTGCTCGGTGTAGAAGACAGAGAAGAACCGAACGCACGGTCATCGGAATTCTTGACCTTCAGAAGCGCCACGGAGCTCCTTTGACACGGCCTCCATTCGACGAAGGGAGGGCGTATTGAATACCGTGAGAAGCGACAACCCTGCAAGCATGAGGAGAATGATAGGTAGACTGAAACCGGCATACAACAGGATTGCGATTCCAAAGGAGCCAACCATAATACCTCCATCCATCCCAGCTGAGTAGGTGGCCATTGCCCTTGCTTGCTCAGACTCGGTAACCACTAGCGAACATAGAGCGTTTAGCGCGACATTGGCTACTGACAGTCCA
>PRDI01000114.1 GCA_003345595.1 Candidatus Thorarchaeota archaeon | reverse complement strand
GCCTGTGATGCCTCTACTGCCCGTTCTACTTGCATAGGGTCCAGACCGCATGCTGAATCCGGGGTTCTTCAACTCTGTTTCTCATCCTAAGGCATATATCACGATGTCGTCGTCTGGTTCTCGTTGGTGACCAGAATGAGTGAAACGGGCCCCAAGAAGGAGAAGAATCCTGAGAAGATCAAGAGGTCTCTTGACGAAGTGGTCCACCAGCTCGATCAGGAACCAGGCGCGAGCCAGAGCTGGGGAGAAACAATGTCTGAGAACCGAGAAGCGTGGGAGGACCTGAAGAAGAGGATTCAGGAGCGTCAGAGGGCCCTGAAAGCGCTAGTGCGAGAGAAGAAGGCCGGGACTATCAGCACAGAGGAGTTCGAGAAGAGGTACAAGATAATTCAGGATGAACTCACGGAGCTCGAGTTCAAGGTGTACAATATGCGCCTTGGGACGAGCATAAGAGAGTGAGTGAAACTCTGATCATTCTACTCAGCTCTGGCACGTTGGATCAGAAGCACAGTCTCGATCACAACGATTGTTGCAAGCAGCCCCGACAACACAGCTAATGCTAGGTTCATTGGGGCACTCAATCCACTGCTCCCTTTGAGATCAAGGGCTGAGGTGAGGACTCCAAGATTGTATGTCATGAGTGAAAGATAGTCAGAGAGTCCTGAGAAGAAAATGGTGTTCCACCACATTAGAGTCCCACCATAGTCCTTCGCCATCTGATCTGCGAACTGGCCACCGCTCTGCAGACGAGCCACGTCCGATCCCACGATCAACTGAATAGTGCCATTCTGAAGGGCACCTTGGACTGCCAGAAGCTCGCCACCCGTTATGAATACCCCCTCAACTTGGAGAACGGCGTCACACTCAATGCCAAACGTTTCCGCTACATATGTTTCCTCGGGGAACACTGCCACGGCATGCATACCCGCGAAATGATAGACCGCGTCTTTCGTGGTGATGAGGTTCTCAAAAGCCTCTACGTCCCGAATGAACTCGGCAAGGTTAGTACTCAGGGCTTCAGACATGGTCGAGTTGACGATTGTCAGTGCTGCCCGCGTAGCATTTGCTATGGCCTTGGCGTTCTTTGGCAGCAGCCAGTAGCCGTGGGGATTTCCCTGCTCTTGGTTTTGGACAGTCGTATTTCCACTTGTGCCTGCTCCTGGCATAGGGGAGAGTGCTGCTCCGAAGTCAGCATACCGGGCAATTGCACCTTGGTCATCGAAACTGATGAAGGGTTTTCCCGTCTGGCTGGCAAGGTCAGACTCCCATGGAAAATGGCCTGTAAATGCGAGCACGTCGGCAGTGCTCGCCGCGTTCAACGCATCAGTGGTCAGCTGCCACGAATGAGGGTCAGCTCCCTCTGGCAGTATGACTGAGGTTTCTACGTATATTCCTCCTACCCTAGCCACTATTCCAGCAAGTGGCGCTAACGAGCAGACGACCCTCAAGACAGATTGGCTGCGGGCCCCCGCTTCCATTGGGACTCGAGCAATGACGATTGGAGCAAGTAGCAGGGATACAACGACGAGTACCTCAACTCTTCTCATCATCTGAAGTCTCCTTGGGTCGCTTCGATATTAACAAGTTCGGAATTCTTATTAGGATTCCGGACTACACCGGACTCACTGACTCCGCCAGAGATAGTCCAGTCAGTATCAATGTGTCGTGGTGTTCGAATTGGCGATAGTTGCAGTATCGATGCCCGATGCCGACCTGAGTGAACTTAAGCGGCTGCAGAGCGACGGCGGCTTCTCAAGCAGGTCTGAGGTGGTCAGACACGCACTCCAGTCCCTTCTGGTTGAGCATCGAACACTCGAACAGGCAGTGGGTGACATCACCGCCGTGTTCACAGTGACCTATGCTGACAAAGGAAAGGACAACGAGTGTGATGATGTTCAGCACAACTACAGCAGAATGGTGACGGCTGTCATGCACGTTCATACCACGGACGGCGGCTGCGTTGAAGTCATGCTGGTCAAGGGTACTGCAGCTGGCGTGAGGGCCTTCATGAAGAAACTACGAGCGCTGAAGAAGGTCGTCAGAGTCCAAGTGAATCTTGTTGGGGCGTCTTGAAATGGAACCAAAGCTACTGTTCGACGTCGCAGATCTTGCAGTGAGGTACCCAAATGGTGAAGTGGCACTCCATGATGTCACCTTCAGAGTGAAGGCCCCAACTTTCATGGCCATCATCGGGCCAAATGGGTCAGGAAAGAGCACGTTTCTCAAGACAGCGTTGGGCATGCTCAGACCGCTGAAGGGCCACGTGAAGGTACTTGGCTATGACTCGACGCATGACAAGGGGAAGATAAGAAGACTGGTGCGCTATGTTCCCCAGAGAGACAGAATTGGCCTGAGTGTTCCCATGAAGGTCAAGGACATAGTACTGATGGGGCGCCTATTGAAGAAGATGCCCCTAAGATTCGCCTCTTCTCGCGACATCGAAATAGCTCGCAATGCATTGAAGCAAGTAAACATGGGTGACATGTGGAACAGGCCTTTTCCGGAGCTGTCAGGAGGACAGCGTCAGAGGGTGCTTGTGGCCAGAGCACTGGCTGAGGAGGGGCAGATACTCATGCTCGACGAGCCTCTCAGTGGGACCGATGCGGAGAGTCAGGATCTCATAGTCCAAGCTCTTGAGGAGTATCATCAGAACAACGAGGTCAGCATTGTAGTGGTGACACACGATCTCAATCCACTACACACGATGGTCGAGAATGTGTTGCTGCTCAAGGGCACCGTCGTAGGCATTGGCGAGCCCTGCAGCATGATGGACCCTGAGCTCATCAGCCGCGTCTATGGGCCGACTGCCAAGATCGTCGAATACGGAGGACACAGATACTGTGTGACCAAGGACTCTGGATTTGATCGCCATGATTGACATAATCATCCCGCCATTCCTCATGCGTGCAGTGATCGGTGCAGTGTTCATCGCTATCGTTGCATCTACTAGTGGGACCTTCCTTGTGTTCCGGGGTCTCTCTTTCATGGCGTCGGGCGTGGCTCATGCGGCACTTGGCGGAGCAGCCCTCGGGTTGTTCCTTCAAGACTCCGGTATTGCCCCTTGGTTTGACCCTATACTGGGCGCACTGCTCTTCGCCGTCTTTGTAGCATTGGTGACTGGCTATGCAGGTGAGTCCGGATTAGCTGAGAAGATGGAGGTCGCTGTAGGGGTTTCATTTGCTCTCTCCATGAGCATCGCCGTCTTCCTCATGTACTACATCCCACCAACTGATGTTCCCCAGATATGGGGCTACCTGATAGGCGACATTCTTCTTCTTCTCGACTTCGACATAGTCATGCTTGCAGGGACTGCCCTGTTGGTACTGTTTGTCACACTCATGTTCAACAAGGAGTTTGTCTACGTCAGCGTGGATATGGAAGGGTCCTTGGCTCACGGACTGAATGCACGTGCATATCACTACCTGATGCTCATCACATTTGCACTTGCCATTGCGCTCGCCACAAAGGCAGTCGGCGCAATCTTGGTCTACGCAATAATGGTCGCACCTGCGGCGGCTTCGAATGAGCTGGTCCGGTCAGTGAGGGGAGTCATCGTGGTTGTATTCTGCATAGCCCTTCTCTCCGAGCTCACCGGCCTTGCTGCATCATTTGCGTTCAGAGCCTCCCCCAGTGCGATAGCGGGTATACTGGCTGCACTATCCTATGTCGTCGCCCTGCAGATCAAGAAGATGCGTGAGAGAGCAAACGGTCGAGCAGGCTCAGTCAGTACACCCCCGGACGTGACTGAGGAGCCTCTTGAAACCGACTTGCCTCAGTCGGACGCCAATCATAGGCACTGATTCTTCGGCAGACCTGTCAGACACCTTGCCAAGGAATGAAGTCAAGCCGACTGTCTGGCGGTATGTTTAAGTGAGGCATCGGATTCCGGCGGCGCCAAGGTCGGTGACAACGGCTGTGAGTGACGAAACTCCTGAGCGTGGCGAGATCATAAAATCCTCAATCATCACGATTGTCCTTGCCGTGATCTTCCTGTTTCTCGCGATTGCCTTCTGGGCGTGGTCCGCTCCTGACATCACCAGCCCCGTCAAGTACTTGGACTCCTTGAATCCTTACATCCCCGTTGTCCTTGAGATCATGTTCATGTTCGGCTTCTTTGTGTTCAGCACAGTGACAGTCGTGAATGTCAAGCTCGGGCTCAGTCAGATACGTGCTGGGTGGACAGAAATCGTCATCATGTTGATACTTGAAGCACTCTTGTCCTTCTTGATGTTCGGTTCTGGTGTGGGATCGGCGAGCGTGGTGCTCTGTCTGGCTTTTGTAGTGTACCTCTACCTACTTCAGGACTGAATGCATCTTCGGTTTCCTCAGTTCCGAACAAGGGTGGCACCAGAAGCTTTATGTGTTATGCCCAAGGTAAGCCCTCTTAATCCAGTGGCAGAATTGCTGATTGCTGGATGCATCGAGAGAATCGCGGTCAACTGGCCGGACCTGTTAGCTTTGTCCGATCTGAGGTTCTGACTTCCGACAGTTGCAGCGAGTACTACTTGGAGGACATGAGTGTGTTTGGAATCAGCGGCGCCGGCTATGACATGAGCACGAGTATATTCAGTCCAGACGGCCGCATATTCGCTGCGGAATATGCTAAGAAGGCAGTCGAGCAGGGCGCGACATCCATAGGCATTCTCGTCAATGATGGTGTGATTCTCTTGGCTGAGAAGAAGATGATGCCGTTGCAAGAACCTGACAGTGTCGAGAAGATCTCAAAGGTCGACGAGCACGTTGGGGTTGCCACGTCAGGCTTCATGGCAGATGCGCGTCGCTTGATTCAGGAAGCGAGGATCAAGGCACAGTCATACTGGCTGACATATGAGGAACCAATTCCTGCAGAAACCTTGGCCGAACACATATGCGATATCAAGTCGCTCTTCACTCTAGACGCAAGAGGACGTCCCTTTGGAGTCGCGATGATAATCGGGTCTGTTGATGCCGACAGTCAACCTCGTTTGTTTGTGACTGACCCTGTTGGGACTTACTTCGGTTTCTTGGCTGCAGTAATCGGGCGTGGCAGCACTCGGGCGGGAGAGTACCTGGAGAAACAGTACAAACGCAAGGTCAAGCTCTCGCAGGCAGTCGGCGTTGCACTCGATGCGCTTCGTCAAGCGAGTGAGACCACCCTGACTTCTGAGAACGTTGAAATCGCTAGGATAGCGGTTAACGACCGCCAGTTCTACAGGTTCTCTAGGTCAGAGATAGACGGTTTCCTGGCGCCACCGAAGTCCGAGAAGAAGCCCTAAGGAGTTGGATGTCAGGTTGATGGGCTGGGGTAGCAGAGGCACCAAAATCGGCGAGAAGTGGCTTGATCTCGACGCTGTAGTCATAGGCATACAGAAGGGACATCTCCGGTTTGAGCTTCTTGTCAATCCCGACCTCGCTTTCAGATACAGGCGTGGAGAGGATATTCCACTTGAAGACATACTGAAGGCCTACGAAATATATGAGGACGCTATGCGAGGTGACCACGCCTCAGAGGACTCGGTCAAGGACACCTTCGGGACCAGCGAGATATTCGAGATAGCACCTGAGATCATAAAACATGGCGAGTTCAAGCTCACACATGATCAGCGGGAGCTGCTTCTGAAGGAGAAGACGGAGGCCATAGTAGCCAACATCGCCAAAGGGGCGATGAATCCGCAGACAGGTCATCCTCACCCTCCTGACAGAATTCGTCAAGCGATGCAGGAAGCCAAGGTGCGTGTCGACCCCTTCATCAGAGTTGACGAACAGGTGCCGAACGTCGTAAAGGCCCTCCGCACTGTCATACCCATATCGTTCGACAGTGTTCAACTGAGGATAATGATTCCAGCCGCATACTCCGGTAAAGGCTACAACATGGTGGCCAATGTTGGTGTGATCAAGTCTGAGAGTTGGGAACAAGACGGCTCGTGGACTGGGGTTGTCGAGGTACCTCCTTCAGGGAGACAGGCGTTGTACGATGAGCTGAACAAGCTCTCGAAAGGGCAAGTGCATATTGAGCTCGTCAGGTAGCCCTTACGCACGGCCATAGCATTGATGATCATTCACGGATGATAAAAACAGAACTTCACAATGAGGGAATGGAAATACATTGGCAGGCATATTCTTTCAGAAGAGAGAAATAGTTGTCCCGGGCCAGCTCTTGGCCGAGGGAAGATATCGGCCATCCACGGGAACCTACTCAGACATTGATGGGAAGATATTCTCAGCCCTAGTAGGTCTTGCAGAGCTGCGGGGAAACACAGTGAAAGTGGTCGCACTTGAGGGTGTCTACATTCCTCGAGAAGGCGACCTCGTGATTGGAACGGTGACCATGGTCGCCGGTAATAATTGGAAGATCGACATTGGCGGTCCCTACGGTGCATCACTTCATGCCAACAACGCATTGAGGCGCCCGTACGATGAGGACATTTCTCACTACATGGACATTGGCGATGTGGTGTCCGCCGAAGTGTTAACCTTTGACAGAAACAGCGGGCCGTTCCTTTCGATGAAAGGCAGAGGCTTCAGGAAGCTCACTGACGGTATGGTCCTTGAGGTGAGTCCTGCGAAGATTCCTCGAATAATCGGAAGGAGGGGTTCCATGATCAACATGATCAAGGACAAGATACGCATACAGACAGTAGTGGGTCAGAATGGCAGAATCTGGATTCGTGCCTCCGACTTACCAACTCTGCGTCTTGCTATCAAGGCCTTCAAGATGATCGAGGAACAGGCTCACACGTCAAAGCTGACCGACAGGATTGCTGCAATGCTTGAGGAGGAGAAGGCCAAGCTCAAGGGGACCGAGAGCGTACATGTTGAGAAAAATGAGAGTGACACTGACAAGGAGGACTGGAGATAAAGAATGAGTCCAGAAACTAGACCTGACTTTCTTATCAACCCTGAAGGCCTGAGGTTGGATGGGCGGAGACCTGATGAACTGAGGAAGATTGAGCTTGAGTGTGGCGTGCTGAAGACTGCCGATGGGTCGGCTTCAATACGACAGGGCAAGACCTACATCCTTGCTGCGGTATACGGCCCCAGAGAGCTTCATCCACGACACCTAGCATTGAATGACAGAGCATACCTGAGATGCGTCTATCGAATGGCAACCTTTTCTGTGCCCGACAGGAAGCGAGCTGCTCCATCTCGCCGGGAACGAGAGATCTCGATGGTCATGGGCAATGCACTGGAACCTGCACTATTCTTAGAGGAATTTCCAAAGGCCGTTGTCGATGTCTTCATCCAAGTCATTCAGGCTGATGGTGGGACCCGTTGTGCGTCAATCACTGCTGCGTCACTTGCGTTAGCAGATGCAGGTATCCCGATGCGCAGTCTCGTCCCTGCAGTTGCAGTTGGAAAGGCTGACGGCAAGCTAGTCCTCGATCTCGGCGACGAGGAAGACAAGTATGGTCAGGGTGATATTCCCATCGCCATCATCCCTCGCACTGAGGAGTTGACACTGCTTCAACAAGACGGCTCTTTCACTCGTGAGGAGTTCCTAGAAGCAATCCAGATGGGGATAACCGGCTGCAAATACATCCACGAACTCCAGAAGGACGCTCTCAAGAGAGCCTACGCTAAGAGGGCTCCAGAGGCCTCAGAGGAAGAGGAAGAAGAGGACGTTGGCACGGAGTACGAGGACGACCTCGAAACGGACCTTGGCGAGTCCGAATATGACGACGAAGAGGAGGATGAGTAGGAATGGGCGACTTTAGTGCTGAAGTGGTAAGCCACATAGACCGCAACTATGTGATGGATCTTCTCAAGAAGGGAGAGCGAATTGACGGCAGAGCACTGGACCAATACCGGCCCATCGAGGTTCAAGTAGATGTGGTCCCAGCGAAGGCAGATGGTTCATGCATTGTCAAACTCGGCAATACGAGCGTGATTGCAGGCATCAAGGTTCTTGTTGGTGAACCCTACCCCGACACACCTGATGAAGGCGTCACAATGATATCGGCTGAGATGGCACCAATCGCATCGCCAATGTTCGAGGCGGGACCTCCGAAGGAGGACGCAATTGAACTGGCCAGGGTCGTGGACCGTGGTGTCCGCGAATCCGAGACCGTTGATGCAAAGGCACTGTGCATCGAGGCGGGAAAGAAGGTGTACATGGTCTTCGTAGACATCTATCCTCTGGAGCATGATGGAAACCTGATTGATGCGTCTTCGATCGCGTCGAACGTGGCTATGATGACTACGACATTTCCCGAGATGAAGATAGAAGACAAGGAACTCGTGCCATCGGGTCGTCTCATGAAGATCCCAATCAAGAATCTCGCTGTGGAGTGTACCATTGCCAAGATCGGGACTAGTCTCGTCATTGACCCCATCCTCAAAGAGGAGTTCGTACAAGACTGCAGACTGACAATGGCCATTGACCAAAACGACAACCTGACTGCGATGCAGAAGGGTGGTGGTATCGGCCCGATATCGATGAAGCAGATTGAAGGCGCAATCGACATGGCCATCGAGCGGTCCAAGGACATCCGGAAGATCACAGAAGACGCTGTGAAGTCGGTGAAGTGAACCGTGACATTGGGGTTGTCGCTTCGGCGGCACCTCCTCTGTTACGTTGATTCATAGATACGCTAATAAGTGAAGCCAACGGGCGAAACTCAAGCCCGGTCGGCTCTCGTCATGGGGGCATGACTGGCTTCACGGGGTAACTAAACAGGAGACCAGTAGTTTGCCACATACCAAGAAGGTGAACAGCACAGGCAGATTCGGCGCAAGGTATGGCTCAAAGCTGCGCCGGCGAGTTCTAGACATAGAGCTCAAGCGTAGAGAGCCTCATCGTTGTCCGTCCTGTGCGACAAAGGCAATAAAGCGGCAGGCTGCGGGTCTCTGGATGTGCCACAAGTGTGGTATGGTCTTTGCTGGAGGAGCTTGGGTGCCTTTCACCGAGCCCGGCAAAGCTGCTCGACGCGTAATCGCTCAGAGAGTGTCAGGTGACTTTCTTGCTCTTCGTGCTGAAGAGGAACCTGAGAAGCCCACTGAGTGAGTGCTTCTTGCGCGAGGGACTCTAGGTGCCCTCACTTCTTATCACAACCTCCCGGAGGCCGTCTAATCGGGTCAGGACGTTTGTTCGTGACCTGATGACAATCCTGCCCGACAGTGAGAGGTTCAATCGTGGAGGGATGAGCCTCGAAGAACTCACAGCTAGAATCGGCCAGTCGGGTGCGAGAGCGGCACTGATTGTAGGCACGTCTAGGGGCAATCCTCAACAGATACAGTTCGTATTCCCGGCGGGTCATTCAGCTCTGTCCATTCTTATCGAGAGCGCGGTCCTGCGAAGGGAGGTCCTACCTTCGGGGGGTCCCCGTATCAATGGAGTCTTCGGAATCACAGTGAACCCTTCGCCTACTGACAATGCACAGGATGTTGCTGGAATGGTCGCAGAGTTGCTGGAGCTGCCACTGCTCGTGTCCCAGAAGGTGGACCCGGTCGGAGAGGGCGGCCTGAATCGTGCCATAATCAGGTTTCAAGATGTTGTCGGGGGCAAGCTAATCTGGACGCACTATCACGCGTATGATGGGACGGAGATTGGTCCGCGAATACGGATCTTTTCAGTCAGGAGAAATCCCAACCATGAGCCTTAGGGTTGTCAGTGGTCGCACCGTAATTGAGATGGACATGGGCTCGTCCGACATGGCTCAGACAATCTTTTCCGCATTGCAGCCTGAAACAGAGTCTGTCCCTTCAGAGCGTGCAACAACAACCATCCATGCAGACGGCTCCAAGCTCGTAATTGAGATTCTTGCTGAGGATTTGACAGCATTGAGAGCAGCCATGAACTCGTTCTTGGCTTGGATTTCAGGTGCCAAGCGGGCACTTGAATATGTCAATGGTCATTAGCCCTCAATGTTGCAGCTATGGGAAGCTCACAGGGGAAAACGCTTAAGTTGCGACCCCTGTGCCGCATCAGAGATAGACCGTTATTACACCGAGAGGAGCGGCAAGAGAATGACTCAAGAGATACCTCCGGCCCTTCAGCAGCAGTTCATGCGGTTCGACAAGATGCAGCATGAGCACGAAACCATGCAGGTAATGGTTCAGAGCATGCAGTCAGAGCTCAGTGAAGTGAGAATGACTCTGGAGGAGCTGGGTAAGCAAGCAGACGATGTCGAAACTTACAAGGTTGTTGGACAGGTGATGTTCCGGGTAGACAAGCCCAAGATGACCGAGGAGCTGGATAACCGGAGGCAGACACTTGAGATGCGACTCGCTGCAATGAGCAAGAAACTGGAAACGCAAGCGGAGAAACTCAAGGAGCTTGCGACAAAGATACAGGACGAGGCGGGCAAGCTCAACATCAGGCTTCAGTGAGAAACATGAGTCCTGTCCTTACTATCGGCCTGCCGGAATTGACAGAGTCTGACATTGAGCAATTGGCAGAGGAATGTGAGGAGGAGATAAGTAGATTCGTCCTCAAGTCCGTGCCAAGGAAGAGCATCTCTGAGCTGTCAGTCATCTGTGTACTAGACGTTTCGAGCGATGGGTCACAGCTCGACGTAGATGTCCAACTGAGCCTCGAACAGGAATACGAAACAGGCCACTCGCTTGAGACTCTCGCCGAGGAAGCGACTAAGCACGCGGTAAACTGGCTTGAGAAGAAGCTCACGGAGATGAAGGGTATTTGACCATTAGATCCCTTCTTGAGTCGTCGCCGCGTGTACTGTTTCTAGGACATCAAAACGCTGATCCAGACGCAATCTGCTCGATGGCCGCACTTGCTGAGCTGTACGGACAGTTGAATCGTCAAGGACATGCTGACCTCGTATGTGACGATGTCAGTCGGCTTGCTGTTCAGGTGCTAGAGAAGTTCTCACCCACGACCAAGGTTTCGGCATCTATTGAGGGCGACTATGACTTGGTTGTTGTTGTGGACGCCAACAACACGTTCCAGTTCGGGGAGAGACTGCAGTCATTTCAATTCATTCCATCCAAGACGGTAGTCATTGACCATCACGAACCCAATCCCGACATCGCTCAGCTGTCCGAGCACCCCATTATCAAGAGCGACGCTTCTTCGACCTGCGAAATCGTGATTGAGCTGTACGACGAACTCGGCATCTCCGTCAGTCCGACTGCAGCCAGCCTACTGCTCGCAGGGATTGTATTCGACACTCGGCGGTTCTTCTATGCCACCGGCGGAACACTAGACTGTGCTGTGCGGCTATTGAGAGCAGGGGCTGACTACCAGACTGTCATAAACTCACTTGTCAGCAAGCCTGACCGGTCAGAGAGAATCGCCCGACTGAAGGCGGCAGCAAGATTGCGTATTCAGGTCGTTGATGACTGGATTGTAGTAACAACCAGCGTCGGGGCCTTCGAGGCAAGCGCATGCCGATCACTCATTGAGCTGGGTGCAGATGTGGCCATAGTTGGAGGGTCGCCTTCAAAGGGTGTTGTCAGGCTCAGCTCTAGAAGCACGAACGAGTTCTATGCGCAGACGGGAATCAATCTTGGGAGAGATGTGATGGAACCTCTGGGTGTGGTGATTGAGGGTATCGGCGGCGGCCATCCGAACGCTGCTGGTGCGAATGGCAAGCGAAACCGCGATAAGGCGCTGGCAGTGTCCATCGAGCTAATCCGGGATGCCTTAGCAAAGAAACTCCCACATACGGATGAAGTGACATAATGAGGAGTCTGCGGAGCAATGACGCTCGTAGAGTTCGTCGACTTCAGTTTCAAGTACCTAGAAGCAGACTCTCTAGCTCTCAAGCACATTAATCTGAAGATTGATCCGGGCGAATACATTGTCGTCACGGGCCCCTCGGGCTGTGGCAAGACCACACTCTGCCGCGCAATCAACGGGCTTGTCCCGCACTTCCACCGCGGCTATGTCGGCGGTCACGTGTATGTGGACTCAAAGGACACCAGAAACAGCGAGGTCGCCGAGCTGGCTACGATTGCTGGGCTGGTGTTCCAAGACCCAAGCAACCAGCTTGTGACTTTGAATGTGGAGAAGGAGATCGCTTTCGGACCCGAGAACCTAGCTGTAGAGCCCAAGGAGATACGGTTCCGAGTCGAGGATCTGATATGCCGTCTGAAGCTGGAGCCTCTACGGGATAAACACCCTCACGAGATGTCAGGCGGGGAGCAGCAACGCGTTGCAATGGCGGCGACTCTTGCTCTCAGACCCAAGATTCTCGTTGCCGACGAACCAACATCGAATCTCGATCCACAGAGTGCACAGCTTATTCTTGACCTGATTGCAGACCTCAACAGACAGGGAATGACTGTCTTGCTCGTGGAACACCGCCTAGATTTGGTGTCGAACGAGGCTTCGAGGCTCATTCTGATGGACAAGGGCTCCATAGTGGCTGATGGTGCTCCTCGTGATGTGCTTGTGCAGGACCTTTGCCAGGAGATTGGCGTGGGAATACCAAAGGCCACTCAGGTCTACAAACAACTGAAACGACGGGGTGTGACGCTGGGACGCGTGCCACTGACGGGCAAGGAGCTAGCTGCTCTCGTGAAGGAGGCCCGACAGGCATGATTCAGCTTGATGATGTTTACTACAGCTACGAAGGCCTCTATACAGCGCTCAGGGGGGTTTCCTTGGAGATTGAAGACGGTGAGAGGGTCGCAATCATGGGGTCTAATGGTGCTGGCAAGACGACTCTCATAAAGCACATGAACGGTCTCCTACGGCCGCAGAGAGGGCATGTGTTCCTTGACGGCAGGGACACAAGGAATCTCTCGGTAGCTGAGATGGCTCGTATTGTCGGACTGGTCTTTCAGTCGCCGGATCATCAGCTCTTCTTGGACAGCGTTCACAAGGAAGTAGTGTTCGGTCTCAAGAACTTGGGATTCACCAGCGAAGAGATTGAGGATAGATGTGCCAGTACGCTGGAGCACCTTGGGCTAACAGGCTTCGCTGAGCGGTCACCCTTCACGCTTTCTGGAGGCGAGAGAAAGCGTGTCGCACTCGCTTGTGTTCTGGCTACAGAGCCCCGGGTTCTTGCTCTTGATGAGCCAACCATAGGCCAAGATGCTCAGCAGAAGGACAGACTGGCACAGCTCTTGCTCGACCTGAACCAGAAGGAGCGCACAGTGATAGTTGTCACCCACGATATCGAGTTTGTCATCGAGCATTTTCCACGGACTGTGGCAATGGCTGATGGGAGAATAGTCGCTGACGGCTCCACCAGTTCCGTGCTGAGCAATGACAAGGTGATTGAGTTGTGCTCACTTGCGCACCCACAAGTCACACTTGCCGCTAAGGCCCTACGCCAATCCTTCCCTGAAGTGCCAGAACGTATCACTTCCATGTCCCAGATAGAAGAAGTGATCATGGGTCTGCTTGAAGGAGGAACATACTCGTGAGTTTCTTGGAGATCTTCCAGTACACTCGCAAGGACTCAATCATCCACCGTTTGGACCCAAGGTCAAAGATGCTCTTCTCGGTGGCGGCCGCCGCTGCATCTCTCATGTTCCTGAATATCATTCCCCTTCTGATAGCGTTTCTTTGCCTCATACCCATCATAGCAGCAGCCAAGTCGATGAAAAGGTGGTTGCGGAGCATGAAGGGACTGTCAGTCCTGTTGGTCTTCATCATGGTCTTCAACACCCTTCTCTCGCCAGTTCCGAACCCCTTCTCACATTCAGTCGCATTGACGATCCGTCTTGTTGCCCTCATGACATCATTCTCGATCTTCTTCCTGACTGTGCACCCAGATCAGTTGTCCCAGGCGCTCATCCAGATGCATATCAAGTTCGAGTTCGCCTTTGCGATGAGCATGGCGATGAGGTACGTCCCGACCCTTGCGCAAGAAGCATACTCCATTATGGATGCTCAGAAAGCCCGGGGGGTCGAGCTTGACAAGGGTAATCCCATCAGGCGAATCAGGAACATCATCCCGATCATAGTCCCACTGATTATTGTGTCCATCCGAAGGGCTCTCTCGATTGCTGAGAGCATGGAATCAAGAGGTTTCGGTGCATGCGAAAAGCGTACCTACATGGACCGACTGAGCTTTCACAAGGGCGACTGGGTGGTGATGTCGGTGTCGATAGTCGTTCTGGTACTTGTTGTGTACGTCCGACTCTTTGTTGCGCTGCCGGAATGGATGCTCTGGAGTCTTCCTCTCTGAGGCCGTTACTCCGTACAAGCTCATGGAGGATGTTGGCCCTGCACAAAACGACAAGCTGTTCATCCTGACAGAGTTTATTTGAAGGGCCAACGTAGTATGAAGGGATGACAGTCGAGAAGAAGGTTCAGCTACAGTCCCGAGAGCAGTACACAGTCAGAGACCTGCTGGCAGACCTGAAGTCAATCGACCCTACTCCCAGTGTGCTCAACAGGGTTGCTTCGGAAGTCATCTACTTCCAGTGGAGCTGCTGCAAGACAGATTTGGGTGATGGAAGCCCCGTTACTAGCGGTCTTTCACAGCTTCTTGCGTTTATGCAGGGGGGCTACGAGCAGCTGCTTGTCAAAGGCGAGCTATGGCGCGCCAATGACACGCCAAGAGCTGCGCTCAACCAAGTTGAGAAGGCGCTACCCCCTGAGTTGATGGACTACGTCCTCAGTCGTCCTGGGGTGTACATTCACAGTGTTCTCGACTCCGCCTTCGCGGAAAGGCAGCAAGAAGTGATGACCTACGAGCGCCTCGAGAAAGGAATCCGCTCTGAGATAGAAAAATCGCCCGAGGACCCCGATCTCTACAACAAGCTGCGTCTACTCCTCTGGATACTGGGACGTCATAGAGAGTCCAGCGAGGCCTTCAAGACAGCTAAGAAGCTTGGGTGGAAGCCCGAGGCCAGTAGACTGGTCACAATATGACTCGCTACCGCTGACCCCGAAGAAGATGAACCTGCTCTGATGCGGCTGGAGGGCTTGTTCTGAATGCAAATGATAGGACAACCTACCCTAGGATTCCTATGGGGCTGGACTGCTTCGTCTGTTTACTTCTCACAATCGTGCCATGTAGGGAACTATGGAATGGGTATTGGCGTCCTTATGCCTAGCCGCAAACTTGACTCCTTCTACGATGGCTAGCATTGTAAACGAAACACCCAGTACAATCGCCCAGCCCATCACGTCCAACGGTACGACGCCTAAGACGCCATTGAGCAAGGGAACGTAGAGGGCTATCGCCTGCTGACCAATGCCCAGAGCGACAGATGCAAGAAGCGGCTTATTGGATAGGAAATGGTTCGTCTTCAGTATGGAACTGCGGAGACTGCGGTAGGAGAATATGTAGATCAATTCCTGAACTCCAAGCACCGCAAACACTACGGTTCTGCCCAGTTTGATGTCGCCATCCACTTGCCAGAAGTAACGAAACAACAGAAGACAGAGAAGGGCTGAGGTGAAACTGATTGCCACGATGAGGAACCTACTGTTCCGGTTAAGCACACTCTCCTTCAGACTCCTTGGCGGCTCGTCCATGATTCCTTCTTCTGCCCTCTCAAATCCCAGTGCGATGTCTGATGGGCCATCACATATGACGTGAATCCAGAGTATCTGAGCTACAGTCAAGGGAACTGGCCAACCCAGAATAAAGGCTCCAAAGATCGTGAGGATCTCTGCAAAGGAGTTGGAGAGCACGTAGGCCACAACCTTGCGAATGTTGTCGAAGATGATTCTCCCTTCTTCTACGGAATTCACGAGCGTTCCGAAGTTGCTGTCCAAGAGAATCACACTCGCTGTCTCCTGAGCCACGTCTGTGGCGTTTCCCACAGACACACCGATATCTGCTTTCTTGAGGGCTGGGGCATCGTTGACGCCATCACCAATCATCGCCACGATCTCTCCGCGGTTCTGAAGTGCCTTGACGATTCTTGCCTTGTGATGAGGTGCAACACGACAGAATATGACGGTGTCAGGTGCGACTGCAGCCAGTTGATCATCAGACAGCTTCTCAATTTCCTTGCCCTCAAGCACACGTCTGGGTTCAATCGCCAACCCGAGTGTTACTGCTACTTTCTCTGCCGTTCCCCTGTAGTCGCCGGTGACCATCTTTGTCTTGATTCCAGCTCTGAGGCAGAGAGATATGGCGTCCTTCGCAGTTGCTCTTACAGGGTCTTGTATTCCTACTAACCCGACCCAAGTAAAACCTGTTAACGTTCTTGAGTTCGTGTCGTTCTTGTACGCGAGACCCAGCAGCTTCAATCCTGAAGCGGCCCACACCTCGAAGTCAGCAAGCAGTTTCTCTCTCTCCTCGGACCTAGGATTGCAGAAGTCCAAGACGACCTCTGGGGCCCCTTTGACAAGAGTAACATCAGATCCGTCGATTCTGTTTACTGTCAGCATGTACTTGTTTTCGCTACTGAATGGCACTTCGTAGAGGCGCTCATGTTCGTTTGTCAGGGCGTGTGGGTCTAGGTTTAGAGTCTTGACATAGTCCCAGAGGGTGGCCTCTAGAGGGTCGGCGAGGTCGTTGCACAATGCCATCACATGGGCCGCCATATCATCTGACCGGAAGTCAGTACGAACGACCTGCATAATTCCCTCTGTCAGGGTGCCTGTTTTGTCCGTGCATATCGTAGTAACTGAGCCCAGTGTTTCCACCGCTAGTAGCTTTTTGACCAGTCCCTTGCGTCGAAGAACGGAACGCATGCCGATGACAAGTATCATCGTGACTGCAATTGGAAGCCCCTCTGGAATAGCTGCGATCGCGAGAACGACCGAAAGTCTTACCATCTCTAGGATGCCGATGCCCAAGATGATTCCCGTCGCGAAGATTAGGATGCTAATCCCAATGACCATGTAAGTCAGAGACCTGCCAAAGCCCGCAAGTCTTACCTGCAAGGGCGTTGGATTCTCCTTGATCTCAGCCAGCGACTCTGCTATCTTGCCAAGCTCCGTTTCCATCCCAGTTGACGTGACTATGATCAGCCCTCTGCCGGACTGGACGGCTGTTCCCATGAATGTGATGTCACCAGCGTGCTTGACTACAGGCTCGCTCTCACCGGTCAGGATAGACTCGTTCACACTAAGACTGACAGATTCAATCAGTTTCCCATCTGCAGCGACTCTATCGCCAGGATTGACTGCTACGATGTCATCAGGGACAATCTCTGCAGCCTCGATTTCAACGGTTTCACCGTCTCTAATCACCCTAGCAGTAGGTTTCAGAAGCTGTCTGAGCGCGGCCACAGTCTTCTCGGCTCTGTACTCTTGTGCAAATCCCAGTGCGCTGTCTATGATTATGACCAGACCTATGATTATGGCGTCATCATATTGCTCCAAGATAATCGAGATTGCGCAGGCAACTGAGATGATGTAGATGAGCGGGTTCTTGAACTGTGAAACGAAGATGGTTACAGGGCTTCGGCCCTTTTTTTCTCTTAGCCTGTTTGGGCCAAAACGTTTCTGTCTTTCTGCCGCCTCTGAGCGCGTGAGGCCGGTTCTTGGCGTGCTCTCCTCTGTTTCGTGTTGCAAGGATCTAGATCGTTCCTCGTATTGGGTCATACCCGTGCGTTATGTAAGGAGCAGGAATCCCCTGGAGCATGCTTATAGGTGTTCTCTTCGACCACTTTCGAATCGACTCAATAACTATTGACCGGTTGTTCAATGGGCCTACCTTAGCAGCCCCGAACTCCATTGTGACACCGAAGAGGTCACAGTCTGCACAAGATGGATACAGTTTATTGGGCCATGTTATCCGTATGTCATTGGCTCAGTCACAATGGATGTGCAGTACATTGACTACGTTACCTACTGCAATCGAAACTGGGACAACAGGGCTGTGGTATGGCCGCTTCATCGACCTGCTGGGTACGCATGCCCGGGCCAAGGACAGACAGTCGCTGCTCAGAATGCTCCATGATGAGCTTTGTTATCATAGCGTCTGGCTGCAGCGTCACGGGGAAACTCCTCTTGTCCTCGCAGAATCCTCTATCGATGTGGCACAGGAGATTTTGGGTGTCGAGGGTCTAGGGGAGTCTGGCGGCGAAGTTGCTCTCTTCAAGTACGATCACAGGAGAGTAACTGGCCGAATGATGGAGGACATTATTCGTTTCATGGGTCACAACAGACAGGACCTAATGCAGCTTGTGGGCGACCTGAGCCCTGAACAGATGACACTCGTTCCGGAAGGCAAGATGCGTGACATCACGGGCATTCTAAGGCATGTGTGCAACGCGGAGGAGTTCTACATCACCCGGCTGGGCCATGATGCTGATTCAAGGTATGAGAGGTATGCAGGAATGACTGAAGACGCGGTCGATCAGCTGCCCCTCTTCCAAAGGCTGGAGGTTGTCAGGAGAGCATGTGTGGCGACCTTGAGAGAGCTTGTGCCACAGAGGGGTGCCAGAGTATTCACGAGAAAGGAGTACACGGCGCACCCCGAGGAGAAGTGGACTACTCACAAGGTGATGAGACGGTTTCTGGAACATGAACGAGAGCACATCTACAACATTCAAGAGTATCTAGGGCTGCCTCCTCGTGATACTGGTTGATAGCTCTCATCCAGCATTCCTAGCGCAAGGAAGGTCCGGACGGTTCAGTGTTTCACACCATAGTATGTCATCATTGTCACGGGTACGCCCGCAGATTTGAGATACATCCAGAGCTGCATCTTGTGCATGGCCATGTGAGTGACCATTTCCTGCAAGTAGTCTGCCCATCGCTTTGGAGGCCCCTGTTCATAGAACGGCTTGAGCTTTGGTTCCAAGGCTTCCTTGTCTGTCATTCCCTTTAGGCGCTTGACTACGAGCTCAACACCTTCGTCAAAGACCTTCAGAATGTCCGCCACAGATTCACGATTCAGGTCCTTCTCCATTGCCTGAGCCTGTTCGGGCTTGGTGATTTCTCCTCCTAGGATGGCCAAGTCCATTCGTGGGCTCTGCGCAAGATGGTTTGACAACTCCCTAAGAGTTCGCATTCCATTCACTGGTCTGTGATCAGGCTTCACACCTTTGGTGGTTTCGATGACAACTCTCGTCTGCTGAGCCTCGTGCTTGAAACCATCCAACAGAACGTCAACAATCTTACCCATCTATTCAACCTCCATGAGTCGTCTTTGCTGGGACGTTGAGATAGACCTTTCGCTTAAGGCGACAAGGTGGTTTGCGGCTCCTTAGAAATTGGCTAGATTTGGGCCATCCTTTCATTCTGCTTCTCGATTAGCCTATAAGCTTCTGAAGCCATTTAGTCAGTGGGGGCCGTGTGCCACGGCTGCCGGTGAACACGCCATGATCAGATTCACAATGGCCTGGGAGTTGAAAGACAGAATCATAGACCTCTTGTCGCAGCAGTATTCTTCGGTATACCAGAATCGATGGCAGCAAGGAAACCACACCGTTGCTATTTTTGTTCATGAGGACTATGTATTCAGGACTGGCTGCGTGCAGACCTTGACGACAATCGTGGAGTCTGAAGAGTCATCTGACGTATGCAAGATCACGGCTGTCGCGAGCGGCGCGGCAGGAGTATTCGGCCTCAATTGGGGGTCACATGCTGCACAAGAAAACAGCTTGAAGGAGTTCATAGAAGACTGGATTGAACACCCGCCTAGGAATCCTCCTCGACTTACGGGCTTTTGCAGCAATTGCAGCGAAGATGCACGCAGCGCTGTGTTGACTGCAGATGGCAAACTGAGGTGTCGAAAGTGCGCAATGGTCTTGTGGGAGTAGCGGGCAGATTCTAGGTCAGCAGTATCGAGATGACCTTTCAGATAGCGGATGGGGACTGCCACGTTCTTCAACTACGCGGTCACCATACTTCATTACTACATCATCAGTTGTCGTGTCTTAGGCCGTTTCTACTGGGACCTTGAAATGTACTTTCGCCCGAAACGGCAGCGAGAATGCGAATCCTTTTTGGAAGAAGAACCCATATAGGTAGCTGGCAAAGGGTCATTGGTGTGGTAGTTGGTGCTTCCGATTTGACTGTAGGTGTGGCTTCTCTTGTCCAAGTCCTGAAGACGGATCGCCAGGGTTTGCATTCTCATGCGGCCCGGAAACGGTACGTACAAAGAAGTCCCAGCAGTCACGACGAATGCGTCGGCATTATCCTGTTTGCAGCATTGCTTCTAATGACCGGAGCAGGTTATGGGGCCGCAGGCAGAGCCGCATCCACAGTAGCAGTATTCCACACATCTGACTCGGAGGGTCCTACGTTTGACCCATCTTGGATGCCAGACTTTGTGGACCTTGTTCCCGACTATAGGCCTGCGAACCTCACTCTTGAGCTCGTTGTTGGGGTTGAGGACCCTGACGGAGTCGACTCGGTCATTGGCAGCTATAGAAACAGCTCTCGACCAGAGTGGACGAATGTCACGATGTCTGAGGATCTGACAAGGAGTTCATCTGGTGTCTACACTGTCGCTGCCCTCAGATACACCACTCCATGGGGTAGCTTCCTCACAGTCTGGCAAGTTATATTCTACGCGAACGATAGTTTGGGCAATTGGAACATATCAGTGATGAAGAACATGTCCATCTGCCGGCAGAGTGGCCAGACTAGATTCATCGTGATTGACGCAGGACCGGCTGCCGTTTCCGTTGTCATCGTGGGAGTAATGACAGGCACTGTGTTCTGCTACCTGCGCTCCAAGGATGAAAGCACTACTCGAATCTGAAACGTACTCGGTCCGAGGCATTTTGCCAGAGTGCCTTTAGACGAAAGGCAAAACGGGTGGATTCAGAAACCGTCTAACATTCGCGAAGACTCCTTTATGAGGCGGCTGGACCGTAGATGTGAAGCGTCAGGGCGTGATTCTCGTGAAAACTAGCGTGCCCAAGGTAATGACGGTAAAGCTCTTCTCAGAGCTTCCTCCTAATCCTGTTTTTGACACCAAGTACAGGAGAGCTCCTGACAGGGGTTTCAGCCTGAGCCAGCAAGAAACAGTGCTGGCAGTCAAGAACGCTCTCAGGTACATACCTGAGAATCTGCATGCAAAGCTCGCGCCCGAGTTTCTGAGCGAGTTGATGACCCGTGGACGGATCTACGGTTATCGGTATCGTCCGGCTGGCGCCATAAGCGCGAAGCCTGTGGGTGAGTACAAGGGTATTCTCGAGGGCAGAGCAATACAGTTGATGATGGACAATAATGTGAGCTACGAAATCGCGCTGTATCCCTACGAGCTTGTTACGTACGGCGAGAGCGGGCAAGTGTGCCAGAACTGGATGCAATTCCAGCTCATCAAGAAGTACCTTGAAACAATGACCACGGACCAGACGTTGGTTGTCAGTTCCGGACATCCCGTTGGTCTCTTCCCGTCTCACAGGAATGCGCCTCGAGTGATATCAACGAACGGGCTGATGGTTGGTATGTTCGACACCCCTGATGGGTTCCATCGTGCCGCTGCCCTGGGGGTCGCAAACTATGCACAGATGACCGCCGGAGGGTGGATGTACATAGGGCCGCAAGGGATTGTGCACGGCACATACATCACTTTGCTCAACGCAGGCCGTCTCTACCTTGGGAATTCCCAGAACCAAGACCTGCGCGGCAAGGTCTACTTGTCTTCAGGTCTGGGTGGCATGAGCGGCGCCCAGGCGAAGGCCGTCGAGATTGCAGGCGGCATTGGCGTTATTGCTGAGGTTGACAAGAGTCGTATAGAAACACGCAGGGAACAGGGTTGGCTGAGCAAATGGTCGGGAGACCTCAGGGAAGTGTTCGAATGGGTCAGCCAATATCGAAAGAAGAAGGAGCCAATCTCAATCGGCTACTATGGCAACGTTGTTGACCTGTGGCAATATGTGGTAGATTATAGGGTTCCGATAGAGCTGGCCTCAGACCAGACTTCATGTCACGATGTCTATGGGGGCGGCTACACTCCTCAAGGGGTCACCTTCGATGAGGGTAGGGAGCTTCTGAAGAACGATCGCGTACGGTTTGGACAACTGGTAGACGCGTCGCTACGCAAGCAGTTCGAGCTTATCCTTGCAATGACGAAGCGTGGCACTCATTTCTGGGACTATGGTAACAGCTTCATGAAGGCCGTATTCGATGCAGGCGTCAAGGCGATTGCCAAGAATGGACAGGACACCATGGACGGCTTCGTCTTTCCTTCTTATGTGGAAGACATCATGGGTCCCGTCTGCTTCGACTACGGGTATGGTCCATTCCGCTGGGTCTGCCTCAGCGGAAAGCATGAAGACCTTGTAGCGACAGACAAGGCTGCGATGTCCTGTATAGACCCTTCTGGGCGAGGACAGGACCGTGACAACTACGTCTGGATTCGCGACGCAGAGAGCCACAACTTGGTTGTCGGATCGCAGGCAAGGATTCTGTATGCAGATGCAAAGGGCAGAGTCAAGATCGCCTTAGAGTTCAACAAGATGGTCCGCGAAGGTAAGATTGGCCCAGTGATGCTCGGTAGAGATCATCATGACACTGGAGGCACGGACTCTCCATTCAGAGAGACGGCGAACATCCGCGATGGCAGCAATGTCATGAGTGATATGGCTCATCAGTGCTGGGCCGGCAATGCAGCGCGTGGGATGGCTCTGTGTGTCCTGTCAAACGGTGGTGGCGTGGGCACTGGAAAGGCCATCAATGGGGGCTTCGGTTTGGTTCTGGATGGCACTCCGAGAGTTGACGACATCACCCGGTCAGCACTAGACTGGGATGTGATGGGCGGTGTAGCGCGCCGAGCTTGGGCAACGAACAAGCATGCTCTCGAAACCGCAGCCACCTGGAACGAAGCCATGGGGAACAGGGGCCACATCACGCTACCGTTCCTACCAGAAGACGGACTGATTGAGGATCTGGTTAGAAAGGCCATTGAGAAGGACTAGTGGCTCCATCGATGTCTAGCCGACACTCGGCCCCTCTGCCAAAAGACGAAACGACTTGCCACAATTCTGGCATCTCACTTGCCCTTCAACTATGGCACTGGGCGAATAGTGATATGCCGCCTTGCAGAATGGACAGGTACCGAGAGTGGTAGTTGTGCCTGTTTCCACCTCGTCCAGATTACCAAACTGCCAGCGAATTGTCGCCACTGCCACTAGGCCATTCCACGGAGTAATCAATAACACGAATAGGACTAACGCACCTACCCTGTAGAGGTCGCCTGCCCACACTAAATCAGGGAATAGCGCAGATATGACAGGGCTTGCCACGAAGATAGCAAAAGCCCACGAGATGGCCAACGCCGTGGGTCCCCGGATGAACATGTCAGCCAGCAATGAGTTCTTGGACACTGACCAGAAGGCCCGCCCGATTCTCCTGTCGACGAGTCCCTTCAGGACGCCGAACGCCAGAAACGCACCTGCCTCCAGGAAGAGGGCAAGATCATAGTTGATGACTCCTCCCCACCTGAGGTAGAAATATGGCGAGCTAAGAGCGAGGCTCAGGATAAGGAAGCCCAGCACAATACCTGTTGCTACGAAGCCATGCAAAAGGAACTTAGCTGTCACCCGTGACAATGGCTCACTCGCTTTCCTACTATCCTGGACGACAACAGCCGGACTCTCAAACTCAGCCATTGCATATCCCCCGAAATGCAATCATTCGTCTGCTATTCTGTTTCATCTCTGATAAAGATTACCGCCGCCTGCATTTCGTAATGACGTCTTATGAAAGCCGCTCTGTCAGAGAGTATAGAGACGCCTATCCACCAGTATCCTTCAGGTGTTCGTGCTCCGACTACAGGTGGTCACCGGGCACGACGTCCTTGGTTTGGGAGGGATCTCCTGCATCTGCTAAACGGTCGAAGACGTGCATCACCACGAGTACGAAGGTCAGCAAAGAGTTTATTCGAATACGCTCGCGACGTATTTGTGGTCGGAGATCATGCAACTGTCACCAGAAACGTTGGGGCTATTGTTGTTCATCATACTGTTTTCGGCTGTGCTCTACTGTCTGACTGGGGGCAGGCGAGAGCACACATCTATGTCCTCTGCTGGCTCTCAGGCGTGAAAACGTACTGCGCCGATAGCTGCCGATTGCGAAAGGGAGCCTGGAGTGCTTCCGCTATGCGTCCCGGAACCAGACATAATCGCACATATGCATCGCAAGGGACATAGCTCAGATTCATAAGCTTCTCAGTGTCGTTCCTCGCAGGACTGATACTAAGCGTCCCCGCTATTCCTGTTCAGATTGGACGGTGATTTCCGTGACTGTGATGGTAGATGGTGAGAGTCTCACTATCAAGGATGTTGTCCGTGTCGCAAGGGATGCAGAGCCCACTGAGCTTGCAGACTCCGCACGTGGCAAGGTCTTGCGTAGTCGTGATGTCGTGGAGGCCGCCGTGAGGGAAGGCCGCACAGTATACGGAGTTAACACGGGCTTCGGAGACCTAGCCCAAGTGGCAATCGCGAAGAGCGACCTATCACGTTTGCAGCTCAATCTGGTCCGTAGCCATAGCGTCGGAGTCGGCGCTCCTTTCTCACATGATGTGGTCCGGGGAATGATGCTTCTGAGGGCCAATGCGCTCGCAAAGGGATACTCGGGTGTACGTCCTACTGTTATTGACACGCTGCTCAGCATGCTGAATCTGTCCGTGACACCTGTTGTACCACAACAGGGCTCCGTCGGCTCAAGTGGTGACCTCGCTCCTCTCGCACACATGGTCCTAGTTCTGATTGGAGAGGGAGAGGCCTACTATGATGGCAAGCAGCTAAACGGACTTACCGCCATGAAAAGGGCAGGAATCAAGCCTCTCGTTCTGGAAGCCAAGGAAGGTGTTTCCCTGATTAATGGCACTCAGCCCATGACAGCCGTGGGTGCGCTGGCAGTCTATGATGCGGTTGGTCTGGTGAAAGACGCTACAGTTGCTGCTGCACTGAGTCTAGAGGCGCTGAGAGGAACTAGGAGAGCATTTGACGAACAGATACATTCGGTACGTCCTCATGAGGGGCAGACAGATGTTGCTAGGGCTCTTAGAGCTATCCTGGTAGACAGTGAGATTAACAGGTCCCATGCGAACTGTGGTAAGGTCCAAGATGCATACACGCTCCGCTGTATTCCTCAAGTGCTTGGTGCATCGCTCGATACAGTCAGGCACGTGAGAAAGGTCATCGAAACGGAGATCAACTCTGCGACAGACAATCCGCTTGTCTTCCCGGAAACAGGAGAGGTGATCTCTGGCGGCAACTTCCACGGTGAACCTGTGGCACAGGCCATGGATTTTCTTGGCATAGCGCTATCTGCGATAGCCAACATGTCAGAGAGAAGAACGAATCGACTTGTGGACTCTAAGCTCAGCGGGCTACCGGCATTCCTGACACGCGAGGGCGGCCTCGAGTCCGGGATGATGATTGCCCAATACACTGCTGCGGCTCTTGTGTCAGAAAACAAGGTCTTGGCACATCCAGCAAGCGTGGACTCGATACCCACGAGTGCAGACCAAGAAGACCATGTCAGCATGGGCACCATAGCCGCACGCAAGGCATCACAAATCCTTGAAAACGCCAGAAACGTCATCGCCATTGAGTACATGTGTGCTGCTCAAGGCATAGACCTGTTATCGCCTCTGAAACCCTCAGAACCTCTTCAGAAAGCGATGGAAGTTATTCGGTCTTCTGTGAAGACTCTTGAGGGTGACAGACAACTGACTGTTGATATCTCGAAGATTCGAGATCTGATGATGTCTGGGTTCATAGTCCAAGAGGTGGAAAAGGCCACAGGTCCTCTCTTTGACGATTAGGATTTGGCGCTTGGATTGTTACGGATGCATTAGTGTTCTAAGGGCCTAGTTTCGTATTGACAACCTCGCCGCCTGCTATGACCGTATGCACCAGATTCACGCCAAACCTATACGCCAAGTACTCAGGATTTGGGCAGTCGAGAATGACTATGTCTGCTCTCTTGCCAACTTCAATACTGCCGACGGTACGTTCCAGTTCCAGAGCGTGAGCTGCATTGATTGTCACAGCAGCAATCGCTTCGCGAGGATGCATCTTCATCTTGTAACACGCGAGTGCGAGTGTGAAGAACAACGATTCGTTCGCACAATTGGGGTTGAAGTCTGTAGCAAGTGCCACGGGGAGTCCCATGTCAATCATCTTGCGTGCATCAGCATAGTTCGTGTTCAGACTGAACGCGGTTGCAGGCAGCAGAGTGGCAATAGTGCCTGCTTTCAACATCGCCTCTAAGCCATCGTCTGAGGCCATGAGAAGATGGTCTGCAGATACGGCACCGACTTCAGCAGCCAATTCTGCACCACCCAACTGAGCTATTTCATCAGCATGCACCTTGAGTTTCATACCCGCTCTCTTAGCCGCGAGAAGGATTCGTTTCGACTGTTCCACATCAAAGGCTCCTTTCTCACAGAATACGTCACAGAACTTGGCAAGACTCTGTTTGGCCACTGCAGGAATCATTTGCTTGGTGACGAGATTCACATAGGCATCGGTCTTTCCCTCAAACTCAGGAGGCACAGCATGTGCTCCGAGGAACGTGCTGACGAGTACTGAAGGAAGGCGTTGTCGGAGAGAATTCACTGCCTCCAGCATCTTCACTTCGTCTGCAGTGTTGAGGCCGTAGCCGCTCTTTGCTTCTATTGTCGTTGTTCCCGAAGACAGCATGTTCGAGGCAAAGGTGAAGGCAATCCGAGAAAGATCATCACGACTCGCCGCACGCGTAGCTCTCATAGTGTTCAAGATTCCTCCACCCGCTCTCAGAATCTCCATGTACGTCTTCTGTGCCAGCTTCATTGTGAAGTCGTTCTCACGGGAGCCTGCGAACACGAGGTGGGTGTGGCTATCGACGAATCCTGGTAATGCCAGCATATCAGGGAACTCCAGAGCCGGAAGAGCAGGTTCTTCTGTTACTTGGGATAGCACATCTCTTGTGGCACCAACTGCCACAATCAGCCCGTCTTTGACGGCAATTGCAGCATCTTCAATGACTGAGAGTTCTCGCATGCTCTCCCCTGTCTTAGGGGTCAGACTATTCCCCTGTAACGTCGCGAGCTGGCCGATATGTGTGAGCAGCAGGTCTGGCTTCAAATGAATCCACACACCTTCTTTCCAACGTATCCTTGATTTGTATTGTGTTGTTCCATCATGGAGCCGCCTTAATTAGGGGGGCTGGTCAGTTCAGTTCAAGGCCTTCATGGGTGATATCCTAGATGCGATATATCATTCTCAGTTGGCAGGATGTCTATAACCTGACGCTTCAGCTCTCAGAGCGCATTGTTGAGAGCGGTTTCAAGCCAAACGTGATAGTCGGCATTGCGAGGGGCGGCTGGATCCCTGCAAGAATCCTATCAGATGTACTCTACACAAGTGCAATGTTCAACGTGCGCATCGAGTACTACAGTGAGATTGGCATAAAGGGTCCGGAGCCCAAGGTCACCCAGCCACTGTCTGTCCCAATAGAGGGCAAGAAAATCCTGCTGGTTGACGAGATCGCAGACACAGGCGAGAGCCTCGTCCATGGAATTGACTACATAAAGAGACTCGGAGCCAGTGAGGTTCGTTCTGCTGTGCTGCAACTCAAACCCGCATGTAAGATTACACCTAACTACTACGTACAGAAAGTGGATGCTTGGACGGTCTATCCTTGGGAAAACCGGGAGTCTATCATTGCTCTAGTGAAGAAGTTCAAGTCCGAAGATGCATCAATGGACATGAAACATATCAGGGAGAAGCTCGTGTTTGAGGTCGGCTTTGATCCCACTGTAACTGACTACTTCATCAAGCGACTTTAATCGCCCATGTGTGTCTGGGGCTAGACATATGCTGCTAGAGAAGCTGATGCGTGGGGACTCCTTCCTCGATGTGGGGATTGCACATCTGAAGAACAGCAAGCGCCTAGGCAAGACCGCCTTGGTCAGCCTTGCCTCACAGACCCGTCCACACACTCTCGCAGTCCAGTTTCTTAGTCCGACGCTCATTGCATGTGGCCTCCATGTTCTTTCCGCCGCGCAGAATGCCGTCAATGCGTGGTTTGGGGGTTATGCAGTTTCAAGAGGATTAGACATTGAGATAGCCATCTATGCCTCTGGACAGAGGCAGATTGGTCCTGCACTAGACGCTATGGGGGTCCGTGATGGAATGTCCTCTCTTGCTCTCGTTGTGATCGGAGAAGGACCTGAGATAGTCCAAGAAGTGGTTACCAGTATCATACGAGAAACGGGTATTGAGGTTGACCCGCCGTTCGTTCTCGACGAAGCACGGTTTCGCAGAATCATGGAGCATTTCAACATTGGCGAGGTTGAGCTTAGGTCAGTAAGCGAGTCTGATGACCCAGAGGCGATGTTCATAGCGCTCTGCAGATGTATTGCCAGCCGGGTATCGATGGTAGCGATTGACACATGAGCCCGGATTTCAGCACGGGAGACCAGTCACTGCTTACAGCCCTGCAAAGCTACTATTGACAGGATATCTTTCTCAGGCACAAGTATAGAAACTCCTGTCAGGTCACCAACAATCTCAATCCACACAGTCTTGTCAGGCTTCTTCAAGTCTACCCTTTGCGAAATCAGACCGGCTACACTTCTGACTACGCTCATGCTGTCAAGTGCAGTACGTCGGTGTCTGACTGTTACTCTGAACGATTCACTCTCGCCTATCTTGTTCTTCATTCTCTCGGTTGCAGCCATGATGTCGTCGATAGTGGATGGCACACAGCATTCGACAGGTGTGAACCTTGTGCTAAACCTGAATTGATAGGGGCTCTCGAGGGCGAAGCTGAACAGGCGGTGCACAACAAGGAACGGGTCGATTGTAGTGAAACAGGTGAGAAGGCCAGATGCAGGGGTGCCAGTTATGACTAGCCCTTGGTCATCGAGCAGGTCGCCCACGAAGTATTGCACTTCAGATCTCGCCGCGTGTTCCCGTTCACGTGGACACCCTACAAGTAGGTTGAACCTCTGCAGTCACAATCCCTCACATGTCTGCGTACACGATTCGCCTCGTCCAGAAACGTACGGCATCTGCATCAACCTTGAGGATCTCGTTCAACCTCTCAAGCGTTATGTCTCCCTCTCGATACACCTTGATGTTGCCAGGCGTACCGGGTTCCACTCCTATTATTGTCGAGTTCAGTCTGCTTTTTGACGGACCGCCGTCAATATACAGGTCCACAGTGCTGCCGAGTTGCTCCATTGCCACGCCCACATCAAACGGGGTGGGTCCACCATGTAGGTTCGCGCTGGTTCCCACGATCGGTCCTTTGATCTCCCTAGCGATTGCCCTTGGAACAGGGTGATCGGGAACTCTGACTGCTATGGAGTCTCTCTTCCCAGAAACTTTCGCAAGGACGGGATGTAATGCAGTGACAACGAGCGTGAGCGCACCCGGCCAGAACAGCCTGACCAGAATCCTTTCGAGTTCACCAAAGTTGTGATAGGCCTCGACTTGACTAAAATCCGAAAACAACAGCGGCACACCTAGGCCTGAATCCCGTTTCTTTGCGACAATGAGTCTAGTCATGGCATCTTCTTGTGTCGGATCACAGGCCAACCCATAGCTTGTGTCTGTGGGATAGACAACGAGCCCTCCGGATTTGACTATTAAGGCCGCTTTCTGAACTGCTGTGTCAATGTCCTGTGCTGAATCGAGTCGTAGGGTTTCAGTCGGCACTCCAGTCACTGGATGGGACTGCTGCAAACACACATATGGCCGTTGCGCTTCACCTTGTCAAAAGGAGGAATCTCCATCCGTGCAGTGATATTAGCTGCTGGCAGAGGAACGAGGATGAAGCCTCTCACCGACACAGTGCCGAAGGCGATGCTTCCTGCCGCAGGCAAGACGTTAATCGAGAGACTCATCTCCTCATTCCATGCTGCTGGGGTGACCAGTTTCACAGTCGGCATTGGCTGGAAGGGCGAGATGGTCCGAGAGCATCTTGAGAGCTTGTCCGGTACCAACAGAATACAGACTGTTGACGTCCCAGACTACTCTCGCGGGCCTCTTCAGACACTAGTGACTGCATTGTCAGAGGTAGAGGATGAAGCCTACGTGGTTTCCGCGGTTGACTATGTCGTTGAGCCCGCGTCAATATCCAGAACCGTGACGGACCACCTTCGCGAGCCCAATTCGCGTGCGATGACTTTGCTACTGGGTCCCTGGAAGGAATCAGGTACACCTGTTTATGCCCAAGAGAATGGACAGATTGCTGGAATTGGCGAGCAGATTCTGCCATCCGGAACGATTGGCTGTAGTGCCATGCTGTTAGCTGTCAGCAGGCCCTTTGGTGAAATCTGCAGAAACGCGCTGTCCCTTGGAGTGACCAGCATCCCGCCTGTCATAAACAGCATGATCTCGGATGGCTTGATTTTACGTTACGTCATGACAGAACAAGAATGGTTCGATGTTGACGACATCTCGTCGTTGTTGAGCGCAAACCACTATCTCCTGCAGAAGATGGCCGTCGGCTCCGGTAGCCAATTGCTGGTGCCTCACGGGTCACGCCTTACTGCCGGACGGCAAATGCGCCACAAACAGACCATTGTGCTGGATGCGGGGGCTGAAATTGTGGGTCCAGTTCTCATTTCACCACGATGTCGGGTGGGCAAGAATGCCATCATAGGTCCCTTCGTGACTATGGACGCAGGTTCTCAAGTGGGCGAACGGTGTTCGGTGGAGAGATCGGTGCTGTCTGCCAAGGCGTCATTGGCTCACAACACTCAGGTTAAAGACTCGGTCGTGTTTGGACCGAGCGTCTACGGGATGGGCTCGAATCATGTCGCCGAGTAGGTTTCGTGTCAGGATCATCTTCAGAAGACCTGTCCTCTTCGTTGCGCGATTTTTCATAAGAGCCGGTGTGCAGCCCGACACCATCACCTATCTGTCGCTATTCGTCGCGGTTCTAGCTTGGCTTCTTCTGATGATCTTGCGCATGCCCTTAGTCTATGGGCTTCTAGTCTTCACTGTCGGATTCTTGGATGGGGTCGATGGCGCCGTGGCCAGAGGGACCGGCACTGCTTCAAACAAGGGTGCCTTCACAGACTCATTCGTCGACAAGGTGTCAGAGGCAGTGATTCTGCTCGCAATCGGGGTAGCATACTCTGATGAGTACTTCTTGGGATTGAGCGTTCCCCTTTGGAGCGCTGTCTGCTTGGCCGGCTGGCTGCTCACGAGCTATGCTAAGTCCAGAGCAGACGTCTTGGGTGTAAAGGATCTTGATATCGGGCTCGGTGGGAGATCAGAGCGCCTGCTCATTCTATCTGTGTTCTCTGTTTTTGGCCTACTGCTTTGGGGTTTGTTCGCCGCAACACTGATTGGGCTTCTCACTGCTGGGTATCGGTATTCATACTATAAGTCAGAGATACACGGCTAGATTGATCCACACCCATCCTGCGTCCCATTTTCACGGGCAACAAGGGTGCAGAGTACCATTATGCTTAAGAGTCGAGCACAACGCCTCGGCTCCCGAGAACGACACAGGAGCCTCGCCTCAATGACCATCTTTAGGGCAGATCATTATCTCGTTGCGGAGTTTGAGAAACCCGATCCTGCTTCAGACGGCAAGAAGGTTCTAGAAGCGCTCCAAGAGATAAAGGAACTCAAGGACTTAGCGATTGTTTCGAGAAAGCTTGAAGGTCGGCAATGGTCAGAGATTCTGGGACGAGCGGTCATACCAGTGGGTTCGAGAGAGTTCTGGGCCATGATAAAGAAGGACGTGACACCGCGTGAACCCTACAACCTCTTCATCAGGGTTGACATCAACTCTGAGGGCCCAACCATAGACGCCGCACGGGCTGCTGTGAAAGGATGGATTGAACGCGAGTTTGTCCCTAGGATTCAGGCGAAGGTCCCCCTCAAGTCGGTAAGAGTTCTCCAGCCGAATGAGCTGTTTATGCCGAAGATTGCCTAGGCGGCTTCTACTTCGTCGCAGTGATCAAGCTGATGGTGTTGCCTACAGCCTGCACGATCTCGGCTTCACCATCTCCGTTCAAATCGCCAAACGCCGCCAGAGACTCGGCAGACCTCTTCTTATTCGTCTTGATCGATGCGTCCTGAACAAGTTGATGCCCGTCATAAGACAGAAGAATCACTGTGGAGTCGCCCAGACCTACCATGATGTGTGCCTGCTCAGAGTCCTTGTGGAGTCGGCCTATTCTCACTGAAGTAATAGGTGAAGGGGCCTTCATACCGGCACGAACCTCTAGACCATTTTGGCCAATCGCAAGCAGACTGAGGTTGACGCCATCAGAAACAGTGATGATATTGTCACTCCTGCCGCCCGTGATGTTTCCGGTTGCCACTAGATGTACGTCCCCGCCAAGACCCATTCTCGATATTTCATGAAGTCTGTCGTCAGCATACTGATAGACATACAGATGGCCTGAGTCGTCCCCGAAAACCAATCTACTATATGGCAAATCCTTGCTTCTCAGAGGCTGCATTGAGAATACAGGTCTGTCCACAACCTTGTGAGCCAGTTTGTCCAAGCATACATCAAACCAGCCGTAGCATCTCAGTGCTCGATCATTAGTCGCAACAACGATTTCTGAAGCCTCATCACCAACGACATTCGTCACACAGACTGCTGTCGGAAGCGTACCCAGCTGAGTGGTGTCCTTGACCGTAAGACTCCCGTCCGAGAGGGAAATAACACGAATGGTGTTGTCGAGGCCTCCAACGACAAGGTCTGGCATATCGCCGCCCATGACACTGCCGATTGCGAGGGTTAGAACAGGAGGAAGACCACTTGCCTTTGCCACCTGGGTCAGCTTCATCTTCTTACCTGACTCAAGTTTCAGTATCCTTACGTCTCCTTCTATTGTAGAGAGTACAAGATTGCATCGGTCACTGTCATCGATGGTTGCCACCTCCAAGGACGTTATGGCCTCCTTGAATATGAAGTCTGAAATCACCCCGAGATTCATCTGGTGACAACCTCTCAGGCTGCGGGCTGCGGTAGAATGGGTGAAGGGCAGTGACATCATTTAAGACTTGTTCCAATGAGCATCAGTGGAACCTGCCAGTTGGTCATTGGGAATCCATGTGTCAACTGATGAGCTTAAGACAGAGAGTTGACTACAATAACTGGAGTCCGATATGAACGAGCAGGAGGCTCCCAGGTTTCTGAGTTACAGCGATTGGAATGAAAGCCCTGAGGGGGTGGCAAGAGAGCTGCACTCGTTCATAGATGACTTCCGGTCATTTACACCTGAGTGGTTTGCGGAAGTCAAGTTCCATCTTCTAAAGCAGTCAGGGTTGACCAAGGACACGAGAAACGATCTCTGTCGAGTGTCGATCCATGGAGGATACTGTGACAGATGCGAGTCACTGTATAAGGCAAAGAACTGTCTGCTTTGGTCGCATCTTTTCTCAAAGGCCAAAGCTGTTGTTGATGACCGGTCTCCTCCCTGCATCAGACTTGCACTTCGGAAGAACAGCATCAGAACAGTTGCCAGCTTTCTTACCAGCGCGGACCTAATCGAGGCGCCTTTCTACAGGAGGCGGAGAGCCTCGTCCTGCCGGATGATGGCTCAATGGGGGTATTGTGTACCAGACGAGTACTGTCGTCACATTCCGGACAACAACGCCAATCCTCTCCAGTACATTATTGCGCGTGAGAGAGTCAAACTCTCTCGGGCACTCCGACCAGGCACAGGCCGGCCTCGCTCCATCACTCCTTAAGTAGTCATGAAATCATAGCGCGAGTGGGTTTCAGGTCCATGCTCGCGAACAAGAGGAGATGCTCCGAGAACGAGGCATCCGTGTACGATAATGTGGACACGGAGATGGTACGACTCATTCGTTTGACCGGGATGCGTGAGTCTGAACTTGCTCGTGCCAGTCAGAAGAAGGATGAAACATGGCGAAGAGTCAATGGGATGCTCGCAGAACATGCGCGTCTGGTGGCTATTGGTGACAGGCACACGCGTCAGAAGGCGATTCAAGACCCTGTTCATGGCGCAATACTCCTCGACCCTTGGGAGCTCGACCTTGTATCCAGTTGGGAGATGCTCAGGCTCCGGTTTGTCAAGCAGCTGGGCCCTGCACACATAGTCTATCCCGGTGCAACGCATACTAGGTTTGAGCACTGCCTAGGAACAGATCACTTGGTCCAGAAATGCATCCGTGTCGTCAACTACTGTGATGACCCTGGCCACGCTTGCTTCAAGCCTTTTTCGGAACTGCTCAATGACTATCAACAGAAGATCTTCAGAGCAGCCGCCTTACTGCATGATGTGGGGCATCCGCCGACTTCTCATACGATTGAGTTTCCCATCAAGTGCTGGGCCGGGCTGAGCCATACGGACTTGGGCCAGTTTCTCATCATGCATAGCGGCTTGACCGAGATCTTGGAGGCAAGCGGCATTGAGCCAAAGGTGGTCGTTGACGTTCTGAAACGGAGGTCAACTGACCCAATCCTGCAGCTCCTTTCAGACTTCTTGGATTCTCCTCTGGACTTGGACAAGACGGACTACCTGATTCGTGATGCGCATTTCAGTGGTGTCCAGCTCGGAGTGTTCCCCGCTGAACGTGTGATGTTGACAAACCGTGTCGTAAAGGACTCAGAAGGTCGATACATCAGGGCCTTCATGCTGAAAGCGCTCCATTCTCTTGAGGCGTTGATTCTAAGTCGTAACTGGATGTTCTCGGATTTGTATCTGCACCACGCGGTGAGGGTTGCCGAGGCACTCACGTCAAAGGCCACCTACTTTAGAATGAAGGAAGAAGCCCTAACCAAGAATGAGTGCATCGGCCTATTCACCAGAATGACGGACGGGGACCTCTATCGTTGGCTCGCAGAGTCAAAGACAGATTTTGTCCGTGAGTATGCTGCAAGGATTAGGTACCGACGGCTGTTCAAGGTGGCAATATCACGGCCTATCGCCGCGTTTGAGGCGGGCTCTAGAAAGCGGCTGCAGGAGATGCAGGTCGACATCAACAAACTGCTTGAGGCCGAACTCCAACTGAATGACATCCCGGGCAAGGCAATCATAGACATCGTCAACCCGGAGCTTGGTTTTAGATTCCTGTCCACAATCCCACTACTCATAGGTGGCGAGGACTCGAAACTTGAAATTGTGAGCCTGAAGGACGCCGATGAAGGAAAGCCGCTTGTGCAGGCGCTGAGTCAGCAGCGGTTCACGATACCCTCTGTGAGGGTCTACTCGGATCCAGACATCGCAGACAGTGTTCGGAAGCGGTTCGAGAAGGAGTTTCCAGCGGTTGCCAAGGCAAGAGAATCGCAGACAGACTTCGACATGACTGAGTGCTAGACTTAAGACTTGAGCCCAGGATTGCCACCTTGGGTCGAGGTGCACACTCATACAGGTGGAGTCTCCAGATAATGTATCAGTTTCTTGACCTCGTTCAGTCCGAACTCAACATAGATGATACCGTACACTGACTCAAGGAGCGTTCCCTTGATGTGATCCATTTCCGACCTCGCAGAGCTGGGTGGATCAAAGTGAATTCGATGCTCATAGAGCCCCCACTGATCGCACAGCCATGCAAGATGCTCGTTGCTCACAAGCTCCGCTCTGCGTTGAGTTAGAAGCCCTGCATTGGAGAAACTTGGCCGCCATAGATGGTGAAGCACAGCCATAGATATGGCCGCGTCACCTACCAGTGCAAGAACTTTAGCCATATCACTCAGGGACGCAAGATCAGTGAATGCTTCTGGCTTGACGGACTCATCTGCGGTGCCTCGATAGTGAATCTCAATCTCAAGGAATAGGTTCCTTGTGCTCGGCTGAAACATCGCGACGGAGAGCAGCTCGTTCCCAGCGATGGGGAGTCCAAGTGCTCCTTCGAGCCTTGGTGCCAGTGACTCGTGAATCTTGGACAACGAGGAAGCTATGCTGTCCAGCCCGAGTATCCAGCGGTCAATCTTTCCCAAAAGTCGGGTGTTGTTCCGCGGCGTGCGGGCTTTTGTCGTTCTGACAGTGTCCAGCAGTGCATGTAGCTTCCCATCGATTCCGACAGGGCTCCATGCAAGCTGCTTTTCCTGATGAGGATTCATATCATGCCCTCTCCGGGTACGATATGAGTTATGGCGGTTCTCTCGGCGTCATAGTGCTGAACGTAGATGGATGTGAGGGAGTACTGCATCGCTAGGAGGCTTAGAGCCATGAGTATCAACGGTGGTCCAGTAGACAGGTTCACGACTGGCTCGGTCTGTGGCAGTATTT
>PRDI01000113.1 GCA_003345595.1 Candidatus Thorarchaeota archaeon | reverse complement strand
CCAATGAGAGTGTACTTCGATCCACTGGTCCAACCTGCCAGCACTGAAACCACAGGCACGACTGTGAGGAATGCAAAGGTCAGCACAAGGCTCACAGACAGGTCGGCAATGAACGAGTTGTTGTCCCAAGGTATGAACGCAAATGGGATCAGAACCGCAATGAGGAGAAGGGACGGAAGCACCCTGTACATCCACCGCTTAGCCTTGTCGGGAATTATCGTTTCCTTCGCTACAAGCTTGATTGCATCCGCGAAGAGCTGAAGGCCTCCGTACTTTCCTATGTGGAACGGTCCACGCCTTGCCTGTACGCGTCCCCATGTCTTTCGAGTGAACCAGACTGCGAATATGATTCCCAACACCACAAAGATCAGGCCGGGAAACAGGATTGCCTTGAACAGGAACCAAAAGCTGTCTATGACGACTGCCCAGATCCAGACGAACAGGCCCCATACCCAAGTAAACAGGGCGTAGATGATTCCATAGATCCATCTGATCACACCATACAGCCAATCCGGTATCCCCCTGAGCCATGCAATGAAGTCGATCTGGAGCAAGATGCCGCCTCCCATCATCTGTCCCACCACCCAGGATATGGATCCAAGCTTCCGAATATCACAATGAAGTCTGCAAATGTGGAGCCCGGAACAAGATGCTTGAGAGAATAGTATGAGGAGAAGCATGGTCCCCTTATCTTGGCTCGATAGGGAGTCTGTGCCTTGTCCGCAGTCTTCAGCCAGAGTGTCGTTATCCCACGTGTGCCCTCGACGCGGCCATACGCCTCTCCTGCCGGGAGTCTGTTGGTCTTGGCCCTTGCCTTGGGATCGACTATTGGCCCTTCAGGCACCTGAGGGAGCAGTTGCCTGATAATGCTGATTGATGTTTCAATCTCCCTGAATCTCTGGACCATCCTGTCGTAGGCATCACTTCCCCCAGGATGTTCCTCACTCTGAGTGGTCGGGACCTCCCAGTCACACATGTTGTATGCAAGGTCGGGGTCAGGGTCGTCCTTGCGAAGGTCCATAGGAATGCCGCATGCTTTGATGTTTGGTCCGCTTAGACCCCATTTCAGTCCCTGCTCGGCAGTGAATGTACCCACGTTCCTCGTCCGCAACTTGAAAGTCGGGCTTTTCAAAATCATGTCACGGAACGTAGGTATTCGATACTCGATTCTGTCCAGTGCACGCAGGAGCATCTTCACCGACTTTTCGGTGAAATCATACTTGACTCCTCCCGGGGTGTTGTACGACACAGCATGTCTGGAGCCAGTCAGTTCCTCAAAGGAGTCTAGGAAGTACTCACGGTCCACCCAAGGCCATAGCAGCATTGCGAAAAGACCAAGCTCCGCCGCGAATTGTCCCCACCAGAACTGAAGGCTATGAATCCTGCTGGCCTCCATCATGATTGTCCTCATGACCTTGGCCCTCTCGGGTACCTCCAGCGCAGCGATCTTCTCAACCGCCTTCACGTAAGGGTACTCCGCGAGGAATGCTTCAAGCATGCAGAGCCTTTCCATGATGAGCGCACCTTGACGGAAGTCGCGGAACTCAAGACACTTCTCTGCTGACCGATGGAAGTAGCCTGCGTTAGGGTCACATTCAACGATGAAGTCACCAACGATGGTCAGCTTTGTGGCCCACCCGTGAGCTGAAACGTGCTGAGGACCGAACCATACCTCCACAGCCTCGTCGAGAATGTTGCCACTCAACCTGAGGTCTCACTCTCCTTTGAGGTAGGTCTGGTCTCTGCCAGTCCTGACTCAGCAAGTCGACTCCTGTCGGTCTTGAAGCTCTTCCTGAGCGGATACTTGCCGTCAAGCTCATCGGGAAGCAGGAGCAGTCTTAGGTCGGGATTACCCTTGAACCCGATTCCGAACATCTCATGGGTCTCTCGTTCGTGCCACTCCATCCCCGGGAAAATGTCCCAGACAGAGTCAACCTCTGGACTGGCGCCCTCAAGTGTGACACGCAGCTGACACAACATCAAGTTCGAGTGTGACCAGAAGAAGTACATCACCTCGTATCGGTCATTGCCGAGATCTACGCCAAACAGAGACTCTGGAAGAGCGTCGGGCACAAGCTCGCTTATCATTCCAACAACATCACGAACCCTCTCAGCCGGCACAATCAGCTCAATCCGGTTCCCTTCTGGCTCCTTCGCAGAAACGTCCGGGTGCCTGTCAATCACGTGCTTTGCCAGTGTTGACGGGGACATCCCTTGAGGGACTGTCGTTGGCTCAGTCACTCTTCCGTGCCTCCACAGTGACAGGCTCGCCGAGGTCCACGGTCGAGTACCGGGTCTGATACATGAGCATCAACACCAACGCCAATGCAGTATGTGCCGCAGTCACTGATATCACGAGGATAATCAGTCCCTGACCAGTGAATGAGAAGACCGGATTGTAAAGCGAGAAGGCGACCAGCGCTATGTTAACGCCATTGCCCATTATCTCCGCACCGATGAGAATTCGAATCAGGTTTCTCTTCGTCACCATACCGTAGGCGCCCAGCCCTATCATCACGAAGGCCACGACCAAGTACCAGCTCAATGGTATCATTGGGTGCCGGCCTCCTTGGCATCTTGGTGCTCCTCATCATGGGCCTTAGTTTCGGAAGCGCCTTCGTTCTCCTTGCCCCGCGACCCGAGTCCGGGTCGGTCCTTCAGAGGACTGAGCTTCTCTGTCTTCTCCATCTTCAGGATTGCGACAGACCCGATGACGGCAGTCAGCATCATGAGCGCAACAAGCTGGACATAGATCCCATGCTCTCCCCAGAGCCAAGCTGCCAGACCTGCAAGGTCTTGAGCGATAGGCGGACGGTCAGCCGGAAAGGACTGAGACCAAGGAAAAACCAGAGCGAGGACTGCTGAGAGTGTCATGACAGTCGCGGAGAGAATCATGCCTATCCTTCGCATTCGCGGGGTCTGTAGTACCTCTAATGAAGAGCCCTGCGCCCGCGGCAGAAGAAGAACACCGAAGATGATCAGAGCGCTTATTCCGCCGGTGTACACTGCAATCTGCATACCGGCGATGAAAGGTGCTTCCAAGAGAAGGTAGAAGCCCGCTACACTAGCGGCCATGAATCCAAAGAAGAAAACGGAGTAGACGATCTCTCTGTGCTCGAGTGCAAGATATGCTAGCAGCAGCACGACGACTGCAATCACAACGAACTCGACCTCTTCAAACAGTGCCTCGAATTCCTGCATCAACATCACACCTGCACCCCCGAATCGTGCTGTTCACGGGCCGCTTTGCTCTCACGGTACAGTCTGAGGGTTTCTTTTCCGTCGAGCAACGTCTGAGGCAGCATGTGTAGGGCAAACGCAATCCCGAGGACTATGAGCACCACGAAGACAAATGTCTGCCAGACGATAACTTCAGAAATCCTGAGCGGAGATACTGACAATAGCCAAAGAAATGCACCCATTACGTCGACGATGACAAACAGGACTGTATAGAGGAAGTAGCTGTACGGAAATGCAACGGCGGCAGTGCCCACCGGCTCCTCTCCGCACTCGTATGAGGAGGTCTTGTCCGAGTTCTGAAGGATGTGAGGCCGCAACACCCACGATGCCAAGAGCATTATGGCAACGAGTGCAATGGCGAGGAGGGCCCACACCAACACAGGGACGAAGTCAATGAACAACCTCATCGAGGAGTACCATCCATCAATACTTTGAGGCTTGGGATAGGCGCCGACACCGTTTCTGCACATCGTGCTGACAGAAGAAGGCGCACTTCGTGGATAGACCGTCAGCCGGCTCGTTGGGTGATAAAAACACTTCGACGCCCACTCCTCAAAGCAGTTAAATACAGTACCACGACGGCTTGTCTCGGATATCTGAAGCCAGACCTCAGGTGATTCGCTTGGCCCCCAAGACAAAGATCGTGCTGGTCTACTACTCTGTCCTAGCTATCGGACTTGGCCTTATTCTGGTCTACGTGCTGTGGACGATGAGTCCAGTCGCAGAGCCATTTCTCCGCCCACTTCTTCTCGTGGACTGCATTCTCTTCGTACTGGCGACGGCCGCCGTGGCATACGCAAGAACCCGTCCGAGGCGCATGGCGCTCACATTCATTTCAGCCATACTTGGAGGAATTCAGGGCTATCTGGACGTCAGCCTGTTTCCAGGCTATCTTGGCGGCATCGCCTTCCTCTGGATCGCCTTCGCAGTTCTCCTAGTGACGGCGTCGGTCGGGTGGCTTTTGGAGCCATAGATAGCCACTTGTTTTCCGGATCAGAGAAGGAGTTGCTGAACCCGTCCTAATGCTGGGTTGCGGTCGTGCGGGTCTGCTTTCCCACGATTAACCCTTAAGCAACCTAGGAGTAATCTGCCGCGCAAACAGGAATTCGAGCAGGACAACCGCAAGCTGCATACCAAGCGCCATGAGATGATTTCCTCTTGTTGCCAGAAGAATCAGTGCATATGCTCCCAGTGGAGCGCCAGCTATTGCCGCAGTCAGAGCCATTGAGAGGAGAACGATAGCTTGGTCGCCTATGATGTTGACAGCGGTGACTCGGCCACCCCCTCTGATGTGATATATCGTTGCGGCAACCAGGTATCCGATGGCATATGCCGTGGGGAACTGGATGATTGGCAGCAGAACTAGAAGCAGTGTTATGGGGCTGGCAAGCGCAAACCAAATCACAAGCACACTCATGGCCAATGCATACTGCACAGCAAACACCCTGACCTTTGCACTCAGTATCATTCTGCTGTCTATAGGAAGCCCCTCGTGGAGGGAGGCGCCCTGAGAGTCTAGTGACAAGAGCCCGATGAGAGAGATTCCCGTGAAAGTAGTTATGTATCCTGTTCCAAGTAGTGCTGAAGAACTCCTCAGAAACCCCTCACTGGTGAAAGCCACAATAGGATAGACTGAGAAGACCATCAAGAGCGGCATCACGATGATCATTATTGACCCGAGGTTACGTGTAGCCAGCTTCATGTCCTTCCGGATTATCGCACTTATAGGGCTGAGAATGTCAACGCTTATGTCGCGTCGAATCTCGGCGCCACTTGTTGTGACTCCTCCAAGGGCCACTGATCTGAGTGCCTTTCCACTACGTAAGTAGGTAATATACGCGAGAGCTGCATAAATCATCGAAGAGATGGCCGCAACCGCGACTGTCACTGACGAAAAGCTCGTTTCTGGGATGAGCGCGGCGGCGAGGATGCCAAGACTGAAGGGAAACACAACAGCAAGCATCGATACTGCAATCTCACCGAAGCTCGATGACAGCTGCACTAGTAACTGCACGATCGTCGGTATGAATCCCGTCATACTATAGGCAGCGAACATTCCAACGACAATTCCCAGTCCTGCCGCGATACGGATGATGGTTGATGCTTTGGAATTAGTTGAGGAATGTGATTTCACGTAGAACCACTTGGAAACCTTGACCAGTGCTCCAATGGACAATGACGTGGTCATCAGACAACCCGCTAGTGCAACTAGACCAATAAGCGGTCCCAACAGCACGAAGCAGATGAGAGGGAAGACCACATTGATTATCACAGCCGGAGCAATGAAGACTCTGCCAAATGCCAGAAGGATGATGTTTTCGAGGTCGCTTCGTGAGAAAGGCAGGATGGTCAAGAGGCGCATGGCACTCGCACCGAAGAATCCTGTCGTCGCCATGAGGTTCATGAAGAACATAAGTATGAATGTAAGACCAAGGAACATGGAAATGGATAGAGCCATACGAAGGTGGAATGGTCCACTGCCTAGGTTGATGTAAGCCGCCGCAATAGACGAGATTCCCAGGGTCGAAATGAACAGTGCTGAAACCAGTCCGCTCATCGTATTTGCACTCTTCATCTGCCTCATAATCCGCTCTGGGTTCTCTTTGATGCGAGAGAGTCCCATTGGGTTGGAGTCAAGGTAGCCCTGAAACCGCAACTCCGTTGAAACGGCTCCAGCTATCTGCCACTTCTTACCGAGATTCAATCACCCAAAGCCTCCCGGAGAGTTTCCACGCCCTCTTCTACCTCTCCCTCCGCTCCAGTGAGTTTGAGGAACAGTTTCTCAAGTGTGGCGCCCTCAATCTGCGCCTGCCTGCCCAGCTCGTCCAGCGTGCCCTCAGCGACCATGACTCCATGATCGATGATTCCTACCCTATTGCACAGTCCCTCAGCCATCTCCATTATGTGCGTACTGAGTAGTGCAGAACCGCCTCCTTCCACATGGATCTTGATGACATCCTTCATAATCCGAGCAGTCCGGACGTCAAGTCCGGTGAAAGGCTCGTCAAGTATGAGCAAGTCTGGGGCATGAAGCATGGCTATGATCAACATCAGTTTCTGCTTGTTCCCATGTGAGAGAGTCACAACGGTCTTGTCATACTGTTGGACGAAGTCCAGTGCCTTGGACATTTCGGACGCACGCCTTGCTGCAGTTTCCGGGCTGAGCCCTCTTATGGAAGCGACAAAGTCAATGAGCTCTCTCGCCGTGAGCGACTCGTAAAGTGAGATTTCCTCAGGGACATAGCCGACTCTTTTCTTCACCTCGACAGGACTCGCGCCAGAGTCCATGCCGAAGACGGTGGAAGTCCCCGAGTCTGGATCCAGCAGGCCCATCAGGACCTTCAGGGTCGTCGATTTGCCAGCACCATTGGGTCCAAGGAGTCCATAGACTTCACCCTCCCGTACGTCAAATGACAAATCATTCACAGCAACGAAGCTGCCGTAACTCTTCACAAGATGCTTGATACTAACAGACGCCATCGGCTTCCACTCCATCGTAGTTCCTCATCGTGCCAAGATTGGATGTCGAGCTAACCAACACGAGCTCCTATAGGGAACGAGCGTTTATTATCCTTTCATCATTGACCAGAAGGTCAATAATCATTGACTCGCATCGAGTTCCATGAGAGGTCCTCTGATGAACTGTGCGGGTGAAGAAACATTACGACGACAGGCACATCTGGTCGAAACATCGTCTGCTGCTTCTGCGCTGATCAGTCCACTCAGCTGCTTTCAGTGGCGGTGGCATCTTCGTCAGTCTTGTATTGAAGAGAACTGACGTCCAGCATTCCCGGGCTAGTACTCTCTGCAAGAGAGGGCATTTCGGAAAAAGCGCCTGCGATTAGAATTGCGCCTCCAATCACCCAGAATGAGAGGAAGACTGAATCATGTGCCACACTACCTACCTGCGGCAAGGTCGATGCTATGATGAAGTAAAACAGTGATGCGAAAATCGACAAAGCAAGAACTGTTGGTCTGTAGCGACCTCGACGCGGTTTCAAATAGCCAGTGAACAAGAACACTATTACTATCGGCAGCACTAGCAGAATGGGGAGGTATGCGGCAATCGCACTCAGATAACCGGTTACCGTGAGCCCTAAATATGCGAAATTGAAATAGTAGGCAGCGAACAGAGCAACGCCAATCCAAAGCATGCAGTATGGGTCACTGTCTTCTCTTAGGCTCATTCATGGACCTCCTGTGATTCGAAGCTACTTTATCACGCCCATCGCATCTTGATTCTCATGTTTCAGCTGCCAGTGGGTTGTCCCTGCACGAATCTTGTTCTGAAGAATCAAGTGTGCCCTAACGAAGTCTGAAGGCTTCGGAGGACAGCCTGGCAGATACACATCGATTGGCACCACCTTGTCGGGAGGAGTCACGAGTGAGTATCCATCCCAGAAGAGACCTCCGCTTGCAGCACACTGTCCGAATGAAATGACGAACTTGGGGTCGGGCATCTGCTCGTAGATCCTCCGCAGACGAGGAGCCATCTTCTTCGTCAGGGAACCCGATACCCACAGCACATCACACTGACGGGGGCCAAACAGTGGAAGCATGCCGAACCTCTCAAGGTCCCAACGAGATGCGACCGCAGCTGCACCATCGACCATGCAACACCCAAGACCGTATTGGACCGGCCAAGGACTGTGCGCACGACCCCAACGAAGAATCCACTTTACCGGCGGGAGGTTCTGCAGCCACTTCAAGAGTATGGGCGCAATCCTACCGAACCCGTTCCGGAACAGATCGAATCCCAACCACATGAAGTATTTGCCGATTCTGAGAATCAGCGGAAGCCAGTATGCAAACACCTTGCCCGGGTTGGAGATCTCAAGCGGGTCCAGTTTCAGCTTGGCGGCTCTGATCCTGCCAAGGCGACGTGTGCCGAAGTATATCGGTGCGTAGTTCGCCAGCCAGATTCCTGTTGAATGAGGGTGCCCTCCGTGCCGCTGTGCAATCTTGAAGATCACAAAACTCTGCGACCAAGACAGCATGAAGAAATGCCGCCGCTCGTCCTCAAGGAAGTAGCCCATCATTGTGACACCATTCTTCGATGTCACGTAACCGTCGATTCCCGCATGAGCAGAGGCTTGTTCGAACTGAAAATCGTCTAGAATGGCTTCTAGGCTCTCTATCGGAGCAAATGCCTGACCAACAACGAGTGTGGGGCCAATCTTCTTTATCCTCATGGGATAGAACCTGTCTTCCCACTCGTGGAGCGCGACATTTTCATCATAAACAGCCCCCTTCAGTTCCTTACACACTTCCCGGACTATCTCGAAGCCCTGGGCAATTTCCTCGTCTGTCCCTTCATAGGCGACCAAGAGGACGCAGTGATGCACTGGGAACGGGAATGGCTCCTTGCCCTCCCAGATCCTCTTCTTGAGGTCTGTATACTTGCTCTCTTCGAATCTCATGGTGAACGGCAGGGGTCCGTCCTTCATTATCCTCTCAATCGCGAAGACCATCAGGTAGTTCTCGGGGAAGCTCACAACAATGGAGCGGATTGGGACCAGAGGTTTGACCTTGAGTGTGACCTTCGTGACTATGCCTAGAATCCCCTCTGTGTCACAGAACAAGTCCGTGTCTCTGGTCACGATTGTCTTTCCTTCGGGCAGAACAACTTCGAGTTCGACTACGTTGTTGTTAATGTTGCCATACTTGAGCGAGCCAATCCCATCGCCGCCCTGCGCTACCCAACCTCCGATAGTCGCAGACACTGCTGACGACGGATAGCATCTCAGATCTAGCCCTTGACGGTTCAGCTCCAACTGCAGGTTTGCCCATGAGATGCCCGGCTCTACCACGGCAGTCATCGATTCCTTGTCGACACTCAGAACCTGGTCCATCCTGCGCATGTCGACAACGATACCGCCTTTCCTTGGTATGGCGCCTCCGTAGCCTGAGGTCCCTGCCCCTCGAGGAACGACGGGAATCTTGTGAGAACGGGCGAAGTCGTAGAGCAATTTGACCTCTTGAGCGGACTCGGGCTGCACCATTGCGTCAGGGTTTGTGTTCATGAGCCAGCCGACTTGCTTCGGCAGTGACCCCACGTCCATCGAGTGGACAATCAGCTCATGTTTGGCAGTGATGAGCCGGTTGCCGAAGATCCCAGCGAGTTCGGCTGCGTTCTCGCTTTTCAGTGTCATCTAGGCATTCTCCACTGAGCAAGCAATGGTGTCCAAGGCCAGCAGATAGGGCCGAGGAAGAGTACAGGATAAAAACATAGCGAGGCGGCACTTCCTGAAGCCCGACCGACACCCCAATGAGTCAAGACCCAAGGTATTTGTAGCTGAATGACCGCTGAACGGTTCGACGGCATCGCAGCCCAAGAGTCATTCTTGTGACACCAGAGAGGTCCGAATGTAATGCGATTCCCTCTACTTGAAAAACATGGACTCCAGAATATGCCCTTCACCTGTGCGCAGTGCAGCTTCTGTCAGGTCGGGCATGGATCGTGTCCCACCTACAAGGTGAAGCGCCTCGACAGCTATTCTGGGAAGGGCAAGATGATCATAGCCCGGGCATTGATGCAGGGGCGACTCAAGCCCTCTGAAGGTCTCGAAGGACTCAGGGACGGTATCTTTGGCTGTACACTGTGCGGTGGCTGTGAAGAGGTCTGTCAAGTGGACATACCGTTTGTCAAGCTGTACCAGCTGATGCGCGCGGAGTTCTACAGAAGAGGGCTATGGCCCAAGAACCTCGAGGCCGCAAGGGACACACTGCTGAAGACCAGCAATATCCAAGGCCAAGCGCAGACCGACAGAATAGACGGCTGGTCATACTGGCACCCAGATGAGGACTCTCTTCAAAGGAGTGTGGGTCGAAAGGCAAAGACAGCATTCTTCTTCGGATGTTCTTCGTCCTACAAGGCAGTCCCAATCCAAGCGACAATTGCGACGACACTTGTGATGGACAGAATCGGTGAGGAGTACACCGTACTTGGACAAGACGAGTGGTGCTGTGGCGCTCCAATGATCATGACCGGTGACTTCGCTACTGCAAAGACTCTGGCAGAGCACAATATAGAGATGTACAAGCAGCTTGGGGTGGAGCGAGTGATAACCAACTGTCCAGGCTGCTACAGGATGTGGGCTCATGAGTACCATGAGTTGCTTGACATTGAGCATCCGTTCGAAGTGGAGTATGGCGCAGCCTACCTCGCTCGTTTGTGTGACAGTGGTAAACTGAACAACCTGCAGACTCCACTCGACATTACGGTCACGTTTCACGATCCCTGTGACGCTGGCCGAAACGAGGGGTTCTTCGAGGAACCTAGAAAGGTGCTTGAGAACCTGCCCGGAGTGACGCTCGAGGAGCTGCCCCATAACAGGAACAACTGCTTCTGTTGCGGTTCAGGTGGAGTTCTTAGAGCCTTTGACAACGAATTCGCTCTCAACATAAACAAGCTCAAGCTCAAAGACATCGAGCAGACACAAGCCCAGTGGGTCATCTCGGCATGTCCCTCTTGCGTTGA
>PRDI01000112.1 GCA_003345595.1 Candidatus Thorarchaeota archaeon | reverse complement strand
CCTGTTTATGCCTCTTTCGAGGATGTCATGGTCAGGCAGACTACCTACCAGAAGCGGTATCAGTAGACCTCACGTGGGGAATGAGTCAGCTTGTCTGGGAGATTACCTCCTTGTCCTTGGATGACTAGCTCGTATCCCCTGCCTATTCGACCCTTCTTGGCCGTCTGAAAGCCTGCCTTTTCTATTGCTCTGGCTCCTCTCTCGGCCGCCCTTCGCTCGATCATGCTGACTCCACCGGGAACAACGAGCACCAGTTTCTTCTGGTTGTCGTCTATGGTGAGAGTAATCTCAGTCGTAGGTTGGCCTGTGGACTCAGAGAACTGATTCTGCTTGTACTCAAGAACTGTCATTGGATCTACCCCGTCTAATTGTCCTTTCGAAACAAGTCGGACTGCTCCGCATATTAGCATTTGGCCGACAAAGCTCCGAAATGACAGTTGTTCCTGCTCACGCTACCACAATAACAGGTGAATAGGGAGAGAAGGCCCGCATCTAGTGCTTTCCAGCCAGACTCAGGAGCCTTCTCGGCTAACGATTCACTTAAAGAAACTCAATCCTTCGGCGGCGGCGGAGGTGGAACATTGCCGGAACGAGTATCGACCTTTGTCAGTACGGAGTCGCGCTTCTTCTTGGGACGAGCGAAACCAATGATGATGAAAATAAGCCCTATAACGGCGACAACTGCACCAATCAACATGGTGTTGTCTCCGAGTAGAGCGGTCCCTTGGCTTGCCAGCAGAGCTAGGACTGCACCGGCAATCACCAGAAGTGCGCCAATACACACAGGTCCCGAACGCGCATAACTGCGCCACGTTAGATATGACATCGTTGTGAGCTCCCAACCGAGACACGAATCACCGGGTCTCGTCTAGTGAATCTCGGTTCTGTCAGATTGATTTAAGATTGTCGCTGACAGGCGTTTACTGCTTCAAAGCGATTGTGACTATGCAGCCCACTGAGGATGTGTTGATGGCCACATCCACTCCCGCCCTGTCGCCTACTCTTCCGGCAATCATCTCATGGAACTTGCATGGATACCCTTTGGGCAGTCTTGTGCCAGACTTGTCCAAGCGATTGGCCATCCTAAGGATCTCGCATGACCCAGTTTCGACTGTGATTCTGCCCGAACCGGTCTTGGGCAATTGGCTCTCCTTGGAGCACGCCTGTATCATCGATGCAAAGTGTACGACGAGATCTGCTGAGTTGCCCGACTCACTCCAAAGGCTCACAAGCTCGTCTGCTGTCTTGGCGAACAAGGCATCATGTTGACCTGGTTGAAGGCCGCCACAATGCATCGCGGCCGCAGTCAAGAGAACTGAGTGTGCCTCAATCTCACTTCGCCAAGAGTCCTTCGGTGAGAGCAGTTTGAGTTCTGGTAGCTGTTCCAGAGCCGCCATACCCGGCACAGCCTGAGCAGATTCGGGCTCTGTGACTGTCGAAATCGTTTGAGCAGGTTGGGTTTCTACGACCGTGCCAACTGTATGTGTATGGACTGGAGGTTCTTCGCCCTCTCGAACGAGATCTGGTAATTCAAAGTTGGGACAGACCCCTGACTGTTGGTACTTCCTAGCATACTGCATAAGCCGTCCAGCACACATGGCGACGTCGTGTCTACTCAAGCCCTCAATCCTGATGTGACCATATATCACTCCCACGAAGTTGTCGAGACCGAGTTCGCTCATTGTTTTCTCGATAATGATCTTCTTCCCTCGGACTACACGTGCTGCCCACATTTCATCCATCACCCCAGCCTGAGCAGCATAGCTTGTGTTAGTTATTGCCACAAGCGGTGAAATCGGATAGAAGTCACTCGTCTGAAATCGCCTTCCTTGCCTGAATGGCGTCGATACAGGTACGGCCGTGGTTCAAAAGAGTATCTCGAACGTATGCGGGTGTTGCAGCCTCACGGAAAACACGTTCACTTCATCTTCACTCGAATGGTGCATATTGAGTGAGCAACCATGGGTAGACGAACCACGCGTCCATCAACAGACAATTGTCCTATGTTTCTCTCGCACATGTCGACTAGCTTGGCACCTTCAACATCACGGTTGAACTTGAGGGCCATGCGCCCTCCGTTTCCGTGCACATCGTACACCCTGACAATGAACTCCTTCGGGTCGTCAGTTGGTTTGAAACATGACAGCGCTAGTTCGCCATCGTCAATCTCAAGGAAGGAGGCCTCAGCTGGCAACTCACCCTGACCTTCTGCCTTTGGACATGCAATCAGTGGCAGTCGATGTTCTGTTGATGATTTCCACACTCTCGCCTCGTCCCACTTGCCTTGGTGAGGTATCAGTGCGATACGGAAGCTGTGTGAGCCAATCTCCCGTGCCGCGTCGGTTTCCACTATGTCATCATCCTCGCCGCGTGACAGGTAATTGACGCTTCGCAGGAGAGTGATGCGAAGGAGGCCATTCGAGAACTCGAACTCGTGTAGACCCAACGTTGAAACGCAAAGGCCTGTTTCGGGTCCGGTGCAGTCAACCCAGTCTAGCGCAGAGAATACTCTGCTACCCGCGTCTGGAGCATAATCACTGGATCCTGGGAACCTTGTCTCTGCTGCAAATTGTGAACCTACCGTCACATGGTCCGTGTAGACGTTCAGTGGGAAGTTGGCCCGCACGCACTTCTCTTGTCCCTTGAAATCAATATCAGTTTCTAGGTCGACCCTTCTGAGTCCCTGGTAAACTATGACACGTTGTCTACGCTTGCACCCGTTGAAGTCGCCAGAAACCTCAATGGCTGAGCGCACTGGCCCTGATTGGACTACCGAGAATTTGCCCGGGAAGCGGAGCGTGGTGGGTTCTGAGTCGCTGCACGAACACCGCGCAGTATCATGTCTGTAGAGGTCTCCCACATCGCTCTCCATTGAGATGTAGTTCGCGTACCCGTGTAGTAGCTCAGCTTGAGTGGTCTTGTCGTGGAAACGAGTGATTGCGCCGCTGAACTCGTCGAACTCCAGTATGAATTGATCGCTCTCAATCCAGTTCCTGCCAGACTTGATCGTAGATGGAAAATCGGGTGATTTCTCAACCGGCACAACCGAGTAAACCCTGTAACCGAGAGAAGGAAGGTCGCTGGCGATGAAGCCTATCTCGGTTGGGGTTGTTTCAGGGGTTTCACTGATGCGCTGATACGGAATGCTGTGTCCTTCGGGATCCCGCACTTCGAACTGACCAGTCGGTATTCTAGTCATATCCACAGGCACATGCACGAAATCGCTCCGCGTCCAAGGCACCGGGTTGAATACAACATACGAGGGGTTCTCTGGGGGCTGCGCAATCCGCGCAGTAGTCTTTTCCACAGCGTCTTCAAGCATCTCCTCGGCTTGTGAAATCGCCTGCTGATACCTGCGGACAGCTAGTCTGAACGGCTCGTCTGCAAGTGCCCCTCGTATGATGTTATGATCTTGGTTGAAGAGAAGAACCCTCCAGATGTTGTCAAGTGTAGCACTCTTATCATGTATCTCGCTCGTGCTCATGTAGAGCTCAGCAAGATATAGCAGGGTTTCGAGGCGTCTATTCATGATCTTGAGCTTGACTCGGGCACTGAGTCCTCCCGATGGCAACGGCGACAGGTGTCCCCCATAGAAGCCTCCTTGAATGACCGGCATTCTGGCTTGTACAGCCTTTGCCCTTTCAGTGAACTCGCGAGGGTTGGCAATTACCATGCGCATATCTGGGAACGTCTTATTCCATTGGCCCGCTATGTCCGTGAGATGAGGCAGAGGCGGAACAAGTTCACCGCCGACAGGAACAAACAGATTATTGGAAACTGCGCGAGGACCGGTCTCATCGACTATGTGAAGAATACTTGTGAAGGCCTCTCTTGTGTTCTCCGAGAGCCAAGCAGCACAATCATAGCCCAGAGGCAGCCAGACAGCAATGACCCGGCTGCCATCAGGGGCTTTCCACACGAACTCACTTCGGGCTTTGAATGGCATTCCTCTCCAGAAGTAATAGGAGTCAATCCCACATTGTCTTAGTATCTGAGGCATCTGGGAAGGATGACCCATGGAATCGACTGCCCAGCCCGTTCGAACATCGATTCCGAGTTCCTCTCTGAAGAACTTCACTCCGTACAGGAACTGTCGGGCTATGGACTCCCCATCCGGAATCACGAAGTCAGGCATGACATAGGTGCCACCGACTATCTCAATGCGGCCCTCGAGGACTCGTTGGTGTAGCAGGTCCCAATAGTTTGGGAACAGCCTCTTGAAGCCTTCAAGGAGAGTCACCTGGTCGAGTGCGAACTTGTGTGATGTATCGACATCAAGGTAATCAAGCACGCTCTTGACATTCCACGATGCGATGCTCACGTAGTGCTCGTATGTTTGTGACCTTGAGTTGTCAAAATGCAGAAACGGGCAGACATTCAACACCCATCGGTCAGCCATGGACGGTCACCTAGGGCGGGGTCATCTGCCGCTTATGAGTGTTGCCCGCACTTGGAGGTGAAGCAACTCCCGACGAGCGCTGCCATGGCGTTTGAACTGTTCTCGCGGCAGCGCTGTCTGAGTCATCAAGAGCCTATACATACCCGGGGAGAGTTTCGGTTCTTTGTGGCTGACGTCGGAGGACGAGCTCTGCCATCTCTTGGAATCTCTTGAGGTCCTCAGGCATGATGCTCGGCCTTATCTCCTTTAGTGCACTCTCGAAGTTCTTCATCTGGACTGGCTTGACCTTCCAGTCATCTCGGACAGCAGACATGGCCGCTTCTCTGCATAGTCCTTCAATATCCGCACCCGAGAAACCCTCGGTCATCTCTGCAAGCTTCTCTAGGTTCACGTCCTTCGAGAGAGGCATCCTTCTTGTGTGAACCTTTAGGATCTCTAATCTGGCTGCCATGTCAGGTGGAGGTACAAAAAGCACTGCGTCAAACCTGCCCGGCCTCAGTGCAGCTGGGTCAAGCATGTCTGCCCTGTTTGTCGCCCCAATCACCAGGACATTCTGGAGTGTCTGCATGCCATCAATCTCTGCCAAGAACTGATTTATGATCCTCTGACTGACACCTGAATCGTCAGAGCGCAATGCGCGAGTGTTCAGGATTGCATCAATCTCATCGAAGAATAGGATGCACGGTGCAGTCTGCCGGGCTTTCTTGAATATCTCGCGAACAGCCTTCTCCGACTCGCCCACATACTTGTTAAACATCTCCGGGCCTTTGATGGCGATGAAATTCGCCTCGCTCTCTGTGGCAACTGCTTTTGCGAGCAGAGTCTTGCCGGTTCCCGGCGGTCCAAAGAGTAGAATGCCCTTGGGGGTTCGGATACCCATACCACTGTATACGTCTGGATGCATGAGGGGCGCTTCAACGGCCTCTCTCAGCTGGGATTTCACTTTGGCAAGTCCTCCAATGTCGTCCCAGCGCACATTTGGCTTCTCAACCAGGACCTCCCGTAGAGCTGACGGCGAAACCTCTGACAGGGCTAGGTCGAAGTCTGCCTTTGTGACATAGAGGCTGTTGAGTATCTCTGGAGGGATGTCACCGGTTTCAGGGTCCACATGCGGGAGTGCTCTGCGTAATGCTTGCATGGCCGCTTCTCTTGCGAGCGCGGCAAGGTCGGCACCCACGAAGCCATGGGTTATTGCCGCAAGCCTCTCGAGGTCTATGCCTTCTTCCAATGGCATAGATCTTGTGTGAATCTGGAGTATCTCCAAGCGGCCCTTCTTGTCAGGGACGCCAATCTCAATCTCTCTGTCGAACCTGCCCGGTCTTCTCAGCGCAGGGTCGATGTCATCAGGCCGATTGCTGGCACCAATGACAATGACCTGTCCCCGAGCTTGGAGGCCATCCATGAGCGCAAGCAGTTGCGCGACCACCCTTCGCTCGACTTCTCCAGTCACGTCTGCTCGCTTGGGGGCAATACTGTCCAGCTCATCAATGAATATGATACTGGGAGCGTTCTTCTCAGCATCCTCGAAGACCTCTCTCAGCTTCTGTTCAGACTCACCATAGAACTTCGACATGATCTCAGGCCCGTTGATCGTCTTGAAGTTTGCACCTGACTCATGTGCTACTGCTTTTGCGATGAGAGTCTTGCCAGTACCAGGCGGCCCCATGAGCAGCACTCCCTTTGGCGGAGTGATACCCAAACGCTTGAACAGCTCTGGGGACTTCATTGGCAACTCTACCATTTCGCGAATTCTCTGCAGTTCCTTTCCGAGGCCACCAATGTCCTCGTATGTCACTTGCGGTATTGACACCTCTTCAGCCGATGCAGGCTTCGTCAACACTTCGACATTTGTCGCAGGGGTAAGGCGAACATGTTTGCTCGGAGCGACTGCGGTTGCGGTGAACTGGAGACCCTGTCCAATGGAGGCAATAAGGAGAAGATCCCCCCTTGTGACTGGTCTGTTTATGATCTGTTGCTTGATGTACTCCTCGAAGCCTGGCTGAAACCTGACGGGTTGGCTGGGCGCCAGAACAACTCGAGTTCCATCGGGCACGGTTACACTGCTAATCTCGACAACGTCTCCTAGTTTCACGCCTGCGTTGGTTCTGATGAGGCTGTCCATCCTGATCATGTCTATGGCTTCATCCTCTTTCAGGCTTGGCCAGCATACAGCGACAGTTTCCCTCTGTCCTTTGACGAGCACATAGCTTCCTGACCCGACGCCGAGCTGGCTTCGCACTTCGGTGTTTAGTCTTACAATGCCACGACCCTGATCCCTTGGCATTGCTGCAGCAACCTTCAAACGAACTGATTCTCCCGTCATCCAGCGTCACACTCCATCTACTCGCTCAGTATTTCTCCATCCTTCTGCTTTCGTCCTGCATCTGCCTTGAATCGTGGCAGTCGGATTTCAATTACGCCATTTCTCGAAGACATGCGTGAGTTCTTGACGTCTATGGTATACGGAAGCTCCAACTTAATGTCCCTTTCGTCATTGACACTGGGCCTGATTATGAGCTGACGACCCTGCACTCTGGCCGTCGGAGCTTCAACTCCCATTGGGCAGTTCACGACTACCAGCAGGCTGTCTCCCATGTCTATCAACTCTGCATCATCTGGACTTGTGTCGACGTGTGGTTGATTCTCCTCGTCCGCACTGACATCCTGAACAGACTCTCCGATAGGGTCATTCCAGCCCTGACGCATAGCTGTACCCCTCATCAGCTCATCAATGAGCCTGTCAACTGCCGAGAAGAAATCATCTCCGAACATATCGTCCTCACTCCGCTTTGAGGCCCCGGGCGGTTTGTCGCCGCCCGAAGAGTCACCTTACGGGCCTCTGTACAGTCTATCAGGCCGCCTATCTAGGGACCATCTTGTACACTAGCCACTAGGGACCATTTTGCATATAAGCGTTGAGGTCGAAACCGTTCTGCTAATTGACTGAATTCTCAGAGAATCTGTCTTCACTCTGTTCGAGCTATTCAATCATGAATGTGCTGGCATCGAGTCATTATCTAATCAGCTCTCACTCTGCTTCTCTCCAAAGTTTCGGACGAAGACCATGATGGCTGTTTAACCACCTGCATCCGCTTGAGCGTCGGCTTCCTACTTTCAGATTCTGAAAACAGATGACGCGGGAGAAATATGAAAGGGGCTGGATGAATACTGATATAACAAGACGCGAAAGAGCAATGAACCGAACGCGAAACTGAATGTTCAGAGGCTGCGTGACATGGCACGATGTACTCTCTGTGGCCAAGAAGAACTTCTCTTCACCTGTCCCTACTGCAACGGGTCATACTGCTCTGAACACAGATTGCCAGAGAGTCATGGATGTCCAAGTCTGCAGAGAGCAAGACAGGATGCAAGGAAAAAAATCGCAGACTCATTCACGGGTGAGTATGAAGAGGAGGACGAGGAGGAAGAGGAGAACGTCACAGCCCCCACGCCTCCTCGAAGGATTCCTCAAGTGCGTAGAGCAGAAAGAAAGAGTAGGTTCTCTCGAAAGGAAATCAGAGACCTTCTCATCGCAGGCGCACTTGTAACGCTCGTAGCTCTCTCCCTATTTGGAAGTCCGTACGGCATCTTCGGGGCTCTGCCTGTTGTAGCCGACTATCTGACATCAGCCTACTGGTGGTATCCTGTGGTGCTTGTCGTGGTATTTCTCTCCTCGTTTGTAATTCACGAGATGGCTCACAAGCTCGTAGCTCAGCACTATGGGATGTGGAGTGAGTTCCGGATGACCACCTATGGGTACTACCTGTCCGCATTTGCCATTCTTCTCTCGGTACCCGTGTTCGGGACAGGCGCGGTCTTCACCGAGATGTCGGGGAACCCTGATCACGCCGCCAAGTCAACGTTCGCAGGCCCGCTCTCGAATGCAATCATATCTTCTGGGCTCCTTGTAATCACAGTTGTTTCTGCATTCGCTATGAGTGGCATTCATTTCCCATTCGGCCCCATTCTGAGGTGGGCAATTATACTCAACGCCATGTTGGGGCTGTTTAACATGATTCCGTTTCCCCCTCTCGACGGTGCCAAGATATTCATGTGGAGAAAGAAACTTTGGGCGCTGCAGATGTCTGTTATGGTTGTGCTCCTGATAATGGGCTATGTACTTGTTCCATTGCTCTTCGCGTAGAGTGTGGATTTGAGGAGGACGCCGCCCTCGAGTCGCAATTGGCTGAGTTTGACGGCAAGCACACCCGGTATGTCAAGGTCACATGCAGGAGCTAAGATATGAAACTCATATAAAGCGGCTCTGCCTATGATTCTGTGAGGCCAGCCATATGTCATCCGATAGAGTGAAAGTGTTTGAACAAATCGACGGACTCAAGACATCAGTCGCGAAGCTTGCAGATGAACTCGAAACAGCGAAGCGGCAGAAAGCTGAGGCCGACAGCAAGCTGACGCGCACTGTTGACGAGGTCTCGAGCTTGAAAGAGAAGCTTGCTCAGTCTGAGCGGACGTCAGGCGTAGTTGATTCAGTGACAAAGGAACGTGATGAATTGAAAGCCGAGATGGCTCAGATAACCGAGCAGCTGCAACGGGTGTCCGAACTGTATAGAGAGGCATCAACGGAGAAGGATAAGCTGAAGGAGAAGGTCGACGTAAGTGACCTGCTTGCGATATACATAACGTTGATTGAAACCGTTTTCGGCGGCAAGCCACATGCACGCGTGCTTTATACTTTACACAACACTAAGACTGCAATCACCAGGAAGAACCTAGAGTCGAGCACGGGAATAATGTCCACTGCGATCATGAAGGCTATCCATGATTTGCGGAACGCCCAGCTTGTTTCCTACGACGAGGAAGCGACGCAAGAAGTGAGGCTCATCAAGGATATCTTCTGAGAGTGCCAGCCGCACAGTGAGTTGGCTTTTGTCAAGGAGTGAGCATGTGACGCGTTTCAAGGTCACCTACAGTACGCCTCTGAGAAGGTACGTCAACAAACACGGCCTGCAGGAGAAGCTACAGTCCATAATAGGCCTGCTTGGAGACGATGCCCAACGAGTCATTGACTGGGCTGAAGCAGAGGCTAGGCGCAGGGAGAGCGAGGACGGGAAGGCCGGCGAATCAGCTACCGGGAGGGTGGTGTTCGATCTCATTGCAGATGAGGCGGCAGTCCGGCTTGTAAGGTATAACCAGTCGCGAGGGCGACTAACAACCAAGAGTCAGGTCAGTCAGCTCACTGGAAGGAAAGGCGAGATGCCTGTGCTGTACCAAGAGGCAGGTGTCAGACATCCTCAGGAGGCGAGGAATCTTCGCCACAACATCTTCCATCAGTCGTTCTTGGCGCTCGTTTCTCACCTGTTCCCTGACGTCAGCACGAGTGTTCCAACGACTGGTGAGGGACTCACGCCCGATCTGATAATCACGCATCATGACCCACCTTGGACACTCTGTGTCGAGTATAAGGGCTACCGTTCAGTAACTCTCCTGAGCGAATCTGAAGTTGTCAAGGCGATGAGGTACCAGGAGGCGTACGGTTCTGCCTGGCTCGTTACTACGACGATGAAGACAGTCCGTTCACTCTATGGCGCTCAGCTAACTTCAGAGGATCTGATTGGACGGGGCATCGCTCGACTCGAGAGAATTGCGAAAAGGAAGACGTTCACCGAGGAACAAAGAGAGATCAGAGGAATTGCCAAGAAGGGCATCAAACAGCTGGAGAAAGTCCGGGGAATCAACTTACGGTGCAAGGTCGTTCCTGCGGATGAGATGATTGAGTCTTGTCGTCAAGCGAAACCGCTGAAGGCGCTGGCGATAACAACAGGCATGGAGCTGGCCGACATGCTGGAGAAAGCAGGACTAAGCGAACAAGCCACTCAGGTTCGCAGGATCATGAAGGTGCCAACGAACCTGCTGTATAGCGACTCAGTGACGTCACTGAGGCTGACTAGCTAGAGTGCAAATACATCGAGGCAAGCGTGTGTCCTTGTCATATGCCCAAGCTTTATCAGTCATGAACCGGAGCTGTGACCACACCAAAGCGACAGGAAGAAGCTGCCCAAAGTGACAGAAACCAGGCACCTGAACCCACAGGGAGCTCATAACGTGCCGAGTCTTCTAAAGGAGCTACTTAGAGATCTGAGCCTCAACTCTCCAATCCTTGGCGCAGCGGTCTTCACAGTCGAAGGTCATCCCGTCGTGAGCTACTTCCACGCGGGCACAGAAGACGCTGCCGTCGCTGCTATGGTGGCTGGCATTCACTCTGCAGCCGAACAGGTCATGAGAGAACTGCGGCAAGGTTCTTTGAAGTCGATCATAGTTGAGGGCGAAGGGGGGAATACTCTAGTACTTGCGGTGACCGGTGGATACCTGTTGACTGTCACTTCCCCGGAGAACGCGAAGATAGGTCTGGTTTTTAACGATGCTAAGCGTGTTGCCCGAGAAGCTGGTCGACTCCTCCAAGAACTCATCTGAGCGATATGGTCGATGAATGAGTATCCATATGACTTTCATCCATGTTGGTCAAACAAGTGCAGTCAGGCATGGGAGCGAATCCACCTCCCGGTAGCTTCTGTCTGCAACGCGAAATGCGCCTACTGCAGTCATTCTCTCTCTACTTCGTGTCATACCATCCATCCTGGTTATGCTGCAAGAATAATGACACCTTTCGAAGCGGTTCAAAGAGCAGTCCTTGAGATGGATTCAAGACCCAACCTTCACATAGTGGCAGTTGCCGGTCCGGGGGATGCCTTGGCGAGTCCAACAACGTTTGAAGTCTTCGAAAGGGTGAAGCATCTTAGGCCTCATGTCGAGTTCTGCTTGAGCACCAATGGCTTCCTGCTCTCTGAGATGGCTTCTCGCCTGGTGTGTCTTGGTGTCAAGACTGTTACAGTATCGATGAGTGCTGCTCTATCCTCTACTGCAGACCTGATTTATGAATGGGCGCTGCTGGATGGAATTAGAACTCTTGCGCCTAGACTCGGCAAGAAGGTGGTACCGCTGCAGCTACAGGGGATAAGGGATGCCAGTGCTCTGGGGATTCATGTGAGAGTGAACAGCGTACTAATACCCGGTGTTAACGACTCCGAAATAAGTGTCCTTTCGCGCGCCGTCGCCGAGGCAGGTGCTAAGCTACAGAACATCATCCCGTTGGTGCCGAATGCAAACATGTCAAGTCGCCGGCCGCCCACATCAATGGAACTGGCGCAGGCAAGAACGAACGCCATGGTCCACATTAACCAGTTTCAGAACTGCAAGCAATGCAGGAGTGACGTTGTGGGCATTCCAGGCATGGATGTGCCACTCTAAGCTCCAGTGACTACACTCAAGCAACCAACTTCGACGAGCTTATTGATCAGAAACCAGATGGCGCCCTTGTCATATTGCTGTAGAGAACCCAGCACATCTCTGACCTGCTTCATACCGTCAAAGGCACTCAACAGGTACTCGACGTCGTCACCATAGTCCAATAGCAGCTTCTGTAATACCTGACGCGAACACTCACGCCGAACCAGTCGGTCAGATTCAGTCAAGCGCTTCCTGAAATCAATCCACCTGTACTTGTAGAGGATTGAAACAAGAGCCCGAACCTCCACTTCTGGCAGACCGATGAGATCCATTATCTCTCCGATTGTGCGCTTTCCACTGGTGAATGCCTCGAGCTTCTCAAGGCGGCTGTCGATAGTGCCCACACGGAAGGGCACAGGTATGCCGTCCTTCCGACGCATGGGGACTAGGTTGATGTCTGCATCATAGAACGGAAACTCCTCGAGTATCGGCAGGGCGAATTCTCTGAATCGCCGAATGTCCCCTTCGAAGGCCTTGATTTTGTCTCCAAGTTCCAGCTCTACGCGGCCTAGAATTCTCTTGAGCGGTTCCCGGTAGGGAGCTTCGTCCGGAACTGGGTCAACTACAAGGAGCACGAGAACAGTCTCGCCTACTTCTATGAGTATGTCGTACGCCGCCTTCCGGATCGTCCTTATCGGTGTCTTGGCAAAGATAATCACCGCCGTGACGAAACCTGCGATAAGGTCCGGATCGACAGTCATCTCGGCGTATGGTATGTTTAGGATTGATTCACCGCCCTCAAGACGAATCAAAGAAACATACCTTATCTTAGACACGTCTAGCGGCATTCACGTCACCTGCGCTTTCCTGTTGGAAAAACCGCCCCGCCTGCTTGTCGGGACAGTGCCGCCGAGTTGCTCGTGTTATAAGGCTTTTCTCGCCCTTTGGTCAAATATGACCTAATACTTGGCCGGCCAGTTCGTTCGTGTTTCTCGTCCTCACTCTGCGGCTTTTTCACGAAATCCAAGCACCCCCGAATCAACCAAGTTCTTGACCAGCGTCAAAAGAACCTCCATCGAGTACGGAAGCATGGCACTCGTTTCGGCCACAGTCCGTCTGCCGTCAAAGAGGTCAACCACCTTGAGCAGTTGCTCACCGTAGACACCAATGAGGTATCGTGGCGGACTGGTAAGTTTCGTTAGCACTGTCTTGTCAGTGATCTTTCTGCTGAATGTGACCCAGTTGTAACGGTCGAGCATTGACATGATTGCTATAGTTTCCTCGCGGGACATGCCTGCCGAGTCCATGATCTCAACTATGGTTCGCTTGCCGTTGATGAAGTCTGTCACCTTCGATATCTTCCTATCGGTTTCTCCCACGCTCCACGGAATCGATGCTTGACGGTCCGGCATTGCCTCAGACCTGTTCAGCAGATGCGGCACCATTTCCCAGTCGATGCGGCGGTAAGGATACACGCCGAGAATGTACAATGCGAACTCCCTGAAGGGTCTGATGTCGCCCTTCCAGTATGCGAGCTGTGCGCTGTAGTTGGTTTCAAACTTCTCAATGATTCCCGCCAATGCCTTCCTATACTGCTCCTCGTCCTCCACCTTGTCGAGTATCAGCAGTCCGACAACGTGCTCGCCCTCTTCAATCAGTACGATGTAGCCCTCTTTCACGAACCTCGTCAGCTGCCTGTTCTCAAAAATGATTATGGCAAGCACAAAGCTGGCGACAAGGTCTGGATCCACGCTCATCTCACGATATGGAATACCTATGATGGGTTCTCCTCCGTCTTTTCTGACCAGTGAGATGTAACGGACGTGCTTTTCGTCCTCTGGAGATCCAGTCATGGTATTGGAGCAAGTGTCACTCCCCACATAATAACATACAGGTTGTTCTAGCAGTTTCCTGAATTGTCCGGGCCTCTGGGTTGAGATTTGAAACTGAATGCGAGAACGAGTCCAGTTGACCAA
>PRDI01000111.1 GCA_003345595.1 Candidatus Thorarchaeota archaeon | reverse complement strand
TTGTGCAGCAGCACGTCGTCGATCGCCGTGATCTCGGGAAAGTTCACCAAGCACACCACTGCTGCGTTGAGCTCCTTCGCGATTTCGGCAGTAGATAGCTGAACGTGAAGGAGGTGCCAAGGTGCCTCGGTCCCCTCAATGATGACATAGTCGGCGCCCTCTGAAACCTCTGCATAGCAGGCACGTATCTTCTTCAGTATCCTTTCGTGGCCTATCTTCAGAAGCTCATCGTAGCTGGAACCGGTCCTGATTATTGGAGATATGCAGGACACGTCGACCTTCATTCCGAGGACTTCCTTCATGACAGCCGCATCCTCATCAACGTCCTTCATCTTCTCGCTATGTTGATAGCTCTTCTCCCCGACCGGCTTGAAGTATGCCACTTTCTTTCCCATAGCTCTAAGCCTAGCTGCCAAAGCCATTGCGACCATTGTTTTCCCGGTCGCAGTATATCCGCTGATTACGATGTTCTTCGCCATGTCATCACCCGCTAATAGTGATCTTCACGTCAACTGCAGATATTCCCTTTCCTTTCTCGTAGCAAAACAATGGGTTGATGTCTAGCTCTACTATGTCTTCAAAGTCTGAAACAAGCTGACTAATCCTCAGGATGGCGTCTTCAAGAGCAGCCATGTCACTTGGCGGCTCTCCCCTTACGCCTTTGAGCAACACGCTGGTTTTTGTCTGATTGATCAATTCTGTGGCATCGGACCTAGTCATGGGCGCCAGCCTGAATGCCACATCGTGAAGGAAGTTCACATAGATACCACCTGCACCAAACATGACCAGCGGTCCAAACTGGATATCTCTGGAACAGCCGACTATCAGCTCCTTCCCCTTCTCAGCCATCTCTTGGACATCAACACCATAGATGATTGCTTTGGGCATGTGTGCGTGAGCACTGCCCAGTATCTGAAGGAACGCATCTTCTACCTCCTGTGCGCTCTTCAGCCCCATCCGGATTCCCCCGATGTCACTCTTGTGAACTATATCCGGACTCGCTATCTTCAGGACAACTGGGAAGCCCAACTCGGACGCTATTGTCTTGGCTTCATCGCTACTCGTGGCAAGCTTAATACGAGCCACAGGTATTCCGTAAGCCTCCGCGATTGCATGAGCCTCGCTGCCCAGCAAAACACGCCGACCATCTCTGTGAACGGCCTCTATGATACTACTCACCCGTTCCTTGTCTGCCTTGAACTGTGGGGGAGTTTCATCCTTGAGACTGTCCCTTCTGACTGTGTAGTGGTACAGTTCCGCCAATGCATGAACAGCTCTCTCAGGGAAGTCAAACACAGGTATCTTGGCCGCATTGAGCACTACTCGTGCATACACCATTGAGTTGCCGCCCATAAAGACCGTGAGCAGCGGCTTGTTCGGGTACTTCTCGTGAGACTCCACGAGTGCTCTGGCGGTTTCCGAAACCTTTGTCATTGCTTGAGGTGTGAGAAGAGTAATCACTGAGTCGACGTTCTCGTCCTTCAGAGCCGCCTCAACGCAGAGCTGGTAGTCTTCAGGCTGGGCGGTACCCAATGCATCAATAGGGTTGTACACTGCGGCTGCTGGAGGCAATGAAGACTTCAGAAGTTCTATCGTGGTTGGCGAGAGGGACGCGATTGATAGACCGTTGGCCTCACAGGCGTCGGTGGTAAGAATGCCCGGTCCCCCCGCATTAGTCACTATTGCAACTCTGTTTCCTGCAGGGAGATGCATGTCGTCATACACATTCGCTACGTCAAAGAGCTCGGCCATGCTGTATGCCCGGCTCACACCACATTGTTTGAATGCTACATCGTAAGCGGTGTCACTTCCTGCAAGAGACCCCGTGTGGGAAGAGGCAGCGCGTGCGCCTGCAGCACTGATGCCCGATTTCACTACGAATATGGGCTTCTGAGTGACCACTTTGCGGCATGCCTCCATGAACTTCCGGCCGTTGACAACTGACTCAATGTAGAGAAGCACGAATGTTGAATCAGGATCGCGACCAAAGGCCTCTATGAAATCCGCCTCATCAAGATGGGCCTTGTTTCCCAAGCTCACGAATTTGGAGAAGCCGATTGTTTCCATAAGGCTCCAGTCAAGAATGCCTGTCATCAATGCGCCTGATTGCGAGGCAAAAGCGATGCTGCCCTTCTGCGGCGTACCCGACGAGAAGGAAGCATTGTATGGACAACTAGTGTTTATGATGCCCAGACAGTTAGGACCCTGTATCACCATTCCGTACTTCTCGGCAAGCTCCACCATCTTTTTCTCGACTTCTTGACCTTCATGGCCAACCTCCTTGAACCCGGCAGTGATGACCACCAAAGCCTTCACGCCCTTCCTACCACACTCATCAACGACCTGCAAGACGCCCTTGGCTGGAATGACAACCACGGCGACTTCGATATTGCCAGCGATGTCAAGTATGGAGCGGTATACCTTGTTACCCATGATTTCGCCGCCGCCTGGATTTATGGGATAGATCCTGCCCTCGTAGCCGCTGTCAATCAGATTTCGCATGACATCATTACCTAGTTTGCCTCTAGTTGCCGACGCACCAATCACTGCAATCGATCGCGGGTTGAAGAGAGCATCAATGCTTGCCTGTCGGTCCATTGCCTTGCACCGCCTAGTCCGTATGGGTCGGGCTCTCGCCTCATCCAGCCGCTGTTATAACTTCTGCCTTACGGACTCAGTAATACTTAGGTCCATATTGAGGTATGCCGGGAGTGTGGGTCAGGTGAATACCTGGATGAAGCTTGTAACATTACATGTTCCCGAAGTCTACCTCGATGGTCTTGAGAAACTCGTGAACAACAACCTCTATCCGAATCGTTCAGAGGCCATCAGGATAGCTATCAGAGACCTTCTGAAAAGAGAACTCTGGGGCTAGACCAAATATGCCCAATCCTTGGGCTTTTCTCCTCGACTAGACCAAAAACCCTAATATTGAATCCTATTATCTAGTAGCTCTGACGGGATGCCCAATAGGTCCCCCAAATCAGGAGCGTGCTTCTAGATAGTACCTGAGGTCACAGAGATGAGGATAGGCCGGCCGCCTCAGGTGCAATCAGGCAGTGGCAACATCCGCCTAGTCAAAGGCTGTCCTTGCTACAAGGAGTTTGGTGACGAGAAGGTCTGCCTGAACAACGACGATGTAAGGCCCATTAACTGCATCTCATTGGATCCCTCATTCTTCACCCAGATGGATTCACGCGATCGACTTTCCGAGTTGAAGAGCAACAACGAGAGTATGTGCTATCTGTTGATTGGCTTGGATGACGAAGATGGGAGAGTGTACTGTGTCAGTCAGAATGAGAGACTCATGATCAACAACAGAGACGTCCGAGCCTCGGACATAGATGATGCACTCCAATTCGTCAGTACCAAGGAGATGTCCACTGACGGAGCCGTCTGTTCGTCATGCCTCTACAAGTACTTGATTACGCTGAGCAACGTCTTCTCAGACATGCTGACCGACTCGGAAAGGTCCGATGTCATTAGAGCGTATGTCAGACAGTCAGCACTCAAGATAGCCATGGGCTTGGAGAGTGCGCCGGAAGAAGAAGAACTCAAGGATGAGCAGACATTCCGGAATCACATAAAGAAACGAATCGACGAGCTCATGAAACAGCGTGCAGAACTGGCCTCATTGATAGATGGTCTGAAGCAAAGCGGTGAGAACGAGGAAGTAGTGAAGCTCTGCGAGTACTACAGGGCATTGACGAGACTCCAGGCGGTCTTTCTATATCAGGTCCTCACCTTGGGTGAGGCCAACGAGGAGCACATAGCCCTGGGTCTTCTCAAGTTCATGGTCGAGGTCGCAGACAGGGTCGTCGAAACAAGCAACATGGTCAGGCAGAAGTCGCACGAGTTGAGAGAGGCGGGCGCAGTCCCAGAAAGTGTTCAGCTTATCCTACAAAAGCATGACATAGCTCGTAAGAGAATCGAACAGAGGTTCTTGAATCTGGCAAGAGTCCTGAGCCAAGTGTGACCCATCACAGGACAACAATATCTATAATGGTCTCCACCGAAGAGTGACTGACTAGCTGTTGCAGGTTCTCGCAGTCATTACGAACAACACATGGTCCGGGTGTATGAAGGCTTGGTGGTAAGAGCACAAGAGACCGTTCGGCAGGGTTCTATTAGGCTTGTCCGAGGATGCCCCTGTTACAAGGTCTTTGGCGACGAGAAGCTGTGCGTGAACAACGATAGTGTGCTAGAGATTGGCGTGATTGACATCGATCCAACAGTCTTTGCTTATCACCATGAGAAGGAGGCCATTGAACAGGAGCGGGCTCCGGAGAACGATGTTTGTTACTGTGCAATTTACGTGAACTACCCGGACAATAAGGTCTACTGCATTTCTCAGGGCTGGGTCATCAGAATTCATGGGAAGGATGTCCCTGGTGCAGACTTGGAGGACGCACTGCAGTTTCTCTCAACGAAAGATCTGTCTGCAAATGCAGAGATATGCTCTGAGTGCTTGTACAAGTTCCTACTGACACTGTCAGATGTATTCGCAGATCTCATGACTAGAAAGGAGAAGACGGATGAGATCAAACGCTATGTCGACAAATTCTCCTTGAAGATTGCTGTCAAGCTCAGCCAGATGGACGAGCTTATGAAGCCCATTGGCACGGAAGACCAGATAGAACAGGGCGTGCAGTACTTCGCGTTCCTGCGCGGCTACCTCATTCAGTTGCTTGAACAGCAAGGATACTGGTCCAATCTGGGCAGGGAACTCCAAGAGAACCATGCTGAGCCTTGGGTCATGGAACTAGTGGGGAAGAGGGAGCGGCTCGCTAGGCTCGAGTTCCAGTTCTATAGTCAGACACTCCAGATAAGAGATATCAACGACTTCCACCTCCTCATCAAGATGCTTCACTATATTCTGACGACCTCAGATGAGATTCTCGCGTTGAACCAAAGGATACATGACGAGATACGATCGCAGCGTTTCAAGGACTTGGCTGAGAAGGATCAGCGTTTCACCTATCTCAAGGCATACGCTGAGAAGAGCAGGACTGTCGAGCACAACTTTGGAAATATCCTTCAGATCCTCAGCAGACTGTGAAACAGGTAGAGCCCAGACTCAGGGCTTCTTTTTGACGGGGCCGAATCTCTCCACCAGCCAACGAATGTACTGGCGGACACCGTCTTCAATGTGAACCCTTGGTTTCCATCCGAACGATCGCAGAAGGCGGATGTCCATGTTTGTCATGACAACATCACCAGCCCAGCCGCTTCTGCTGCCTGAGTATTCGGTGCGCGCATCCATGACCTTCAGTTCCTCTTTAGTGAGCTCAGCTATTCTGGAGACAGTCAGGCGCTCGCCAGAGCCGACATTGACGGGCAGATAGCCCTGCCTCATCTGCTGACCCAAGATGATTGTCGCTTCGACGGCGTCACTGACGTACATGTATGATTTCTCTTGGGTACCGTTTCCGAGGACTTCAAGTCGGGTCGGGTTCTGCTTCAGTTTCGTGTAGAAGTCGTAGATGACACCATGGGTCGAACGAGGGCCTATTATGTTGGCAAACCTGACAGAAACCGAGTTGATGCCATAAAGCTCCGAATACGATGACAAATACATCTCAAAAGCCGCCTTTGCAGCTCCGTAGTTGCTGATTGGTCGGAGGACAGTAGACTCTGGCGTCGGCAGCGTCTTCGCCTCTCCGTAGACGGTTCCTCCAGAAGAGGCAAAGACCATACGTTTGATGTCTAGCCTCCTCATGCAGTCAAGGAGGTTCATGCTTCCGACGACGTTAGTTTCGAAGTCATTGATTGGCTGCTCCGCACTGACGCGCACATCAGGTTGAGCCGCAAAGTGATACACTGTGTCGACACCCGCCATGGAGGTTTCGACATCGTCACCAGAGGTTATGGAACCCTTGACGAATCTGAACTGTCTGCTCGTCTTGTGTCTGTCTAGGTTCTCCATGAGTCCTTCAGAGAGGTTATCCAGTGCCGTAACCTCACAGTCCTGAATCAGCCGATCCACAAGATGGCTGCCAATGAAGCCAGCTCCACCCGTGACAAGCACACGCTGCATCTGGGACAGTCTCCAAGGACTAGACTGGGGCTAGTGCCCATAAGTCTTGCTAGACTGAGAATCTACCATCCCTGAGAACGGCCTCTACATAACTGATTGCAGAAGGAGTCTGTGCATTCCTATTCCATTCGTCTATGAACTCTTTTGATATCGAGATCTCCTCCAGTACTTCATTTCCGGTTTCATAGAGGTTGGACGCAGACACCTGAGGGCCCCTTCCGAGTCCGGGACATATCTCTTTCACCGCACTGAGGCCCCAAGCCAAGCCGCCCTTGTCCTCTTGAAAGACGAACGGAAAAGCCCTACACGCCGAGGGCCTAGCGGCGTGTATCAGACACAGGTTGTCCTGCAGAAACACACAGTCACCATTGGGAGTCTTACGAAGAGCGACATAAGCGGCTCCGCGTTCTGTATTCACGCGCGGTATGTCGCGAAGACCCATCGGAACTGCTTCATCCTCCTTGAGCACGTAGAAGTCTAGGGCCCTAAGAAGCTCACCTGCAGAAAGACCGAGCGCTTGTGATATGCGGTTCAAGTCTTTGCCTGTGACTGTCACGAGGAGCGTGTCAAGTCGGCAGCATGCTCCACACATTATGCACTCAAAGCGGACCCTGGGCCTGCTGTGTGACCGTCTAACGTGTCCTCTTCGTTCCAGTTGGACGCACCGCCTGCTCAAGTGACTCTAGATACTTCTTCAAAACCGTCATGCCTTCCTCAATGACCTCCATTGAAGTGGCATAGGAGAGCCGTAGTCTGTAGTCACACTGCTCACCGAACTCATGGCCAGGTGTGCAGACAACACCTGTGTCTCTGAGGATTATCTCGGCGAGTCTTTCACTGGTTATCCCGTAGGCCGAGACGTCAGGGAACACATAGAATGCACCCTGTGGCTTTGTGCACTTGACGCCATCTACGTGAGACAAGAGCTCGACGATCCTGTTCCTGCGTTTCTCATACATACTCCGCATTTTGTGAACCGAGCTCTGGTCTCCCCTAAGAGCCTCAACACCTGCACTCTGTACAAAGGAAGTGGCACACGAAGTAGTGTTCTGCTGTATTCGGACCATGTTGTTGATTGTTTCAGCATTGCCGATAGCGTAGCCCAATCTCCAGCCAGTCATCGAGTAGGCCTTTGAGAAACCGTTGATGACTAGGGTCCTCTCCATGGCGGGGTCAATCTGAAGCATCGAGGTCTGCGACAGTCCGTCGTACACGAAACTTTCGTATATCTCATCACTGAAAACGACAAAGTCATGATCGGACGCAAGGTCAAAGATGGCCTTGAGGTCATCCCTCCGTAGGACTCCGCCGGTGGGGTTGTTTGGACTGTTTACGATCAGACAGGTGCACCTGTCTGTGATTCTGGACTTCAAGACCTCTTCATCAAGCGCGTAGTCTGGACCGGTTGGAACTGGTACCGGGTTTCCGCCAGCTGCCCGAATCATCACCCGGTATGTAGGCCAGTCAGGGCTGAGGACCAGAACGTCGTCGCCAACATCGATGGTGGCCAGTACACCCATGAACAGAGCCATCTTAGCGCCAGTGGTGACCACCACGTTCTTGTTCCCAGATATGGTGATGCCGCGCGCTGCAAACATATTCGCTATCGCATCAAGCAGGAGTGGGATGCCGCGTGCTGATACATACTTTGTGAAATCCCGCTTCAGTGCATCGACCGCAGCGTCGACTATGTTTGAAGGCGTTGGAAAGTCGGGCTGCCCTACCTCAAAGTGGTAGACTTTGTGACCCTCAGCCTCCAGCCGGTTGGCAATCTCGAACATCCTCAGCGTACCAGACTCAGGAATCGTCTGCATGTGTTGTGAGGTCCAATCCATCAGCAGGACACCCCCATGCTGAGCCAGCGGCCTCTTCAGAGCTGGCAACAGCAGGTGCGCCGAGGTCTAGGCCGATATATCGTTTATGGCAGGGTCATTTGACTCTGCAGAGCTCTGACATGAGACGCTTTTGGTTCTCGGTACCCACTACCCGGATACGGTCAATAAGAGCCTCCCCCAGTCCGAGATCGTGGGCACGCCGTATGTGCGAAACCGTAAGTGGGTCGATGCCGACTATGCTTGCGCAGTAAGCATCAACCGCAACTGGATCTGTGCCTACGACTACACCACCGACTTTCCGAGTCACCCCGGTTTCTCGTGGGCCCACCACAATCTGAGTCAAATCGACTAAAGTCAGGTTGGGGCGAAATGATATCAGAAGGTCGAGAAGGCAGTCGTCGAGGCGTGTGTGGTATGCCGATTTGTCAGCCTCAGGCAGGAGGCCGAAGAGATTCTTGATACTGGCGCTGGTTTCCTTCTTTGCAGGGTCGAACTTCAGTGTCGCCGCATCTACCAGATAGATATGTCCCGTCAAGATTGTAGGCATGGCCCGCTTCTTGAACATATGTCCAGACATCTCAATCTCAGTTGTCTGTGCGCTTGAAAGATTAAGCAGACTCACACCTTTCTTCTCAAGGTTCTGATAGCCGCTTGTGGTAAAGGCATGCTCAGCAGTTCTTAGAGGGTTATCACTCTCAACAATCGTCACAGGGGCAAAGGACTCCAGCTTGTGAACCAGTGCGCGTATGAACTCAAGTGTCGTATTGCCAGGCAGATCCGGACTAAGCAACGAGGGCTTTACGACTACGCGTTCAACGTGCCTAGGCACCTGCAGAGGCACCGATAGCTTCCCGAGCGCGACGGAGAGCGCCTCTTGCGGACTTCTTCTCACAGCCACTGAAACTTCGGGTGTTGTTTCCACGAAAGCCTCGCCGTCCTGGTAGGACTATGAGTCATCTGCCAGCATGATGTCTGTAGGTGCAGGAATACGCCTGCAGGAGAACAGCAAGAATGATACTCTAGACTGTCCAGTCTGCTGATCCCTAGGTACCGAAGAACAGCCTTCGGGCACGCCGCTTTCGTTCTTCCTCGCTCTCTTCACTCTCTGGCGGCGGTGGAGGTGGTGGGGGTCTCGTGAATCGCGGCGGGGTCTTTGAAACGTCCTCTTCGGGTGCGGCCACGGTGTCGTCTTTGGGAACCGCATCACTCCCTTCTGAGTCCTCATGGTCTGATTCAGGCTCCAGAGTTGACTCGGGCTCGGGCATAGCGGGTTCGTCATAAGGACTCCAGACTGGTGGTGATTCCGCAATG
>PRDI01000110.1 GCA_003345595.1 Candidatus Thorarchaeota archaeon | reverse complement strand
TGACTGCAAGAGCCTTGCATCAGTCACGATTCCTGATTCAGTGACTAGCATTGGAGAGTACGCCTTTGCGTGGTGCACAAGCCTAAAATCGATCACCATCCCCGATTCCGTGACTAGCATTGGGAATGACGCCTTCTATGGCTGCGACAGTCTAACATCAGTCACCATCCCCGATTCGGTGACCAGCATTGGGAGTTACGCCTTTGCGTGGTGCACAAGCCTCGTATCGGTCACGATCCCTGATTCAGTGACCAGCATTGGGAAATCAGCTTTTGCGTGCTGCGAGAGACTAACATCAGTCACGATCCCCGATTCTGTGACCAGCATTGGGAATGACACCTTCGCGTGCTGCAAGAGCCTGACATCGATCACCATCCCTGATTCAGTGACCAGTATTGGGGATGATGCCTTCTATGGCTGCGAAGGCCTAGTATCGATTACGATTCCCGATTCAGTGACCAGCATCGGGGATGATGCTTTCTATGGCTGCGAAGGCTTAGTATCGATTACGATTCCTGATTCTGTGACCAGCATTGGGGATACCGCCTTCTATGGCTGCACGAGCTTGACATCAGTCACGATAAACGCCACGAGCGTGCCAGCCTTGGGCAATTCTGCTTTTGACGAAAACAAAAGCGGACGATGTATTTACGTGTCTTTGGGATCGGTTGCCAGCTACAAAGCAGCCTGGCCTAGGTACGCAGATTATATTGTCACGCAGAAGGAGGACTGAATGGTCAATCAGGTTTTGGAGAATCAGTCAGGGGGGGCGGAGATGAGCGTGTTTGATCTTTACGACTACATGTCCTTGTACCTCGCTGACTGGCAGAGGCAGTGGATTACTGAGACTTATCTGGAATGTCCAGATCGCGTGGAGAAGTTCAAAGAGCTCTGTGCGAAGAACTCAGACGTCTCGATTACCATGAATGCTATGTTTGTCGCTCGCTATCTACTCGAGAAGGAGAAGATCGTAGTTTTCCCTTGGGTTATCATCTCCCGTTCATTCGACCTCGGGGCTGGCAACTGGAAGATGCTCCTCCTCGACGAGTCAGCAGTGATTCAGAGCAAGGTATCGATCAGTGCTATCGTCGAGAAGATCAAGTGGCATGAGGAGATCAAGCTCGTACCTCATCTAGACCAAGGCTTATACGAAATCATCCTCTGAGGCGCCGGTGATGACTTCACGCGATATCGTTGAGCTTCTTCGGCAGAGGCACGCGGAGGACTTGTTCGTTCCTGAATGCAAGAACGGTCCGACATGGACAAGCCATCATCGCCGCCTCGATGCTTGGGTGATGAAGAAGTCGTGGTCGTCTTTCAACACCATCGGCTACGAGATCAAGGTCTCACGATCGGACTTCTTGGCCGATCAGAAAATGTCTGACTACATCCCTCTCTGCAATGACTTCTTCGTCGTTTGTCCCCCGGGCGTGGTCAAGTTCGCCTCGGAGCTCCCACTTGAAGCTGGCTGGCTTCAGGTCACGGGGACGGGGAACCGTTTGATCATCAAGAAGCGAGCCCAGCACCGGCAGATAGACGACCCGATCATGCTCTACCGCTACATCTTGATGTGCAGGACTCAGATCACTACTGAGGCCCAGCTCGAAGTCGATCAGACTGAGTTCTGGAAGATCTGGATTGAGAAGAGAGAAGTCGACCGTTACTTAGGTCGCCGCGTGAGCAAGGCCCTGGCCGTGGAGATCAAGAAGTACACGGAGACAGTACAAGAGGAGAATGATCGACTCAAGGCGAGGATCGAGTCCTTGGAAGAGATCGGGCAGAAGATCAAGGATCTTGGCCTCGATCCCAAGGCGCCGAAGTGGAGCTTGTACCGTCAGCTCGAGCATTACAAGAACGGCTCGAGCGAAGAGATCTTGATGAGGATCCAGGCAGCGATGTCCAATCTCAAGGAGCTCGAAGCAGCCTTGAAGGAGGCGAAGAAGTGAGTTGCATGAGGTGTGGGATGTGTTGCCGTGCCTTAATAGTCCCTATCGCACCAGAGCGCTTAAAAGATTTCAAGGATGCCGATCCCTACTCTTTTGACTACATGAAAATGTGGAAGCCTCTCACCTTGGACGAGGCGATGAAGATCAATCCTGGTCACTTTAGCCTGCTTGAAATTCGTGAGTATGTCGAGGGCCGGGGTCATTTCATCGAAGGATGTCATGGTTACATCTACTCTTGTTTGGCTCTTGTTGATAGTCCTGAGGGAGCGATTTGCACGGTTTACGATAAGCGACCTCTCGTCTGCTCCGACTACCCTTGGTATGGGCGTTCTCCCTCGCCTGGTTTTATCTTTTACTCGAGGACATGCGGGTACAAAGTAGATTTCAAAATCTACCAGAACAAGGGACTTCTTAGTAAAGCACTCAAGCTTCGGGCGAGGAAGAAGTCGAATGGTCTTTGATGTTATCGCCTTTCTCCGCGACAACGGTATCCAGTACTTCGAGGAAGGTGCCAACGTACAGAGAGGATGGGTTGGTGTCAGGTGTCCGTTTTGCTACGACCATTCCAACCACGGTGGTTTCAATCTTGCTAAAGGGTACTACAACTGCTGGAAGTGCGGGGGCCACCGAGTCATTGCCTACATCCAAGAGCTTCTTCGCGTCCCTGAACACGAAGCCATCGACATCTACGATGATTATTCGTCAAGGACGACGATTCTTCAGCACCTCAACGACAAGAAGGTCGCGAAGGCGAAGAAGGTGGACATGCCAGGTGAAGAGCTTGGCAAGTTCCATCGCCGGTACCTTCTGGGCCGCGGATTCGATCCTGACTACATCTCGACGAAGTACCAGGTCAAAGGGACTGGTCCTGTGGGAAGTTTCAAACTCCGGTTGATGGTACCCATAATATATCATGGCCAACTCGTCTCGTTCAGTGGTCGCGACATCACTGGAAAGCAAGTTATCCGCTACAAGACTTGCAGTGTCGAGGAAAGTGTCATTAATCCTAAGCACGTCCTGTACAACTTGGATAACTGCAAGAAGGACTGGGTGGGTGTTGTCGAGGGTCCGTTCGACTGCTGGCGCATGGGTGATGACTACTGCGCCGGTCTCGGAACGACCTTCACTGACCAGCAGATTCGACTCCTCTCCTTCTACGACAAAGTGGTCTTCCTCTTCGACTCAGAGCCCGAGGCACAGGCCAGGGCAGAGAAGTACGGGATGCAGCTCTCATCCCTCGGCGTTAAGAAGGTCATCGTCGCGGACATCGAGACGAACAAGGACCCGGCGGAGTTTTCGGAGCGGATGGCTGAACGAGTGAGACGGAAGGTAGGAGAGCTATTGTGAAAGTAGTTGATATCGATTACAATATCTTAGTCATCCGATTTCGGCTCGAGTCCCAAAAGGAATTCTTCGAGCTTCTGGATAAGGTGAAGAACGGAGTGGAAGGCCGGACCTGGAACTCGAAGGCGAACGCGTGGAATGCCTTGCCAACGAAGAAGAATCTTGAGTACTTGAAGGACTTGGGATTCACTTTCACTAATCCAGTTCGAGAGCTCATGAGCGAGGCAGCTCCGAAGACGTTCATTGTCCCGGCCAAGTCAACACTCTCAGCCGTACAGATCGACGAGTCTAAGCTCGTTGGTTTCTTTCCCTACCAAGTCGAAGGAGTCAGGTTCCTGGAAGGACGCGATGGGGTAGGCGTCATTGGAGACGAGATGGGCCTGGGGAAGACGGTGCAGGCCCTGGGGTACCTGAAGATCCATCCAGAGGTCCGTCCGGCCCTTGTCGTCTGTCCTGCCGTTGCCAAGTATGTCTGGTTCGACGCGGCTCGGCAGTGGCTGAAGGTCAGGAAGTCAGAGATCGCAGTCTTGTCGACGAGGACGACGTCCAACCTCCGAGGCGAACGCCCCTTGTACATTATCAACTATGACATCCTAAAGGACTGGGAGGAGGTGATCTCTACTTTGGGCATCCAGATCGTCATCGGCGACGAGGTCCAGTACATCTCGAATACGAAGGCCCAGAGGACTAAAGCCTTCGTCCGCGTTGCCAAGCACGTCAAGAAGAAGATCTTCCTCTCGGGCACGCCGATCAAGTCCTACCCCTACGAGTTCTTCACCGTCCTGAACCTGACGGAGCCGAAGGTGTTCTCGAACCAGTGGGCCTACCTCCAGAGGTACTGCGATCCGCGGCACAACGGCTTCGGTTGGACGTTCAAGGGAGCATCCAACCAGGACGAACTCCGCCGTCTGATCGAGCCGTTGATGCTCCGCCGCGAGAAAGCGGAAGTGCTTCCCGACCTGCCGCCGAAGCTGAAGCAAGTCGTTCCGCTCGAATGCGAAGCCGTCGAGTTTGCCACCTACGAGAACGCGGACAAGGAGTTCCGCGAGTGGGTCAAGGACAACTTGTCGAAGAAGGGTTCGGCTGAGGCCAAGAACCAGGTCGAACATCTGAAGCAGCTCGCCTACTTGGCGAAGCGGAACTCCATCCTGAGGTGGATGAGAGAGTTCCTCGCCACCGGGCAAAAGCTCGTCGTCTTTGCCATTCACCTTCACGTCCTAGACGACATCGAGCGCGAGTTCAAGGATATCTCGGTCAGGATTGACGGGAAGACAAAGCCCGAAGACCGGAAGGCGATCGAACAGCAGTTCCAGAAGGATCCACTCGTCAAGTTGTTCATCGGCCAAGACGTAGCGGCAGGCGTGGCGATCACCTTGACAGCGTCTTCGGCAGTCGCCTTCTTGGAGTTCCCCTGGACCAACGCAGACATCGACCAGCCGGCCGACCGCTGCCATCGTATCGGGCAGAAGGACACGGTCAACGTCTACTTCCTGACCGCGAACGGGACGATCGAGAACAAGATCATCAAGCACTTGGACACGAACCGAGCAGTCGTGAAGAAACTCCTGGATGGGAAGGAGGTCCAGGACACCGATCTTCTGGCCAATCTGCTTGAGGACTATCTAAAAGGGGAGGAGGCAGAGGTTGAAGGCGAAGGAAATTGACGCATCGTCTGAGCGTCAGATTGTAACCTATGCGATCACATCTAGCAGGTTCCTTCGCGATGTCAGTGTCGCGTTGCAGCCGGAGTACTTGGAGTCCTCGTACGCGAGGATCGTCGTCAAATGGGTCTTGGAGTACTACAAGGAATACCGAGAGGCCCCAGGGAAACACATCCAGGAGTTGTACCAGAAGAACAGTTCCCAGATCAGAGATGAAGACGACACGGAGCTCGTCTCTGAGTTCCTCGTTCGGCTCTCCGACCAGTACAAGGACGGAGACGTAGCCGGGGACAAGGACAACATCGACTTCATCGTCAAGAACGCGATCACCTACCTGAAGCTCCAGTCGGTGAAGCGCTTGAAAGAGAACCTAGATGTCTGCCTGCTGAACAAGGATTCAGTGAAGGCGGAGCAGGAGGTCGCGAACTTCCGTCGCGTTGAGACGCCGAGGGACAAGGGTGTCTCGATGTTCGAGGACACAGTGGCGGTGACGACGGCCTTCCTGGAAGAAGAAGATGCACTCTTCCGTTTCCCCGGCGTCCTGGGCGATGAGGTCGGAACCTTCACCAGGGGCGATCTGATCGCCTACCTCGCAGCTGCGAAGAGGGGGAAGTCCTGGTGGGAGTGGTACACCGCGCAGATGGCGACGTATCACGGCTTCCGCGCCGTTGTCTTCAACCTGGAGATGACGTCGAACCAGGTGATCCGCCGCTCCTGGACCTCTCTGACCGGGATGCCCCGCCGCAGGAAGGAGACCCAGCTCAAGCGGATGATCGAGATCCCATACTTCGATCGTGACGGCGAGGAGGGTCCATGGAGGATTGAGACTCGGGAGAAGGAATACAACACTATCGACTTGACGAAGGTGGCGACAAAGCAGAGGGGCTTCCGGCGGCAATTCCGTTCCGGCAACATCCGCATCTTCTCCCTTCCTGCCTATTCGGCGACGGTGAATGATATCCAGGCCCATCTTGACAACTTGCTCTACTACGACGAGTTTGCCCCAGACGTGATCGTCGTGGACTACGCGGATCTGATCGCCCCGACGGGGAACTACAGGGGCGAGTATCGTCAACAGCTCGACGAGATCTGGAAGAGCCTTAGGAGGATCGCCCAGGAGAGGAATGCCTTGGTCGTGACAGCTTCTCAGGCAGGTCGAGCCGCCTTCGATGCTGACGCGGCGGAGAAGGACATAGCAGAAGACATACGCAAGATTGCTCACGTCTCGAAGCTGATCTCGATCAACCAGACTAGAGTGGAACGAGATGTTGGTGTAATTCGGATTCAACAGCTCGTCGAGCGCGACGATAGAACAGGAGGGAGGAAGGTAGTGGTGCTGCAATGCCTAGATCTTGGTCAGGTGTGCCTTGACTCCAGGTTGCAGAAGGACGTCATCCTGCCCAAGCCACCGAACGGCAAGGACTGACAAGTTTTCAAACTATTGGTCGCCAAGACCAATAATATATCGAAGGAGAAGAAAGGGAATGTACGAGGTTCACAAGACGATGACTGTGGCTGGGGCTCATCATCTTAACTTGAACTACGAGTCCAGGTGTTCTAGTCTTCATGGACATAATTGGCGAATTACAGTTGTTTGCCGCGTTAAGGATGATGGCCTAGACGTCAACGGCATGGTCGTAGACTTCACTGACATCAAGAAGATCGTCAACAAGTTCGACCATGCCAACCTCAATGATTTCGTCGTCCAGCCGACGGCGGAGAACATCGCGAAGTACCTCTACGAGGAGATTCCACACTGCGCCAGGATTGAGGTCGAGGAGACTGAAGGGAATAAGGTAGTATATGAACCCGATCGAGACTAGTATTGGCATCAAGATGAAGATTTCAGAGATATTTTATAGTTTGCAAGGTGAGGGTTACTGGGCAGGGATCCCAGCGGTGTTCGTTCGCTTCTCTGGATGCAATCGTTTTTGCTCGTTCTGCGACACCCAGCACAACTTCTTCTCCACGATGTCTGTCAAGGACATTCTCCAGAAGGTGATGAGTCTCGGATCGGCACGAAGGGTAGTCGTGACTGGCGGTGAGCCGATGACACAGTTGGAAGGTTTTCACGATCTCTCCCTCGCTTTCGCGGCCGCGGGGTACGAGGTTCATCTCGAGACGAACGGCGACTTCGAGGTCGATCCCTCGGAAGTGGATTGGCTTACAGTCAGCCCCAAGGGACCGGAGTGGAAGCAGAAGATCGGCGATGAGATCAAGGTCGTCTACACCGGTCAGTCCAAGGAGGAACTCGAGCAGTACCTAGAGTCCTCAGACAAGGTCTACTTCAAGCATCGCTTCCTCCAACCCTGCTCCACACCGGAGGGTTCCAACGTCGAGGCGACGGTCGAGTACATCAAGGCCGATCCGCGCTGGCGACTCTCCCTTCAGATTCACAAGTTGATTGGTGTAAGGTGAAGTATGAGGACTGGGCAGGATATTCCTGAGTTTTGTGGTTGTGTAGAAAGGTTGTGGGGTGCAAGATTTCAGAGAAAACTAGGGAAAATATGCGACTTGCCCAACTAAAGAGATGGAAAATATATGGGAGACACGGAGAATGAAAAATGGAGGAGGTACAGTGATGGAAGAGAGGTGCCAGCGGTGCGGAGCTGCCTTGACTGGCGGCAACTCCGAGGAAGGAGATTTGACTCTCTGCGTGAAGTGCGAAGAGCGATACCTCGCGGCCAAGCAGTCCCTCCAGTCGGAGTTCGTAGGCGTGGCGAAGATCGAGAAAGGGATGACGACGATCCTCGAAGGTCTCCATGATGCCTTCGGCCTGGACCTGGAGGACGTCAATTTTAAGGACACGCCGAGGAGAGTGGCCAGGGCGTACGCGGAGATCTTCCGCGGCGTGAAGGACACGGACAAGCAGGTTCAGCGGATCCTCGGAACCTCCTTCCCTGCTGAGGTGAAGGAGATGATCGTCGTGAAGGACGTCAAGGCCTTCTCGATGTGTCCTCACCACTTCTTGCCCGTCGAGTACGACATCACTGTCGCCTACATCTCGAACGGGAAGGTCCTAGGGATCTCGAAGCTGTCCCGCCTGGCTGAGGTCTTGGCCAAGCGTCCAGTCCTTCAGGAGACCTTTACTGAGGAGATTGCAGAGGAACTCTTCAAAGGCGTCGAGGCCTTGGGTGTAGGCGTCTGGGTCGAGGGAACGCACTACTGCATGAAGATGCGGGGTGCTAAGCAGGTTCAAGCCAAGACAGTGACCTCGGCAATCCGGGGCTGCTTCGAGGAACCAGAAGTTCAAGCGGAGTTCTTGTCTTTGACGAAGGGCTAGTCGTTCTCAGATGAGAACGTGGATTGAAACGAGGAAGAAACGGTCTGGGAAGAATTCCTGGCCCTTATTACTAGGAGGAAGAAATGCGAGATAAGCTTATCGTGACGAGTGGGGGCATGGATTCGATCACTCTCCTCTACGAGCAGAAGGACAACATTAAGCGAGCACTGTCCTTCTGGTATGGGCAGAAGCACAAGAAGGAGCTCGACTTCGCGCGGTGCAACTGTGAGAAGCTGGGAATAAGCTGGTCGCTTATCGACCTGTCCAGCCTCCTTCCTGATCTCAAGTCCAACTTGCTTTATGGGGGTGGTGACATTCCCGAAGGGCATTATGAGGACGAGAACCAGAAGCTCACTGTCGTCCCGTTCAGGAATGGGATTATGCTCTCGATCGCCTGTGGCATCGCGGAGTCCTGCGGGTGCAAGTCCGTCCTGATCGCCAACCACGCTGGTGACCATGCTATCTACCCGGACTGCCGGGACACGTTTATCGAGCCGATGGCTAACGCGATGAAGTATGGGACCTACGCAAGGATTGTCCTTGAGGCCCCTTATACATACAAGACCAAGCGTGATATCGGCCTCATCGGCCATGATCTGGGTATTGATTACGGGAATGATACTTGGACTTGCTATAAGGGTCGCGTTCGCCATTGCGGCAAGTGTGGTGCATGCACTGAACGAAGGGAGGCTCTTGCGGGCTTCGACAACACGGTTTACGAGGCTTGGCTATGAAGCTGTCAGAATTGCGTCCGTGCGACAAGTGTGGGGGACCGATCAATCCGATCTTCCACGTCGTCAGATATTCGCCCGCTGTCGTCAGTCAGCAGGCAGCGAGGGAGACGCTGGGCCTCAGCCAGATGTTCGGTGGTCACCTGGGTCTGGCGGAGGTGATGACCTCGAAGCCGGACGTAGTTTCGGTAGCCATGGACGACAAGGAGCACGCCGAGCTTGGTGTGGAGATCTTCCTCTGCAACGACTGCTACTGTGGCGATGTCAACCTTGCCGTCCTGGCAAAGAAGAAGGAGTAGATTTCATGGAGAAACTTACGAGAAAGGTTATGATCGGAACTCCCACATATGACGGACGTCTTGATGTTCGATATGTCGACGCGTTAATCAATACGATCAGGACAAGTCCTGTGGACACTTATGTGTTTCCTGTTTTCGTCCCTGGGGATGCGTTGGTTCAGCGCGCGCGGAACTACTTGTTTAGTTTAGCAATGCGTGCACAGGTGGACGATTTGGTCATGATCGATTCTGACATGGGGTGGGCTCCTGCTGATTTCTGGCGGTTGATGGCACATGACGTCCATTTTGTTGGAGCTCTTTGTCGACAGAAAATTGATGAAGTAGTACTAACAATTTACGCCCACGAAAATGCTATCCCCCAAGAATCAGGTTTGTTGGAGGTAGATGGTGTGGGGGGTATGGTTCGACTCACGTCTTTCGCGCTGAACAAGTTGTGGAATATGTCAAGTCCATACAAAAACGGACTTGAGGTGTCACGAATGGTGTACGAAGTTACTATCGACGACAAGGGTGAATTAGTGGGAGAAGATCTTGCCGTGTGTAATAAGTGGAGATCTTTGAAGGAGCATGTGTATGTAGACACAACTATTTGTTGTGATCATGTTGGATTAAAGGTGTTTTCTATTCCGAAAGTCAGTAAGAACAAGGAGCAAGTAGATGAAGACCACACTCGATGAGATCAAGAAATGGGTCCCGCTGGCCAAGATGGAGTCAGCTGGCGAGGATGAGTTCAGGAAGAGGATCCAGGGCGCGATGGAGGTCGAGCTCCCACACGAGAAGCTTACACTTATCCCCTATCTTGGTAAGCCTGAGGTCGTGGAATACGCATCGGCAGAGCTCATAGGCCTCTGCCCTGTGACCTTCCTCCCTGACGTCTACAAGATCAAGATTCGCTACGTCCCCGGGGAGAAGATTCCAGAGCTCAAGTCGCTGAAGTATTACTTCCTTGACTACGCAGAGCTCCCCATCTCCCACGAGCATCTGGCGTCGAGGATCTACGACCAGTTCAACGCGCAGGTGAATCCGCAGCTTCTGCGTGTCATCCTGGATGTCGCTGTCCGAGGGGGGATCATGACGACTGTCGACATCGGGACGGATGAGATATGATGTTATCCATGCTGATGCTCGACCGGATCAACCTGGCATAGATGAGCGCAGTAAAGTGCGGAGTAAAGGAGCCTATGCTCATCATCGGCCCTGGATCCGCTGAGGATCTGCGCCAGGAGCTGGTCGGACGAATTGGAAAGTTCATCCCGAAGAGCGTAGTAGAAGGAAAGAAGGAGAGTACATGCAGCTAAGTATGCTTCTGGATTCGGGAGCATTCTCCGCGTGGACGAAGCACTCGTCAGTCGATTTGGACGCTTACATCGCGTTCATCAAGGAGCACAAGGATGACTTCGAGTACTACGTTAATCTCGACTGCATTCCTGGCGAGTGGGGACGGAAGCCGACGCGCGAGGAGATCGAGGCCTCAGCGGCGAAGGGGTATGCGAACTACGAGTACATGCTGTCTAAGGGGATTGAGAAAGACCGTCTGATCCACGTTTTCCATCAGCACGAGGACTGGAAGTGGTTGAAAAAGATGGTCAAGGAGATCCCTTACATTGGCCTTTCCCCCGCCAACGATTCTACTCAGCCGAGCAAGAAGCGGTGGCTGGACGAGTGTATGATGTACACGACTGACGACTGTGGCTATCCTTTGGTCAAGACTCATGGGTTTGCTGTCACGGGCGTCGGTTTCATGTACCGCTACCCTTGGTTCTCAGTGGATTCCTTGACTTGGCGCCTCTGCGCTGGGTATGGCGGTATCTTCGTACCCGCCTGGAACATGAAGGGGGAGTTCATCTACAGTCGCACGCCCTTGGCGACGAAGATCACGGTCCGCGGCTCGACGAGGGAGATCGTCATGCGGAGGTTTGACTTCCTCTCCACCCAGGAGAAGGACAAGGTCTACGAGTACATCGCTTCCAAGGGCTTTAAGATGGGCAAGTCTGTCATGGAAGATGGCAAGGAGAAGATTATTGAGGAGGGACTTGTCAACTCGCACAAGCAGCGGGAGCTCCTGAACATCATGTTCTTCGAGGACTTCCTAGCCCGGATCGACCCCTTCCCGCACCGCCGGTACAAGGGTAAGGAGCTTCTGGTTCAAGGCTTCAACTTTACATAGGAGGGAGAGAATGGTCTATCGAAGCGAACAGTGCCGCGACTTCTATCGCGACGTCGAACTTAACACTGGCTTAGGCGAGGAAGTGGTGGATGCGATTCTGACAAGGATGGACCTCGCCCTCAAGGACAATGGTTTCGGTGGTATTGAGGCGACTCTCGCTCGGACGGACTTTCCTCGCCCGGCTGACATGGAGGCTGCGAACGAGTTTTTGAAGGAGCAGAAAGGGAACATCAAACTCCTCGCCATCCGAAACGGAGTACCTCTAGACATCACGGTCGAGGGTGCTTACTACGAGATCAAGGAGAAGTGATGCGTGTCTACTATGCAGGGTTCTACAACTTGAAGCCAGAGTACTTGGAGCCGATCAAAGACATCCAGGAGCTTCATGTCCTCAGGTCTTACTATTACCAAAAAGACCTCAGGGACTTCTTGAAGAAGGTCCACGAGTACAAAGCAGTACAAGAACAAGGAGTGAACAATGGAAGTGAATAGGGAGCGGCTACTTCAATCGCTTCAGAACGCGATCGTGGGCTCGGAGAAAGGAGAGTTTTTGAATAATGCTTTCTCCTTCAAGGACGGCTATGTCCACACCTTCAAGGACTTCGTCGCCTTGTCGATCCACCTGGGGGACGAGTTCAAGTTTCTCAAGGGGTCGATCCGGGCCACTGAGTTCTTTTCCCTCTTGTCCAAGTACACGATGGAGAAAGTTGATATCAATGTCCTCGACAACGGGCTGGAGGTTTGTAGTGGTCGGTCTAAGGCTCTATTCACCTTTCTCGAAGAGTCCGTCCTCAAGCAGGTCGATAACATGGCCCTCGAGTCGCTCGTCTGGTACCCGATGCCTGACGACTTCCGCGACGCCCTCTCCTTCTGCCTCCTCGGCGTCCGCGAGTACAATCTCGAAGGCGTCAGGGTGAAGGGGAAGCTTGCTCTCTCGGTCGATTCCAAGAGGGTAAACTACTTCGAGATGAAGGAGACGGCCGGCGATTTCCTCCTCGAGGAGAAGGTCGTCACCGAGCTCCTCAAGTTCCAGGACTTTGTCCAGCTGGCCCAGTCCGACCAGCGAGTGTTCGTCAAGCTCGGCGATGGAACTATTGTCTCTGGGCGAAGGAAGATGGACGTTGATTACCCGCTTGACAAGATCACGGCGATGATCGAGCAGATCACTCCCACCGAGGAAGACCCGAAGGGCAAGCTGCCTACGAGCTTCAAGTCGATGATTGGCCGCGCGTCGGTCCTCTCCTCCGAGATGTCTGGCCTGGCGGTTATCAAGATGGTCTTCGACAAGGAGTTCATCGAAGCGTCGTCCGAGCGTGCGACTGGAAAGTACGACGAGAAGCTCGATTGGGAGGAGATACCTGCTGGCCTCGATCAGCCGATCACGGTGTTTCTCGAGTCGTCCGCCGCCTTGTATGCGCTCGAGAAGTCGAGGACCTTCGCCATCAAGTCGACCGAGGGTCTGAAGCGCCTCGTCTTCATCGGCGATAACTGCAAGTGTTTCCTGGCCGCGTACACCGAGGGCAAGGAATGAAACAAGGCTTCTTCGAGCAGCTCGGCCTGGAAGTGACCAAGACCTCCAGGCCGAGTTCTTCTCGTTCCGGCCCCCCTCGCAGGTCCTCCAACCTGACCAAGAAGGAGAATGAGACCTGCGAGGATTGCGGGTTGTACAAGACCTGCCAGTCGCCAAAGATGCCCCCAACGGGCAAAGGCGAGAAAGGCATCCTTATCGTCGCAGAAGCTCCGGGGAAGACAGAAGATGAGGAGGGGATCCAGCTGATCGGCAAGTCGGGCCACTACCTGAGGACAGCACTAGAAGACCTCGGGGCTGACCTGGATCGTGACTTCTGGAAGACAAACGCAGTGATCTGCCGGCCGCCGGACAACCGCACGCCGACGCCCAAGGAGCTTCGGATCTGCCGAGAAAACCTCCTGAACACGATCGAGGTCTACCAGCCGAAAGTCGTTGTCTTGATTGGCCAGCCGGCCTTCGACTCCTACCTGGGGCCTAGGCTGGTAGGCAGAATTAAAAATGTGCCGTATAGTAGTTGGGTGGGAATGACAATCCCCGACCAAGAAACCGGGCGATGGATCTGCCCGCTCTACCACCCCTCCTACCTCCTCCGCCTCCAGAATGAAGGCAGGAGAGATCGGGAGGAGCAGGAGGACAAAGTCCTCGCCGCGATGTACCGGCGACAGCTCCAGCGTATTATCGACTTGGCCGATGAGCCCGTGCCCACCCTCGACTATGGCGATATCCAGACGACAGACGACGAGGCGACAGCAATCGAGTGGATCAAGGCCGAGATGGCCGAGCAGCCCCGATGGCTCACCTTCGACTACGAGACCACTGGCCTGAAGCCCCACAGGGCGGGACACGGGATTCGAGTGGTCTCCTTCTGCGATGGGGTCAAGACCCGAGCGTTCAAGAACACCATGGAGACGGGGAAGTGGTGGGCCAAGCTCCTTCAGTCGTGCGACGAGAATCATACTGGGGTCATCGCGCACCACATGTCCTTCGAGGAGATGTGGTCGATGGAGATCCTGGGCACGAAGTTGGACATGAAGTGCCGCTGGGACACTATGCTCGGCGCGCACATCATCGACAACAAGCGGTCGTGCGGATTGAAGTTCCTCGTCTACACGAAGTTCGGCGTCCTGGGATACGACCAGGACGTTGACTACTACATCGAGACCAAGAAGCAGGGAGAGGACAACGACTCCTGCAACTCATTCAACCGGATTGACGAGGCTGACCAGAAGAAGCTCCTACGGTATGGTGCCGAAGATTCCTTTTTCACCTACAAGATCTTCCTCGATCAGTACGAGACGTTCAAGAAAGATCCCCACACCGGCCGTGGCGCAGCTTTCTTCTTCGAGTCCGTGGGCAGCTTGGCACGGATGCAGCAGAATGGCGTCTGCGTCGACATGGACGAACTCAAGTCGGTGAAGACCAAGATCACCAGGCGCCTCGAGTGCATCAAGGACCGAATCGACTCCAGTCCCGAGGTCAAGAAGTGGGATGGCCTGACGGCGTTCAACTTCAAGTCAGGCCCCCAACTCTCCCACCTCCTGTACGACATCATGGGCATCGAGGTCAAGAAGAAGACTGGGTTGGACAAGGCCAGTACTGACGAGGAAGCTCTGGAGAAGATCGACGCGGATATTCCGATGGTTCATGATATTGTCGACTACCGCCATTGGTCGAAGGTCTTGACGACCTACCTGGGTCAGTACGAGCGGGAGGTGATGAATGGCCTGCTCCATGCCAACTTTGGTCTGGGCAACGTGGATACCTTCCGCTCCTCCTCCTTCGACCCCAACCTCCAGAACGTGCCAAAGCGAGACGAGCAGGTCAAGAACTTGATCCGCTCGATCATCCGTCCGCGGCCGGGTCATCGGATCATCGAGTATGACTACAAGGCTCTGGAGGTCTCGATCGCGGGCTGCGTCTTCCGGGACCCCAACTGGCTCTCCTATTGCCGGGACACGTCGAAGGACATGCACCGCGATACAGCGATCGAGATTCTGTACCTGACTGACGAGTATGGGATGCCTTGGGAGGGGATCGAGAAGAAGATCGCCAAGCAGGTGCGGCAGGCGTCCAAGAACGGCTTCGTCTTCCCTTCAGTCTACGGCTCGTCTGGTAAGTCAGCTGCGGCAGGGATGTGGGAGCAGCTCCCAGACGACATCAAGCGTCATCTCAGGGTACACATTGGCATCAAGGACCTCGAAGGCTTTACTAAGAGGATGATTGCCTACGAGAAGGACTATTGGGGTGTGCGCTACCCCATCTACGACAAGAACCGCCGTGATTTGTTCAAGTCCTACGAAAAGAAGGGGTATATTGAGCAAGTCACCGGGTTCCGCTGCTACGGGCCGATGTCGTTCATGCAAGTCGTGAACTACCCGGTTCAGGGCCCAGCCTCACACGTCAAGCTCAAGACCTTGTCCGAGGTGTCGCAGAGGATCGTCGACGAGAAGAAGGACATCTTGCCGATCATGGAGATCCATGACTCGATGCTCTTCGACGTGAATCCTGACGACGAGGCTTGGCTGGATGAGACAGTCCGCTACCATGGTATGGAGAAGGTGGCGCAGGATTGGAAGTGGATCATCGTCCCCCTGCTCCTCGAGAAGGAGCGGAGCGAAGTAGACGGGACCTGGGCCGTGATGAACGGATGTGGGTATCTTGGAGGAGGCAGAGAATGAACAAGCGGTTGCAAGAAGCCGTCGATGAGCACCAGGCCGAAGAGGAAGAGTGGAGAACCATTCTCGACCAGTGTGACAAGATGCTCTTCGACGACGATTATGACTTCGCCTCAGACACAATCCAGGGCATCCGTGACCACATCGTGGAGAACAAGTCAGTCACGCCTGGGCAGAGGAAGGCGATCGTTAACATTCGGCGGTCCGTAGAAAATCGAGATTGGTAAGGAGGATATGTATGGGTCTTTATCACAAGTACAGGCCGCAGAATTTCGAGGACATGCTCGGCAACAAGGAGGTCATCCAGACCCTCAACGACGCTCTGGCCAACCCAGAACGTTCTCACGCCTTCCTGTTCACCGGGCCTAGCGGGTGCGGGAAGACCACGGCGGCGCGCATCTTCGCGAAGAAGCTCGGCGTCGATGACCTTGCCCTGATCGAGGTCAACTCGGCGAACAACAGAGGCATCGACACCGCTCGAGGAATCATCTCGCAGATGCAGTCCTTCCCCTTTCAAGGGAAGATCTGGGTCTGGATCATCGACGAGGTGCATATGACGTCGAAGGACTTCCAGAACGCGATGTTGAAGCCCCTCGAGGACACGCCGGAGCACGTCTACTTCTTCCTCTGCACCACGAACCCCGAGAAGCTGATCAAGCCGATCAAGACGCGGTGCTCGGAGATCCAGTTCTCGTCCTTGGAACCCCGATACATCTCCCTCCTCCTGAAGCGGACAGTCCGAGAGGAGAACATCGAGCTGCTCCCGGAGGTGTCCGAGGAGATCGTCGACGCCTGCCAAGGCTCCGCCCGAGCCGCACTCGTCGCCCTGGAGAAGGTGGCGAAGCTCGATAAGGAACAAGCTCTCAAGCTCCTCCGCTCGAATCCGTCGGACCTCGAGATGGAGGAGGGGAAAACGCTCGACCTCTGTCGGGCACTCATGAAGAAAGACGGAACCTGGGGGGATGTAGCGGATACTCTCAAGGGCGTCTATGAGGAGGAGTCAGATTTCGAGAAGATCCGTTACCAGGTGCTGGGGTATGCTAACTCGATTCTCTTACAAGGGAGGGAGAACTCGAGGGCAGCGTTGATTGTCGAGTGCTTCTCCCAGCCCTTCTACGATTCTGGGAAGGCAGGGTTGACACTAGCGGCTTATCAGAGTATGACCCTCGGGAGAGGGTAGTAAGGAGGTTTTTGAATGGACTTAATGAAGAGTTTCAAGGAAGTCGACAAGATCGGCGCGAAGGGCTTTAAGCTCTACGACGTTTTTCTCGCCGCCTTCGTCGCGCTTCTGCTCCTGTCGAACATCATCGCTGTCAAGCTGATTGCGGTGGGGCCTATAGTCCTAACCGCCGCAGTCTTCCTATTTCCCCTGTCCTACATTTTCGGCGATGTGCTCACGGAGGTCTACGGCTATGCGAGGTCTAGGCGGATGATCTGGCTCGGCTTTGCGGCCAACATCCTGATGGTCCTTGCCTTTTGGTTGGCTATCTCTCTGCCGGCGCCTGTGTTCTGGAAGAACCAGGAAGCGCTCGTCACTGTGCTCGGCTCTGTTCCGAGGATTGTCCTCGCCTCCCTGATAGCATACTGGGTTGGTGAGTTCATGAACTCCTACGTCTTGGCAAGGATGAAGGAGTGGATGATCAAGTGGGATCCGAATCACAAACACCTCTGGATGAGGACGATCGGCTCGACCATCGTGGGCGAAGGCCTTGATTCTATACTATTTGTTATCATCGGTTTCTTTGGGACTATGCCGTTCGGGGCAGTACTGATGATGATCTTTTGGCAGTGGGTATTCAAGTGTGGAATCGAGATTGTGTTCACACCCCTCACTTACAAAGTCGTTGCCACGGTGAAGAAGGTGGAAGGCGTTGACACCATTGGCGCTGCGACATACAGTCCGTTGGTCTTCAAGTAATTTTCAAACTTGGGGCGGTGAAGACCAATAATAAGTTGAAGGAGTGATCATGGACAGTCAGGAAGAGAAGCTCCTCGCCGAGCTCGAGAGTGTTCAGCGAGACGTTCGCATCAATAAGTACAAGCTCGACGAGGAGTGTGCTCGTCAGTCGACCTTGTACCTTTACTATTCCGATCTCCTCGCCGAAGCGAAAGACTCCGAGGACGAAGCCGACGACGCACTCGACAAGGTCCTGGGTGTGGTCGAGATGAAGCTCCGGGACAGTCCGCCTGAAGGAGTCAAGGTCACTGACTCGACAATCAAGGCTCTGGTGGCTAAGGACGACGAGGTCGATAAGGCTAAGGAGAAGCTTCGGAAGGCGAAGAAGTGGAAGTACCGTATCGAGGGCATCGTCAACTCGATGGGGCACAAGAAGTCGGGGCTCGACAACCTTGTCGTGCTCTGGTCCAGGGGGTACTACATGTCCGACGCCGGGACACCTCGGACGGGCGCGGATGAGGCTTCGGAACGTCTCAGGGGCAACCTCAACAACAGAAAAGAAGGAGAGGAGAAGAAATGAAGACCTCTAGCAGCAGTCTCAAGAACAGGTATGCAGAGTCGGCTAGGACGAAGGACTCAGGGGGCAGCAACGGCCCATTCAGCTTCCCTTCCGAGACCAAGTTTTACAAGGCTAAGGAGGCGAGGAACCGTCTCATCATCCTATCGTTCCCGATCAAGACGAAGAAGCACCCCCTCGTCGCCAAGGGTCGCTGGAAGATCGGCGACTATGACTATGTGATGGACGTCTGGGTTCATCAACGATTTGGCGGTGGAGACCAAGACTTTGTCTGTCTGAAGAAGAACTACAACAAGCCTTGCCCGTGTTGCGAGCTCGCCGAGGAGTATCGACAGGCCGGGAAGGAGGAGGAGTATAAGGCCGCCAAGGCTTCCAGGCGTGTTGTTTACAACGTTCTTGACGCCCGTTCGCCTGAGAAGGGCGTGATGATCTTCTCCACCTCTCATTACCTCTTCGAGCACGAGCTCATCGAGGAAGCCATTGCCTCCGGTGTCGGCGGTGAGCCTGTCGATTTCGCAGTCGACTTCCTCCGTAAGGATGAAAACGGCCGTGTGGACCTCGGCGTTGAGAACGGGAAAGTCATCTCCTTCCGTGGGGCGATGACCAAGCTCGGCCAGAACGAGTATTTGGAGTTCAAGTCCTTCTCGTTCGAGACCCGCGACGAGTCTCTCCCCCGCGATATCCAGAGCGAGGTTATCTCCCTGGACGAGGCGTTGACTGTCATGTCCTACGACGACATGCAGAGTGCCGTCTACGGGCAGGATGATGATGAGGAAGAGGAAGAGCGCGGCGAGTCTGGTCGAGGCAGGGGCGAGGAGCAGGACGAGCGGCCTAACAGGTCCAACCGGGACGATGATCGCGAGCGCGGGAGCGATCGGGAGGATGACCACAGGCCGAGCAGGGACGACGATCGGCCCAGGGAGCGCGACCGCGACCAAGATCGCCGCAGGGACGAGCCTAGGGAGGAGAAGCCGAAGGACGAGCCGAAGGGTGACACCTGCCCGGCCGGCTACAAGTTCCCGGATGATTGGGACAAGAAGCCTGAGTGCTCGAAGTGCAAGGTCTGGGACCGATGCGGAGACGCCCTCGAAGCGACGAAGAAGGCGAAGAAGTGAAAGGATCTGACTTCCCTGACAAGGAGGTCTTGACAACGGCAGATGCACTCCGCTTCTGTCGTTTCAGGGGGTGGTCGACGTCCTCGGCTGCCCTCTATTACCAGGGCCTCCGGTTCGGCTTTATGACGAAATCACTCGATGGGTACCACTGGCAGTTCAGTCGGGCGGGTTTAAGCAAGTTCTTGATGCAGAAGAACCTTCAGGCCCCACCCGGGTATTTGTCTGTCGCTGAGTTGGCGAAGAAAGTGAACCTTAACTTATCCATTGTCTATCAGCGGATCAAGGACTGGGGCGTTGAGACAATCAAGGTGGGGCCGAAGAAGACAATCTATGTCAGTGAGCTCTCATACGAGCGTCGACGAAGAGTGAAGGAGAGAATACCCCTCGATGAATGAAGAAACCTTCTCGACTGGATCAGACCTCCTCGACCTGGTGGTCGGTGGCGGGCAGAGGTTTGGCTACCCTGCTGGTAGGGTGATTAACATTGTCGGTGACAAGTCGAGTGGAAAGACCTTTCTGACCTGCGAGCTCATCGCCGCTGCATACCATAAGTGGAAGGATAAGCTTAAGTGGATATACGACGACGCGGAGTCTGGGTTCACCTTTGACACCGAAGCTCTTTACGGTTTCAAGATCATCCCCGACGAGGACAAGAGAGTCAAGTCGAGGACAGTTGAGGAGTGGTCCTGCAACTTCCGCGAATTCCTCGGAACGCTAGAAGACGACGAGGTCGGGATCTATGTTTTGGACACTCTGGACGGCCTTTCGTCTCAGCAAATACATGACCGGGCGGAGGAGCGGTTTAAGACCTTCAAGTCGAAAGGTGCCGCTGCAGTCAAGGGCTCTTATCAGATGGAGTCCGCGAAGTTTCTCTCTCAGGAGTTCTTCAAGGAGCTCACGGCTATGACGGAGGACAAGAAGGTCCTCCTGGTTGTAGTCTCTCAGGTCCGGGACAAGATCGATTCGATGTTCAATGAGCAAACCCGTTCCGGCGGTCGTGCTCTTGACTTCTATGCCCACACCGCCCTCTGGCTCTCGACGGCGCAGAAGGTCATTCGTAAGGACCGAGTTGTAGGCGTAGTAGTCAAGGCGATGACTAAGAAGTCGAAGACCCCTAGACCGTTCCGCAATTGCTTTTTCACCCTACTCTTCGACTACGGGCTGGACAACGTCGGCTCAAACCTCGACTTCCTCTACGACCTCAGAACCGACAAAGGCGAGATGCGCTCGTCGTCAGAGTCACTTCAGTGGTCGGAGAACGCGAAGGAGGTGACTCCGAAGGCGCTCGTTGAGTTCATCAAAGTCCAAGGCTCGGAAAAAGAAGAGCTTTTTAAGATCGCCAAAAAGCAATATAATTTAGAAGGTGTTCGGAAGATCACCGAATGGATCGTCGGTGAAGCAGGTCTGAAGGAGCAGTTCGAGGCTGAGTTCGGAGTGTCAATGCGCCGCGGCGAGCTAATTAACTGGATCGAGGCAAACGGTAAGCAAGCCGAACTTAGCGAGAGGGTCAAGACTAAGTGGGAATTGATCGAGGATGCAGTCAAGTCAGATCGCCCGAAGAAGTACGCCGAATGATTCAGGACTTTGGCGTCGATGAGCGGGAGCTTTATAAGACGTGGATTGCTTATATCCACGGCCTGGCCCACAAGGTGAAATCGCCGGACGTACTCCGAGCGATGAGAGAGTCCTCGCAGATTGATCCAAGGACCTTGGACTACTTTACGATGATGGGGATGGATCTCTTTATGGAATCCATATCTAAAGAAGTGGCGAGGAGGGAGCATGCCGACCAGCCTCAGTAACAAAGAACTCCACACCCTCATCAACATCATCGATGATTGCTTCAAGTCCGAACTGATGCCGAAGGAAGTCGAAGTCCTGTACAAGCGGATGGTCAGGGCGACGAAGAAGATCACAGTCCAGTCGGCTAAGAGCAAAGGACGAGGTCTTCAATACTGGGTCTGCGAGAAGATTGGTGTCATCCTGGGCGTGAAGTTCGTCCAGTCGGATGATCTCTGCCCGGTCCACTCGCGCGAGATGGGTCAATCTGGAAGTGACATCGTTCTGCGCACGATCGAGGCACAGAAAAAGTTCCCGTTCACAGTCGAGTGCAAGTCGGCTGAGACCTTTGAGCTGATAAAGACTATCGAGCAGGTTAGGGCCAACCAGAAGGACGGCACTTCTTGGATGATTGTGCATAAACGAAAAGCTTTGATGGAGCCGATTGTTATTCTTGAGTGGACTTCCTTTGAGAACTTATTAAGGGGCTTGAAGTGATCGTGTACTTGGCTAGAAATAGAACTGGGTAAATTGGGGAAGGAGAAGTAAACGAAGTGCTGGGTATGAGGCGCGTTGTACGACCCACGGAAGCGTTCACCTCAAGTTCCGCGGAACAAAACCGAAAGGTACAAACCCCCGCGAAGCTCCTTCGTAAGCTTCTCCTTCCTCTTCTTTTGTTTGTAGCTTTCTTTGCCTGGGGGCAGACCATTGATGCCGAGACTGAGCAGTGGGTTATCAACTACGGTTTGAGCAAGGGGATACCGGCTTCAGTGACGAGGCAGTTGATGATCGAGGAATCAGATAGAATCCCGACAGCTGTTAGTAAGCTTACGATAGAAGGTTACTCTTCGCGAGGTCTGTTCCAGTTGTACGACCGACCTTCAAATATTGAATGGTTGTTGGATACCTATTGGCATCGAAAGTATTCATTTGACATTTATGATCCGAGGGACAATGCAGAAGTGGCGTTGACGTATTTGGCAGCGCTACACAGACGATTTGGTACTTGGTACTTGGCGCTCTGCTACTACAATCATGGGGACGTCAAAACGATCCCAGACGAGACGGATGCCTATGCGCTCCGAATCATAAATGCGAGGTGAAGGATGAAAGCGAAAGTCGTCTGTAACAAGTGTGCCTACTTGATGGTCGTGAAAGGCGTTGCTCCCTTCTGCCTGGCTGGGGCATACTTCGTTGATTCTGAGCTCTGCCGGAAGGTGGATGTTAAGGGGATAAAGGTTGCGGCGAAGGTTAACAAGTCGATGAACTGCAAGAAAAAGAAGCGGATTTCCTTGAAGGCTAACGCTTTCCATCGCTGGCTCAAGACCGACCTGAAGCGAAAGGGTCTCCAGTATGCCGGTCGTGATCTCTCAGCTTACAAGTGCGTTACATTGGAGAAGAAATATGTTGGACAGCTATCAAGAGACAGTGGATCGCTTGAACTCGGGGAAAAAGCCCTCCTTGCCGGAGCAGGAAGCTCCACCGGAGCCGGAGGAGTCGTCTCAGCAGACGAAGTCGGAGGCTGAAGCGAAGCCTGATCGCCCTCCGCGCGTGATTGATGTCCGAGGTGAGCTCGAGATCACGATCATGAAATCGCTCTCCGCGGACAAGGGAGACACCTATACTCAGTGTGAGTTCCTCGTGAACCTCACTATGGATGATCGGGTAAAGGAGGGAGTCATCGTTTTAGACGTTGCCAAGACCAGAAGGCTCTTGAAGTTGTTGAACCTCGAAGGTGTGTGATGGCAGAGAGCAAAGACTTGACCCCGCTGGATCAGCCGCCGGATACGACACCAGTTTTCAGGGAGAAGATGGAGAAGATTTTCGCGTCCGTTTACTCCCAAGACGACCCTGAGCTCCCTCTTCTTCCTGAGAAGCATCGGATGTTTGCCTTCCGATGGGCTACGGAGTTCAGGACGAACGCTGACTGGGGGAGGATTTTCCATGTCAGTGATACACGGATTGCCGAGTGGAAGAAGAACCCGAAGATTCTTAAGTATTATTTAATTATTCGGCGGAAGCAGAATCTCGTTTTGATGGAGAGGATGAAGCTTCTCGAGACGAAAGCTTTCCAGAAGTTGTATGAGCTCTTAGATATGGATATCACGGATAAGAATGCTGATGTCATCAGGAAGACAATTATGAATGTCCTGGGTGTCGATGTTGAAGGAACCCTCAACTTGAGGGTGACTGCGGAGGCCAGGGCCGTAGCCTCCACAAGTGCATTGGGCGGTGAGGCTAAGGCAGCAGCCAAGGTTGAGACGAGTCTAGATATCAAGAAACTGCGCGACAGGCTAGACGAGATGGCCCTTTTGGAGGACTTAGTAATAGTAGAACCGGAACCTGTAGAGTCAGATGTTAATGACAAGGTAGAAAATAATGATAATATATAAAGTTATTTGTTATTGTACTGGTATGCTTTATATCGGGAAAACATGTATGTCGTTGAATGCGCGTAAGTATTATCATTTGTATGATGCAAAGCGAGGGAGTAGAGTTTATTTTCATAATGCTCTTCGAAAGTATGGCGTCGGGAACTTTGACTGGCAAGTGATTGATCAAGCTGAGTCCAAACAAGAACTTAACGAGAAGGAAAAGTACTGGATCCAGTTCTATAAGTCGTTTGATCCCCAGTTTGGTTATAATTTGACGATGGGTGGAGATGGAAATACAGCAGGAAATAAATTGTCAGGAGAAACGAAAAGAAAAATAGGAGCAGCTCTTGAAGGGCATATAACATCCATTGAGACAAGACAGAAAATTAGTGTTGCAAATAAGGGACGTATTTACCCCGAAGAATATGGAAAGAAAATGAGTACTATTTTGAGAGGAAGAAAACAACCCAATGAAGTTGTACAGAAAAGAGCAAAATCTCTTAAGGGACATATAACATCTGATGAGACACGAAGAAAGATTGGGATTGCAAATAAAGGAAAGATACGAACCGAAGAACAAAAAGAACAACAGCGTAGAAAAATGAAAGGGCGAAAGTTACCTGAGTATGCTGGGCAACATGTAGGTAGGACACAATCTAAAGAAATCAAAGACAAGATTTCTATTAAGATGAAACAAGTGTGGCAAGAAAGACGGTCAGGAGGAACAGAATGGACAGGAAAAGTTTGAAGAAGAACCAAGCGAGGAAGCGATTGCTCAAGGTCCAAGAGGCAATTAAAGACCTTCTCCAGCCGATCTACGCGTTGTCTTCCGAGGTTTTTGCCGAGGCTAAGAAGCGTTTTGACGAGTACCGTGTTAATGAAGGCATCGCCGATGGAGAAGTTATTTGCTCCCCGGTTACTGAGGAGATCATTATGAAGCTTTTTGACGACTGGAAACAACAAATCGTTATCAGGAGTCGCAAGCTTGGCTTGAAAGTGATTAAGAAGTACTCTCTTAGTATCGCCGTGGAAGCCTGGATCTTCTGCCGTCAAAATATCATTAAGAATCGTAGTCAGATTCAGGGTGTGCCGATTGTCTGGAAGGCTATTGATGAGTATTTTCAGCAGTTCGTCGACGAGGTGCAGATGCAGATCTTGGCTGAGATGGACAAGGAGAATCAATGCTTTGAAGATTCTAAGAGTGTCCTTGAGTAGTCCACCGGAGTTTCTTCGTAGGAGGAGAAGATGAAATGCACAGTTTGCGGTAAAGAGTCAGAAAAAGGTGCAAAAGTCACAATAACTATTTTCAGGGAAAAGATATTTTTTTATTGCAGCCCTGCTTGTGTTAAAAAGAGCAGGCATGGAATAGGAATAAAACAAGCGCTTCTTAAGATGTTTGAAGATCATGCCATATCCAACACAGATTTCAACTCGACAACTACCAGTGTAGGACAATGCAAAATGTCCACAGTGACAAAACTTGATGAATTTGCTACGCCGTGTAGCAGTTGCAAGTCAATGTTAGGCTGACAATCACGGCGGATAATTTGCAAGGAGAGAAATATGGCACACGGAAAGAGCAAGTCACAGTCGAATCCGAATGGAGTACGGTCTATCTCCAATGGCGCTGAACGCGCACCAAAAGCCCTTCGCCGACTTGGTAAAAAGCTTATGTTGGATTGTACTGACAAAGAACTTGAGAGAGTTTCGCAGGTAAAGAGAGTCTAACAACTGAATCAATCTGACAATGCTTGCGCGTTGTCAGGTTATCTAAATGTTATATGGGCCTGGGTAGAGGTTGTTATGGAAGATGGGATTGAAATTGAAAAAGAATGTATTGAAGCATTTGAAAAATATATGCGAAGTGTTGGTATGAACCCACTCTCCGACACTATCCGTATGGGGCAGTTTTGGAATATCTGGAAAGCCTCATGGTTTACATGTATTAATGCGCCGGGGCGTAGAACAACTACTTCGCTTGTTACTAAGACTTCGGATTGTGGAGGATGTATGCACGTAAAGAAATTAATTAGAATTGTCCATATCGCAGATGCAGTAGAAATAATCTGTAATGAAACAGGGATGACAATTCCAGATTGTATAGATAGGCTTGTAGGGGTAGACGGGTTGACTACTGCTGATGCAAAAGAAGTTAAATTATATCACATGAAAAGGATATGAATTTGACAACGAGTTTGACCTGACAACCACAAAGGCCGGTTGTCAGGTATACAGATAATCTGCGAGAGGAGAAAGATTGTATGAAAACCAATGGCCTCACATGGAGACAGTTGTGCATTTGATTGGGGGTCAGGCTGAGAATGTATCGACGAGAAATGCAAAGGAGTAAATTGTGATTAGTAATTCGGTGAGAATAAATCCCTATGATTACACCTGGTATCATCCGTTTGATCTTATCGGCCCTTGCCGTTTTATTGGATTTGATGAATTTGGGAGAGGCCGATTTAAGGTAGGGATTGGATCTGTTTTTCCCGATAGCCAATGTAACTCGGGAGAACTTAGAAGTAACTCCATGATTATTGGGGAGTGCCTCGCAGGAGTAGAAGATGCCGGATGAAGTACAACATTTAGCTGAGCAAATTACTTTGAAAGATGTGGATTTGAAAGAGCTTTTGAAAGATAAAGCTCCAATATTGTACTGGGCAACAAATTATCATAGAAACATTCGCGGTGATCGGATGTCTTTCAAAGATCGATGGTATTTAGCTTCTTTGTATCGCGATTTCCTCAAGTTTCATAAGTTAGCAGTGATGAAACCTGTCCAGCATGGCTTATCTGAGTTGTTTATCGTCGGCTCGTTCTACGAAGCAGCAGAACTCGGATATATCGTCATGTACGTCTTGCCGAAGTACAAAGGCCGAGATCGATTTGTCAACTCGCGCGTGGATACAGTTATTCGCAGGGTTCCAGCTTATGGAAGGATGATGAGTGATGCAGCCGGAACCAGTCGAGTTGCTCTGAAGCAGTTTGGTAAGGGGCAACTCTTGTATGTCGGCTCTAACGTGGAAGATGAGTTTGTTGAGGTTCCAGTGGACTCAGCCTTCGTTGACGAGAAAGATAGATGCAATCAGCGAAATCTTCTGCTTTTGCCAGACCGCTATTCCGCCAGCCCACATAAGTTCCATCGGGAGATTTCGACGCCAACTATCGAGGGGAGGGGTATTGATGGGCGGATCCAGACGAGCACGAAAGGCTACTGGATGATCAAGTGTGAAGGTTGCAATTATCGCTTCTTTCCCGGCTTCTTCGAGGCAGTGATGAAGCAGGTAGAGGAGAGGAAGTGGATCCCCCGAGACGAGAAGTGCGGGGAGTTTGACGAGCCCCGAGTGATTTGCCCGAAGTGCAACCGACCAGTCAATCGCTTTTCTAAGGGGGAGTATGTTGAGGAGTATCCAGGGCGGGAGTGGGTAGGACGGATCGTCGCCCCGACGGTCAGCCCGACGGTGACGATGCGAGAACTTGTTACTGTGTGGGATGAGTCCTTCCTGAACCCTTTGAAGAAGGAGTTCTTTTACAATTCCCGCCTAGGTCTTCCTTACACGTCGGAAGGTGCGAAGTTCTCCTCCGGTCTACTCACTGGCATCCAGATCCCTTACCAATATCCAGTTGATCGAACCACCGTTCACGGGCCGTTGTTCATGGGCGTGGACGTCGGCGATGTGCTGACCGTGGTGATACGCGAGAGGATCAGAGATGAGCATGGGATTTTGAACCGTCGTCTGGTCTTGGCTACGGAGCTTCCCAGCTTCACCTTGCTCAAGGACATGATTAGGGAGTGGAATCCTCGAGTATGCGTTATCGACGCTGACCCCGAGATTCACAACATCGCTTCTTTGAAGGGGGAGTTCAAGAATATTTTCTCCTCCCGTTTCCAGCACGCCCTGCTTGAGTTTCGCATCAATCGAGAAGACAGAGTCCTGAATGAGGACCGGACGGCAGCTATCGACAGCTTGAAAGCAGCGATCGAGGCGCATGCTTTGATGAACCCAGAAGGATCGGAGGTCTTAGTTGGGGGTCGATACTGGTCGCAGATGCAGGCTTCAACGCGTGTCCTGGTTGTGAACGAGAACAACCCTGAGAAGTCCTACTATTCGTGGGAGGAGAACTCGCCGGACCACTTTATGCTCGCTGAGACGTATTGCAACCAGGCAAGCAGACTCCTCCCCAGTGAATCAGTCTTGGATTATTACGCGCAGGTGGCAGCGCAAGGTGCAGCTCCCACGCAGCAGGCGATTGTGACACCGATAGGTGGGGGGCAAGCAATGTCTCAGGCTGAGTTGAACACTCTGGCCCAGCAGTCACCTGAGCAATTTTTGGACTCTTTGAGAAAGTTGTAGTTTTATTATGGAAGTTATCGAAGGGTGCTATGCTTCACATTTAAGAAAGTGATATCAACTGAGTCTTAGAGGGAGGAGGGTGCTATGCTTAGGAACTTTGGAGTGATTTTTGTTTTGGTCTTTGTTGCCGTAGTTGTTGTCTGGATGGTTCGAGATGCGATGAAGAAATTGAATGTTGATTGTGATCGACTTGTCCCTTTCGATTATGACGAAGGTCCAAAGCGTTTGTATAGGATATGTGTCTACGTTATAGAAGTTAATAAACAGGCGGCGAATTTCTCATTCATCATTCCAGGACGGTATAAGGATAGAAAAATCATCTTGCCTTTGCGCGATTTACCGGAGAAGCTACGAGAAGCTATTTGTTCAGGGAAGTATTTGTATGTTAGGGCGAATATTAAGGCTTCTGATATTGAGGACCTTTGGTTTGAGGGTTGGGGGGAGGTGTAAGATGTACAACCGAATCTATATGAGTAATGCAAAAGTGGGATCAATTATTGATTCGATCTTCGATGAACTCGCGGCCGCAGAGAAAAAGCATCCTGAATGGCCAGAGGATAAAATACACGCCGTCGCAATAATGGTCGAAGAAGCAGGAGAATCGATGCAAGCCGTACTTGATTATACTTATGCAAACGGCGATATTGAGCATCTAAAGAAAGAGTTGGCACAAACTGGAGCAATGTGTCTCCGAGTGCTTATGCACTTATAAAACTTTATATGTGTCGAAGAGACGATCCAAGCGTTAGTGGCTTGGAATTATTTGTAAGGATTGAGTAGGAGGAGAAAATGACTTTTGATATGACACGGTGCAGGATTGGAGGCTGTCTAGTTAGAAGGGAGGAAGGGTCAAATGCGAAGTATTTGTGAGATGGGCGGTGCTACGAGAGATCTGTGGTCACTCTTTCCTTTGCTACATGATTATAGTACGGCCCACTATTTTCGTACCTGCGCTCGATGTAGCTGCGGTCAAGAACTTTTTACGAACGGGCAAGGACTGTGGAAATGCTTTTCTTGTGGTAAGAAATATTCGCAGAAAAGAACTTCGAGCGACCACCAAAAAAGAACTTAAATCCAAACTAATTGTTGACATTCTAACGAGTTTGGTATATACTTGTAGTTAAGCGCCTTCCACAAAAATGAGAGCCTTGATTGTATAGGAGGGTATTAGCATGAGAAAAAATTCACACGCAAAAAAACAACATCGAGAACTCGTTGATGTCGAAGCCAAGTTAAAGAAATTAGAAAGTGACATCCTTGACCCCTCTGTAGTTAATTGGATGCTTAGGGGAGGAATGCGGGGTATTCGCGAACGTTTGCTTAAAGTTGACTATGCTGTGGTCAGGAACGTTGTAGACCGCGTTCCTCTGTTAAATGCCATTGTAAAGACCCGGATAAATCAAGTTCTTCCTTTCTCTGTCTACGTGTCAGAAGATAGGGTTAAAGATGGGGAGAAGGGCTTTCGGGTTGTTCCTATTGTTGACGAGAATGTGGATGATGAGGAAGTAAAGCAGATTAGGGAGTTTATCGAGCAGACTGGGGTTGTTTACTCGTCCGAAAGAGAAGATGATTTTAGTGACTACTTGCAGATGCTCGTCCGCGAGATAGGAACGATTGACCAGATTGGGACTGAACTACAGTATAATCTAGGCGGCGATGTTGCTGCCTTTCGTTTGTTAGATGGGGCTACGTTGAAAAGGACGTCGGAGGACTATCCGAAGAAGGATATTAGATTTGTCCAGGTGATTGACGACAAGTTGATTGAGGAGTTTAATGACAACAACTTGATATTCGATTACAAAAACAAGCGAGTAGACATCAGGTTCCGGGGATATGGCTACTCCGACGCAGAAATGGCAATCGATCTCATTACCACTTTGCTCTTCGGTTACAATCATCTCCGCGATCAGTTTGTCAGGGACAAGATACCTCGTGGATTTATTTCTGTGATGGGAGACATCGACTCAAAAGGAGTTACGGCTATTCAGCAGTATTGGTATTCGGCAATGTCAGGTGCTGGGGGTCAGTGGGCATTGCCAATTCTTCCATCGGGTAAGGATGGAGTTGGCCTCGATTTCAAGGCGATTGGTACGAGTAACAAGGAGATGGAGTATCATCGGGGGATGATGTTTCTAAGTTCGATTATCTGCGCCGTTTTTGCCATTGACATGGCTGAGTTAGGGATCAAAGCCGAGGATAGTACGTCTGTTATTGGGGCTAATGAGATTGGGCCGAGGATTGAGGCATCGAAAGATCGTGGTCTAGATAGCCTCCTCATGTTTATCTCTCAGCACATGAACAAGATCATGCGCAAAACGTGTTGGGGCAAGAAATATCGTTTTGCTTTTTCTGGTCAGGAAGTAAAAGATCAGATGAAGTTAACGCAGATCATGCAAGCTCGTCTTCAAACTGATCTAACGATTAACGACATCCTCAAGAAAGAGGGTAAGGAGGAGCGGAAGGAAGATTGGGCGAACATTATCCTTAACCCCCTGGTCGTGCAGATGGTTATGTCTGAGAAGAATGCTGCGGCACAGAAAGAAGCGCAGGAAGCCCAGCAAAACATGTTTGGTAATGAGATGTTCGGTGAGCAGGAGTCTGGAAGCAGCGAAGGTGGTGTCGAGCAGGAAGAAGAGGAAAGTCCTGAAGGTGAAGAGGGTCAAGCCGAGCAGGAAGAAGAAGTAGCCAAGTCGCAGTCCGACGATTGGAGTACATGGCGTAAGAAGTTTGCTGGACGTACGCGAGAGAGAGAGATCATCCGATGAGGTGCTTGAAGACGAAAAAGCAGAAAGTCCTGGTGACTCAAACAGGCACGAATGCAGTAAACTCATCATTCCCACGCCTTAGTATAGGAGAAGAACATGCTTGAACCAGTAGAAGAGACTAGGGAGGACTTCACTGCACCACTAGGCGCACTTAAAGATCTAATCAAGAGCGACCAGAAACCCGTAAGTGATTGTACACCTCTGTTCAAGTCACGTGTACATACTGATGTAGAGACGTCTGAGACTGACCCAGATTTCGATATGTAACAAGGTTGAAAAGAAATCACCTTGTATTAGAAGTTGGTTGGGGAAGAACACCGAGAAGGAGGAAGATGAGATGATCCCGATGAAACTGAATAAGGCAGCCACAGGGGGCCCGGCAAAGCCCAAGACCAAGAAGGCCAAGGACGCGAAGTTCGAGAAAGTCATGAGGGAGTTCAAAGCCGGCACGCTCCATTCTGGTTCGGGCGAGATCGTTAAAGACAGGCAGCAGGCCTTAGCTATCGCTGCCTCTGAGGCTGGCATCTCGTACAAGAAGGCCATGGAGCCTTCTGACCTAGCGTTCCTCAAGTCCAAGATGAATGCCGGGGAGCTCGTCGAGTTGATTAAAGGAGGTGAGGCGCTAGCCACGGTTATCACGCCGAAGAAGATCTGCTACGCCTCGGTAGTCAACAGTGCCTTGTACACGCTGAAGAACATGGCTGTTATGCTCACTGACGACGAAGTGGCGGCCAAGATCGAGATGCTTAAGACAAGCCTGGCTGTCATGCCTGACGGAGAGATCAAGACGATAGTCTTCGCAGCTCTGGACAAGCTGAAGGGCTTGAAGACTATGGACGACGACACGACGTGGAAGATCCAGGAGGCTATCAGCGGTCTAATCAGGATCACAATGGACCTCCAGAAGTCCGAGCCAGACCGCAAGTTCCTTCGCCCACTCTACAAGGCGGGGATGATCGGGAAACTCGATCACGAGTACATGGCATTCGAGGATCTTCAGAAAGCTCGGTATATTAAGAGGGAGGGTGGGCCAGGTCATTACAAGTATACCTACGCGGATGGCAAAGGTGGCGGTGGAGGCAGGGTCTCGAAGTACGAAAAGTACGTCAAGCACGAGCACTACCAAGGGAATCCTGACGAGACGAAGCAGTCGCTAGGGTACACCATTCCCAAAGGCTCGACCATCCTTAAGACGGTTGGTTCGCAGACCCGTCCGCTCTCGTGGGAGGAAGTGGATGCTGTTGTCAAGCAGCTCCACGAGAAGTATCCTGAGGCACATGTCAGTACCGAGGAGGACTACATCCCTCACCACGGCTACGGTTACCGTGTCCACGCCTGGACCAGCAAGAAAGGCAAGTAAGAGCAGAAGATCGTGAAGTTCGTCAAGCCGTCCCAGTACGCTGATCTCGTCAAAGCCAAAGGCCTCCCGATGGGGGCTGTTCGTATGTACAAAAACGGCGAGTGGTTCCGCAAAGTAGGAGGAGCGAAGGGATGGGAGTATGTCGGTAAGCAGGGCGGGGCCAAGGCCAAGCAGGTCGTGGATGAGGCCAAGACGAAAGGTTTACCGGTAGTCATGCCCTCAGCGCAGGGTGGAGGACAGAAGGCTAATGTAGTTGCTGGTGGGGCTGTCAAGAAGCCGAGGATAAACCTTGGGGCTAAGGTTCACCTAGAGAAGTGGGCCAAGGAAGATCCAGGAGCGTTCAAAGCCGCCGTCGCCCACGCTATCAACGTCAAGAACCCTCACCCGATGTTCGGCTCGGCAGACATTAAGGGCAAGATGTCTCGCTGGGACCTGGCAATGATGGTTAAAGTGGCCGCCGAGCACGGTTTGGTAGCACCTGAGCCGAAAGTCAAGCCAGTGCTCGTGAATGAGGCCAAGCAGAAGCGCGAGGTTAAAGATGAGGCCAAGGCGGAAGCCAAGGCTAGGGCAGAGGCTAGTGCTGCGAAGGCTGAGAGAGAAGCCATCCCTGAAGGATGGGACAAGATGGACTACGGCGAACAGATCGTCGCCAATCGGAAGCTGTTCGTCGAGCAGATGATGGAAGCCCGGAGAGCTAAGTGGGGTGGGAAGCCCTTCGATCCGAAGAACGCCGAGGACCACAAGAATGTTAAGCTATGGATGAACGCCGGCTCCACAGCTCTGGTGAACATAATGGAAGCCGTCCGGAAGGATCCTGTCAAGGAGAAGCACGAGGCCAGTGTAGGGAGGGCCAAGAGGGGGAATGTCCCTAAGAGCTGGGACAAGATGGACTACGGCGAGCAGGTCGTTGCCAACCGGAAGCTGTTCGTCGAGAATATGTTGGAGGAGGCTCGAAAGGTCAAGGGGGATGAGCGGCCTTTCGACCCGAAGAATGCTGACGACCGCAAGAATGTTAAAGAGTGGATGAAAGCTGGCCCCAGGGCCCTGGTGGGGATGATGGAAGCCATCCGGAAGGATCCTGTCAAGGCCAAGCGCCAGGCCGAGGCCAAGGCAGAAGCCGAGGAGAAGAGCATCGCGGCCAAGAAGCTCCTCAAGGAGATCATCGATAGGGACACTCCGAAGTCCCCGCAGGAGATCGCGCTTGCCCAGTCAGACGTGGTCGGGAAGAAGAACGTAAGCAATGGGCATGTCAACGTCGTCCGGGTCCTGGACATCAAGTCCCCGGAAGGCAAGGAGGCCAAGGCCATTTTCAAGCCCATCGAAGGCGAATGTGAGATGGACCTCAGAGAGGGGAATATCCCACTTGGCGAGCAGTGGAAGAGGGAGCGCCTAACCTATATAGTCGACCAGATTGTAAATATTGGCGTTGTGCCCACGGTTGTTGTCAAAGAAGTCGATGGCAAGCCAGGTGCCATGATGGACTTCGTCGACGGCAAGGTCTGGGCTGAGGCTAGTGAGGCGATGCAGAATAAGGTACCCACGCTTGAGTACCAGAAGCTAGTCCTTCTGGACTGGCTCATCTGCAACACTGATCGCCATGGCATGAACTGGATGATTGACAACGCCGGAAAGGTGTATGCGATCGACAACGGCTTAGCCTTCCCCGAAAAAGTCAATTTTGGGGAGTGGAACGGATATAGGTGCATACCTCACCAGATCCTCCAAAGACGCCACGGCCTCGAACTGCCGGACGAGCTCAAGGGCTTGCTAACCCCGGAGAAGAAGAAGCGGATCATCGGAGCGATACAGATGTTCAACCTCGGAGGGAAGGCTGTTGAGTTGTTCGAGAAGAGATGGGATTACCTAGTAAAACATGGAGCCTTCCCTGAGTATAACGAGGTGGAGGGATTTATGGTCCTGAATCGTGAGACGCCTAACTGGGCGTCATTGGAGAGAGTAAGATGAGAATGATACAATTCAAGTCCGTCCAGGATGACGGAACGGTCAAGATCGTAGGGACGGCTAAGCTGGTCGACGGGAAGGTCGTTATTGTCACATCGAAATCTGGGCTTAAGACACGGCTTAAGACAGATGAAATCATAGGTCTCGATAACAAGGCTAAGACACCAGAGAATGGTATCGATTGGCTTGAGGCGTTACCTTACAATTATCATGGCAGTCGTTTCTTCGCCGAGGAAGTGGAGGTCAAGTAATCATGGTCTTGCTGAAGGCTCGGGCCATGCCCACGGGGGCTATTCGCCACTACGCGAACGGTGAGACCTTCAGGAAGGTTGGCGGGACCAAGGGCTGGGAGTACGTGGGTAAGATGGGATCAGCCAAGGCGAAGGCAGCGGAGGAAGAAGCTAGGAAGAACGGGCTTCCAATCATCCACGCCGAGCCCAAGGCCGGTGGCGGACAGCAACAACCCCAGAAGCCCTCGACATCCAAGGCATCGACGAACATCGCAGTCGATCCTGCCAAGGTGAAAGCTCACCCGATCCCTCCTGACCTGAGGAAGGAGTGGCAGGCTAACGGGGGCGTGAATAATCCCGAGTACCGCAAGTGGGTTGAGGAGAACTGGGCCCAGGGTGCGGAGGAGAAGGGGATCGCGTTCCCCAGGATGAGTACCTATGAGAAGATGTCTGTCGAGCAGATGTACAATTATGCTAGTGACAAGTTCAAAGTATCAATCGAGGACAAGATTACCAAGGAGAACAAAGCTGCTTGGCACTCAATCTTCTACCAGCTCGACACCCTCCACGACCTAGGTTTCATCAACAAGAGGCTGCTCACAATCGGTTTCGAGAAAGACGCACTTGACAAGGACGGGAACCTTCGCTTGAACGGGGGCCTCTGCAAGGCATACTACCAAGAGAATGAGCACCGCATCGAGTTGAGTCCGAAGTACAAGGACAGCTTCGTGCACGAGTACTTCCATCATCTCGATGCCACTGGCGGAGCAGAGGACTACAAGGAGCGTATGGAAGCCCAGCTCGCGCTCATCAACGCGCTGAAAGCCACGAAGAGCTACCAGAAGTTCGTCGCGCTGGACATCAAGCGAGGCAAGACTTACTACAGCGACGTCGGGGAGATGATTGCTCGCTTGGGCGCGGAGTATGTCTATTATCACGTCAAGAACTCGGGTGAGAAGCCTGCAATTCGCATGGTACAAGCTCCGTACAGGACGGACTTCTCACCCTCAGAATTTGTCAAGCTGAAGCCACTCCTTGAGAAGGCATTCGCCAAGCAGAAGACCACTGAGCCCGGACCTGAGGAGAAGAAGCAGGGGATCTTGATTAAAGCCACTCTTGACGTAACAGCTCGCCTGGTACTAGCAAAACCCACTGTCTACTACTCGCTAGGCGAGGAGGATTTATACAAGGGAGCAGTGGTCAAGGTTCAGGACATGCCAGGCGCGAAGAGCGGGAAGACACAGAAGCTCATCCTGCTCAGCCCGACAGGAACGATCGTCGAGGCAGCGTGGAAGACTAAGCAGGACCGCGATGTTAGGAAGGGCAACATCCCAGCCGGTACGGAGTGGAAGCGGGAACGACTTGCGTACCTAGTGTCGGAGATCCTGGGCTTGCAGAACGTGCCCCCAGTCGTAGTCAGGCGAGTTGATGGGAAGATCGGCTCCGCGATGAGCATGGTCTATGCCGACACGTGGAAAGCGTCAGGCCTGGAGTACAAAGATGTCTACGTCCGCGAGTGGCAGAAGCTCGCCGTTTTAGACTGGTTGATCTGTGCTACCGATCGCCACCGCCGCAACTGGCTGGTGGATGACAGCGGCAAGTTCTGGGCCATCGACAACGATCTAAGCTTCCCGGAGAAGGCGGAGTATGGTCTGTTCGAGGGCTATCGCTCCCGGCCTCATTGGTATCTGAACGAGCACCAGACACTCGCCCTCATGGACGATATCGTCCGCTTGTTCAGCCAGGAGAAGAAGAGGGAGATCCTTGTCCAGATGGTCAAATATGGAATAGCCTCGAAAGGCAGAGTGATCTTCGCTAGAAGGTGGGAGTACCTGGTGGCGGAGAAAGCTCTCCCACCCTACGTGGAGTTGGATAAGGGTTTCATGGAGAAGCCGAAGGGAGAGTGAGATGGAGCGCCTGAGGCCATCGCAGATTCAGATGTTGATGAAATCGAAGTACCTTCGTCGTTACCGTGGTCCAAATGGGGAGTGGGTGTATATATATAAAGAAGGTGGAAAGGACAAGACATTGTCTTTCTTAGATAATGCAGACAGTGATAATGACCCAATAAAGGATGCTGTCAAGGCAATTCTAGCCGATGGGGAAAAGAATGGATTCGACTGGAAAAAGACATTGTCTATGGCGCAAGAAGCCGCAGCCAAAACAAATAGGACTGAGAAAGAAAAGAAGAAGATGGCACTTGATATAGTGAAACGTGCAGTCGAAGAATATGAAGGGAAATAAAGCATGGCTTTAACAGTAGGTGGGACGGAGCAAAAACCCATCGTAGACAACTGGGACGACTCGAAGCACACACCTCTCGAGAATGCAATTGTTCACCTGCTGAAGTATATGCTTAGCAGAAACATCATCTCCTACGAGGAGCAGCAGGAAATCGCGAAGATGTTTCCGATCTTGTGGGGGAATGAGAGATGAAGAAGAAGGTAGTTAGTCAACTTTGTCTAGCCTTCAAGGAGATCTGGGTCTACCTCTTTACTGTTCTAGGTGTACTTGTTTTGGTCACCTTAATCATTTAGGAGATTGAGTATGAGTAAGATCGTTTGGGAAGTCTTGAAAAAAGCCGAGCGAGCAAACCACAAGTACATCAAGAAAGTAGGGTCTAAGTATTTCTACACCCAGGAACAAATTGACTCATTCAAGTTGACCAAGAAGTCTGACGGCTATTATTATATGGATGAGATGAAAATTACGAACGATCCGAAGAAAGCTGAGGCGTTCGAGGAGAAAGTCAAGGAACACAAGGACGTCGGCAAGGCCCCGCTGAAGGTAGGGCAGAAGGTCCAGATTAAAAGTTCTCATCTGAGGAGTTTGGGTCGAGGAGTGGTGGGAACGATCAAAGAGATCGGCGAAGACTTTGTGCGCGTAGTGAACGAGGCAGGAAACGTCTTCCGCGTCCCGGCCTCCGCCCTAACCTTTGCTAAGAGTATTTATAGTGTGGATGAGATCCTCGAGGAGCTTGAGAAAGGGTTTAGGCGGAAGGGCTTCGGCTTTGGTGGGCCGAAGAAGGCACGGAAGGCGAGTACACCGATGGGCTCGGTCAAGGTCCAGAACGGCAAGAGGTACATGAAGACCGAGAAGGGATGGAAGGTGATGAAATCTATTCGCCTGACCATCCCGATCAAGTCGAAGGATACGGAGGAGTCGTGACCAAGGTAGCACTCTATGTCTCGGCGAGCAGATTGGAGAAGGCTCGTGCTCACAAGTTGGCACCCCGAAAAGCTGTTGCACCGACGCGCGTACCACATACTCACCAGGAGACAAGTCCCTGGAAGGCTCACCAGCAGTTCGAGGAGCAGGCAACTACTGTCGTCTCCGACCGACTCCTCGCCCTTTTCCTCACTATTCGGCGTCAGTGGCTTCACCAGACGGGTGAGTTTCACAAAGCAGTGCCGGCAGATCAGCTTTTCAAGCTGAACGGTAGGATCTTTATCAGTCCGAAGACAGGGAAGCCACTGACGCAGAAACAGTGGGACGAGGTGGTGAAGACCTTGGACCAGTCAATGGCTCGGATTTTCAAGGACCAGCCTGACGTCTTGGTCCGCAAGGCTATGCTCCTCGGCAAGATCTTGCAGGGTATGGATTACGAGTCGAGGATGACTTCCTCCCTGGATCAGATCCCCACTGCACTCCAACTACCAAAGGACGACATGTGGCAGAACGCCTACACCTTCGGCCGCCAGCATGCTGCGGAGCAGATGGTCGACTTGGAGGCGTCGGCACGGAAGAAGATCTCGACGACTATCTTGAATGCGATTAAGAACAAGCAGACTACTAGGCAGCTCGAGGTCGCACTATTCGACGAGTTTGCTGACCTAAACCGCGATTGGAGGATGATAGCCGAGACTGAAATTGCGACCAATGTCAACGCTGGGATTCTTATGGAAGAGACAGGGGACAGGAAGGAAGGGGAGACGGTCTACATGATCGGCATCTCTGCCCCTGGTGCTTGTTCTGACTGCATGCGGCTCATCAATAAGCAGGTCGTAGTTCTCTCCGATGAGCCTACGCCGAGCGGGACGATGAAGATTGATGGCGAAGAGTATGATGTTATTTGGATAGGTAAGAACAACATCGGGAGGAAGGGTTCCAACCTCTGGGCGTGCACGCCGCTTCACCCTCATTGCCGGTGCTCGTGGACTCGGTACTACCCGGAGATGAAAGAACTCCTTGGTTTAGGGAAGTCGGTCAAGGAGCCAGAGGAGAAGATAATGATAAAGTTGGCTGACATCTTCACTGGGAAAGGATCGAAGCGGCCCGACTCGGACTTCAACCAGACTGAGTTGGCTATTGGGATCTGGATCGAGGGCGAGCACACAAACAACTTCGACGCCGCGAAGTACATTGCTAAGGATCACCTGACTGAGAGGGAAGACTACTACAAAACACCGCTCTTCAAAGATGAGCGGGCAAGGGCGTTGAAGGAGCTGGGGAAGAAAGCTAAGGAAGTGACGTCGTGAACGAGAAGATCGTCTCCGCGGCTTGCAAGAGAGGGGAAAAGGTCTGGACCGGCGAGAGACATAATAAGATCATCGAGCAGATGTTTAACGAAGGTTTGGGCATGCCAGTCCGCCAGTCCGAGCAGGGCTTTCTCACTTCCGAGGGGCGGTTCGTCGATCGATACGACGCTGCTGTCCTCGCCTTTGAGGCCGGCCAGACCGAGATCCTGAAGAGCTGCCTCAGTTCAGAAGATTTGTGGTAAAGGGGAGTCCATGGGAGAGGCTAAGAAGGTGAGGGTCAAGCTCGTCGTCCACTCGGATTACGTCGAGCATATCCGGTGTAGGGACTGCTCAGCCTTGTTGTTCAAAGCAAAGATACCACTCCTGAAGTCGGAGCAGCCTATGGGTATTGAAGTGAAGTGTCGACGGTGTGGTAAAATCAATCGGTTCTAAAAAGGTTGTAGAAGGGGTTTACAGTTTGTTGAAGTTCCCCTATACTTAATATTGTCGAGCTTCCAGAAAGCCGTCATCCGTCTTTTATAGATTGGTCATCTTCGCCGATCTAAACGGATGACGGCTTTTTCTTTGTAACTAGGAGTGAGTGGATGAGAGGATTTCCAGATCTTCCAATTGACATAGAATCTGACAACCCGTTCTACGCCGGCTTCGCTTCCGCGACGCTGATCAAGGCGGAGGAAGAGGGCTCCAAATGGGTCGTCTACCTCGAGGCGTCGAACGAGCAGCAGGACCAGGAGGAAGAGATCACGGTCATGAAGGCGTTGAAGGACGCCGCCAACTACTACATGACACACGGAGTGATCTCCTGGGACCATCAGCACAAGCTCCAGAAGGATCCAGCATACATCATCGGCGAGCCTCTGGACGTAGCCTTCACCTCAGCCAAGTCAACCTTGGTGAAAGCGATGCTCTACAAAGAGAACAAGCGAGCGCAGGGGGTCATGGAGAATGTTCTATCGAAGACCTCCCGCTTCGGCGCTTCCATTGGGGGTTATATCCTGAAGAAGGCGATTGAGAACGCGCAGAAATTCATTCGCCGCGTTATCTGGGACGACACTGCCATCACCCACAAGCCTGTCAATGATACGACACTCGGACATGTTCAACTTGTCCCTTTCACATCCTTTGCCAAGAGTTTGACTGCGGGAGGCGGCGTAGACGCGAGTTCGTTCTCGGGGGGCAGGGCCTTGATTGGCGAGTCACTCCAAGGTGCCAAGTTCGGCGAACCGGAGATGACAAAGCTATTCAAAGCCTTCCTCAAGGGAGTAAAGGAGGGTACGCTGGGGAGTTATCAAGACACTCGTGCCTGGGTCGCGGAGACAGTCCCGTTGGGAGTCTCGACTGACCAGGTCATGAACTTCATATTCGCAAAGCTCACGAAGAAATCCTAGAGGAGGTATTTAGATGGACGGCAAGGAGAATAAAGATCAGAACCTCGACGCGGCCACTCTCGAAAAGAGCTGGAACGAGGCGTGTGAGGATCTGAGGAAGTCCCTCGGGGACGGAGCCACCCCCGCCGTGGACAAGAAGGAGCTCGAGGAGGCTAATGCCATCCTCGCCAAGTCTGGCGCCACCGCGGACGAGCTCAAGAAGGCCCAAACGATCTTGGCTAAGGCAATGTCTGCATCTGACAAGGGCGAGGGCGCCGAGCAGGAGGAAGAGGAGTCAATCTCGACTGAGGAGAGCGAGTCTGAGAGTACACCTCCCCCGGCCAAGAAGTCTTTTGAGGAGGCAGTGGCCGAAGATGATCCTGAGGCAGAGATCGCAATGGACATCGAGCCCTACCTCAAGTCTCTCGCCCACGAAATCGGCGAGAGTCTCGAGAAGGCGAGGAAACCCCTCGATCGCTTGGCCAAGCTTGAGAAGTCAGTGTCTGAGCTCTCAAGCATCGTTAAAGCTATCGGGAAAGCTGTCCTGGCGAACGCCGAGATGCAGAAAAGCATCAAGACTGATATCGCCAAGTTCGGCTCCATTGAGATCCCATCTATGGCGCGTTTGCGCAAGGGCGGTGATCGCTTCCAGGTAGAGGAAGGTGGTGCTGAGATGACTGTCATGGAAGTCATGGCGAAGGCTACAGAGCTCTGTCGTAAGGGCGAGATATCCACGACTGACATCTCAATTCTCGAGAGTCGCCTCCAATCTGGTGGTGGCATTCCGGAGAGCATGAAGCCGCTCTTCGCGAAGAAAGTATAAGGTAAAGGAGGACTAGAATGGATCTCTTCGAGAGAAATTATAACGGCTTCGCCCAGAGTAACTCTGAGACTATGGAGTTACTGAGCAAGGCTTTGACTGCCGGAACTGGCGTTGATGCCTCAGCGTTTACGGGTGGGCGTGCGCTCACTCCAGAATCCTTGGATTTCACTCTCGTTAATATCCTGTTTTCGCAGGACGAGGCGAGGCTTTTCCAGAGGCTCAAGAAGACCCCAGTCAAATCGGTCGTACGCCAGTGGAACACGCGTACTGAAGTTGGTCAGGATGATGGTGCATGGGTAACCGAGGGGGGCACTTCTGAATCGTCCGATCAAACAATCGCTCGTATGTTTGCAGTCGCGAAGTACTTGCAGACCTATAGGCAGGTCACTCTCCAGGCTGCGATGAGTGAGATGACCGAGAACGCAATGGCTATTGAAAAAGATGCCGGTACGCGTTGGATCATCCGAAATGTCGAGAAGGGCCTCTTTGATGGAAATTCTTCATTCATCTCTGAGCAGCCCGATGGTCTGAAAGTCCAGATTCCGTCCACGAACGTCATCGACTTCCGAGGTGGTCACGCCGATAGGGAGACGTTCGAGAATAAGATTACTGAGGGCCTTGGCACCATTCGTGCCAGTTATGGTAAAGGCAATCTGCTCTTGTCATCTATCAAAGTGACCACAGACATTTCGCACATGCTTCGAGACAAATATCGTGTGCCTCTTCCTGCCGTCGGAGCGCCCAGCCAACTTGGTCTTCCTGGCGCCGGAGCAGTCGGTGGAGTAGCTGGGGCCACCTTCCCCATCAACTTCCCCACTCCCTTTGGTAATCCTGAGGTTCTGGATGATGTATTCATCCAGGAGGGGAGCATTCCTGTCGCTTCAACCCTTACTACGAAATGCCCCAGCCAGCCCACCGTTGCTGGTGTTGCTCATGGAGCGGACGCATCATCGAAGTTTGGTTCAGCTGACGCAGGTGATTACGTCTACAAGGTCGTTGGTGTCAACAAGTATGGTGACTCAGTTGCCTCAGCGGAGGTTCTTGTGACCGGCGTTGCAGCTGGGGACAAGGTTACCTTCCAAGCGACTCCTGGTGTCATCGTCCCGACTGCGTGGAAGATTTATCGGTCCAAAGTTGGTGGTACTACTGGGGCCGAGGTCAAATTCATGAGCGAGGTGGCTTATGCACTTGACTCTGGTCAGGTTTATCAGACCCTCAGCGATCTCAACGCGGATCTGCCTGGCTGCTCTGATGTTTACCTTCTTACCTTGGATCCGTCGTTTGACGCGATCGAGTGGTTCCAGTTCCTCCCACTCATGAAGTTCGACCTCTACCCGGTCAACGCGGCAGTTTACCCGTTCCTCATGATCCTCTACGGTGCGATGGCGCTTAAGAAGCCCGTCCAGCACATTAGGATTAAGAACGTCTGCCCGACCAACGGAGGTTGGTTCTGATCAACGGTTGAGGGGCTCATTCGAGTAAGGCGGAGCCCCCTTTACTCTTCCAAAAAAAGGAGGGAGAGAATGGATACGAGTATAAAAGAGAGGCTGAACGGAGCGTGCCCTGCGCTGAAAGCGGCGCAACTAGGCACGCTTCTCGACAGCTTCGAGGGCTTTCTCCCCAGTATGGTCAGAGGTACTTGGTATTTCGTAGATCCAACAGCGGGAGATAACGCGGCTGACGGCTTAACGCCAGATACCGCAGTCAAGGACATCGTTGCAGCGTACGCCAAGTGCGTTGATGGCGCTGGAGATGGAATCGTTCTTATGTCGGCGGGTACTACCTCGGCCGGTACCACAAGTTATCTAAAACAGACTCTCACCTGGGCCAAGAGCGGCATTACCGTTCTTGGCTTAGCGTCAGGGACCAGAAGGGCTAGTCGGGCTAGGATTGCCTCCAAGGAGATCACCAGTTCTGGCACGACCTTCGCGCAAGCAGCTAATGCCATCACTCGCGAGACGGGCAGTTTCGTCACCGATGGCTGGGTCGTAGGGATGAAGGGCTACATTGCAGACTCGGGCTCGAACAACGGAGCAACATTTACTGTTACCTCCGTTGATGCTCTCAGTCTTGGGGTCTCTGAGACCCTGAACGTCCAGACCAAGGCTCAGACTGTCTCCTGCGTGCTCACCAGTTACCTTCCGAGTGACATCACGGTTAGCGGGAGCAATAACGCTTTCTTCAACGTCTCAATCGGGAATTATGGCTCACAGGTCGGGTCGCTTGGTGGTGTCAAAGTCACGGGGGCCAGGAATTACTTCGACAGGGTGCACATGCTTGGTGCGTGCCACGCGACGCCCGCTGCTCAGACTGGGGCCTATGACCTCGACCTGGGCGACGGCGGCGAGGAGAACACCTTCGAGCGATGCACCTTTGGTTCCAACACAATCATCAGGGCCGCAGCGAACGGGAACATCTCGTTCTCCGGTTCCTCGGCAGCGACGGCTCCCGACCGGAACGCGTTCTACGACTGTGACATCCTGTCGTATTCGGATACGGCTGGTAAGGGTGCCATTATCTCTAACGGGGCGACCTCGATGCAGGGTGTGACGGTCTTCGCCCGGTGCCGGTTCATGAACTGGAACGACAACGGGATTGGAGCACTCACTAGTGCCTTCATCGGCACAAAGCCCACCTCGGGAGCGATCCTCATAGACGCCTGCTCCCTGGTTGGCTGGTCAGCCTGGGATTCAGTGGCCGGCAATGACATGGTCTACGTTGCCAACTCAGCGGCCGTGGCCAGCGGCGGGGGCGGCATCGCGACTACAGTCTAAGGCGAGAACGCCTGATACAAGGAGGGAGGTGAGGAGTGTACCTCAGTAATGGGTTCACTCCTCCCTTTTGAATAAGAAGATGAGTACCGCAAGATACGCGATCAAGATTGCAGATGAAGACCTCACGAAGAATGTTGACCTGACAGCGGTTGACTTCAATCGTCGTTACTGCCTAGAGCGAGTACTCAAGTCCACCGACGGAGCAGTAACCGTCGACTTGTCTGTCGTAGGGACTCAGTCCTTGCTTTACTTGGAAACCTCGGCCCCGATTACGGTGGGTCTTAACGACGGGGCGACCTTCGTAGTCACCTCCGTTTTGTTTATGACGGAGGGCATGGACATCGTCTCCATCCAGAACCTTGATTCTCTGGTGGATGCGACTGTCAAGCTCTACGCCTACGGGAGTGTGTAGGCTATGATCACGTTGAAGATCTTCACTCAGCCGGAAGACCTCTACCTGCTGATGAAGACGAAGGGCTACACACACATCCGCATTTACCAAGGTGACACTCAGACAGGTACCTTCGCAGAGATCACGACGTCAGTGACGAGAATTGCACTTCAGATTGGAGTACTAAACTACTCCTTCGTCGTAGATGTCGAGGCGGAAACGAAGTGGTTCAAGTACTCCTTTGGCAACGACACCATCGAGTCGATCATCTCCCCGCCGTTCAGGATCCAACTCGGAGATCCATCAAAGGTTGGTTACTCGTTCAACAACTATCAGTCCCCTCTCGGCTCGTTCGGGAAAGTCCTGACCCCTGACGACATGAGATACAACTATCTCTGGGGCCTGGATCTCGTGTCGAACAATGCTGCGTATGACAACTGGGACGACACGCAGTCAGACTACGCCGTCGCTGCCGGTGTCCGCGACTTCGAGAAAATCTTGAACATTGACATCCTTAGAAGGAAGTGGAAAACCAAGCCTGTCACCGGAAAGGATAGGAAGGCAGCGGTCTGGATGGACGGGGACCCCTTGATCTACACGGATGAGGAGTTCCCCTACGACTTCGACCCTGATACCTGGCTCAACTTCGGGTTTGTCCAACTCCGCCACTCCCCCATCATAGAAGTAACGAGGTTCGAGCTGGTCGGTCCGACAGAGAGTTCCATCCTGGACTTGAGGGAGTGGGCAAGGGTAGAAAAGGACTTCGGTCAGCTCCACGCCTTCCCGAGGAACCAAATGCTCTACGGGCCCTTCCTGGGTGCTTACGGCACGGTCTTGCTCTGGCAAATGAAAAGATACCCGCAAGGTTTGGAAATCGACTATGAGAGTGGGTTCGAGAACTCAGACGCCGTACCTGCCGATCTGCGAGATGTGATTGGCAAGTGGAGCGCTTGCAAGATGCTGAACATCACTGGTGATGGTATTCTGCCGGGATTCAGTTCCCAGTCAGTCAGCCTGGATGGACTCAGTGAGTCGTTTTCGTCCACGCAGAGCCCGACGAACGCGTATTTCGGTGCGAGGATCAATCAGTACCTGAAGGAGATCGCAGACTGGTTGTCGAAGAACAAATACAAGTATGGAGGTATACCCCTCGGTTTCGTGAAGGGCAATTGATATGGGCATAATGCAGATGAGGCCATCTTCCCCCTCGTTGTGGGAGGAGTCAATAGATCGCCGAGGCCAACACGTTCTCTGGTACTCAGCTTCTGCCTGTTTCTGTATGTCCGACAACGGACGAGTCGACCCGAACTGCCCTCGATGCTACGGGAAGGGCTTTACCTACTCGCCAGTGCGTTCCACGAGAAGGATCGTCTGGGGTGTCACAGATGGGAAAGCTACCTTGGATCTGACGTCCATGAAGATTCACATCAAATCGATTAACCGTGTCTTCCTGGCCGCTGACCAGGAGATCGTCATCCAGTCTTTTACGTCCACGTCGATCACACCCGCAGTGCAGATCAAGAAGGGCATTCGCTTCACCCTGGACTACGAGGAGAGCTTCGAGAACACCTATTCTGGTACCTGTACTTACATAGGCCGAGGTCTAATAGACGTACCAATTAGGTTGGTCAACAACCAGAACTACTTCGCCGGAGCGCTTGTCGAAGTAGCGGAACTTCAGAACGTCACGAAGGGCAAGTCGATGAAGATCGACGCGATCTGGGGGAACAAGATTCTCACCTCCGACGCCTGCGATGAGACTGACGAGCTCACTGTTGTCTGCACCTACCTGAAGGCTGCGAAATTTCTTATCACGTCGATCAATCCGAAGTCCAAGATCGAGAACAACATGGTCTTGCAGCAGGCGGACGCGATGATGTCCTTCCCTGGGACCTTCCACATCGGTCGCGGTGACGTCATCGTTTTGCAGATGGCTGAGATGAAGGAGACGATGATCGGCTACAACGAGGGGGACTCATTTGTCTTCCCCTTCCAATCGATCGCGACGATTCTGCGCGTCGAAGACAAGTATGGAGAGATCACTGACTACACCCTGGTCAGAGAGAACGAGATCCTCTGGGGTTTGAGAAAGCCTGATCGCTTCTCTTGCACTTTTGCCTACCACCCTGCCTTTACCGTATTGGATGATCTGCCGACTGTCCGATACTCCGAGAACAAGATCTGGCCGAAACGTGTCTTCCTCAAGAAGTTCAGCACGTTTTTACATTCTTCGAGGATGCTTTCTCTGGAGTCTGTGGATGCAGACGCCTCAGACATCGGCCTGCTCGATGATCCTCTCAAGGATTCAGAGCAGGGGGGTTTACTATGACGGAAGCGTCGATGCTCCAGGTGTCAATCGTTCCTGACGACCAGGGATTAGCAGATCTCATCGGGGCTTTAGAGATGGTCTCCACGAAGTACTTGCCAAACACGGTTAGGGCTATCAAGGTCTCAACCGCTCTCCTAGAGTATACGTGGAAAGCCTATGCGATGGGCGCAGCAATCCCTGGAACGAAGATCCGACTGAAGTCGGTCCGCGGCGAGTATGCAAAGTCGATCCACAAGTCGTTCCAAGGCCTGCACGGAGTCGTCTACTCTGACAGTCCCTACGCCGCGTCCATCGAGGATGGCGAGGAAGCGAAGGATCTGAAGAAGATCATCCCCTTCGGGCCCAGGGCACGGATGGGCAAGAATGGTCCATACTCGATCGTCCCCTTCCGTCACGGGGCTCCAGGCTCCCTCAGCGCGCCGATGCCTTCGGCAGTGTATGGGCAGATCCTGGCAAAGATTAGGGCCGGAGAGATCAAGAAGTCGACGGTACAGAAGAAGGTGCCTGGTTTCAACGCGGCCGGCGAGGTCGTGCTGACCAACAAGTACAAGTGGGGATCGAGGATGAAGCTCCCCCAGTTCCCGAACCTAGAGGGCATGGTTGTCTTCAACGTCTCGGCTGGTAACCAGGCTCGCGGGGAATACTTAACCTTCCGAGTCGTCTCGGCGAATGCCCCGAAGCAGTCGAATGCGCAGAAGGGCTGGGCCAACTCGTGGGTGGTTCCTGCACGGCAGGGGATGCATCTCACTCGCTACGTCGTAGCGAACACCAAAGAAGTGATCGGCGAGGCCATCCGGGCTGGGATCACGATGGATCTCATGCCATAGGAGGGGCTAGATGGCAAAACTCGTTCTGACCAAGATTCCAGATTGCGAGGCACTCATCGCAGATGATATCCGTGCTTGGTTTGATACGGAGCAGAAGTTCTCGGAACTCTTCCCCAAGGTCAATCTGAAGGTCTCGACAGACCATCCGTTCGTCGGCTTGCTTCAGCAATCAGTCCCTGAGGGGGGCAAGTACGACGTAACTGGCTTCCCCTGCATTACTGTCATCGACACGAACTTCTCGAAGCTCGTGGAGACTCCGGTCCTGCCGCAGACGATGAAGCTCCTTCCCATTCTGGTCGATGAGATTAGGGCTGGGGGTAGGAACAAGTTCATCATGTCGAAGCAAGCCCTGGCGGAGCTGGAAGCGGCATTCAAGGGGAAGGAGTTCCTCCGCGCCGAGGGGTACCAGACGCTGCGCCGGACTCAGATGGCTATCGAAGTTTGGGCGGCGAATAAGGTCCAGAAGGACAAGATCTTCGATCTGATCTCTGCTTACCTGGTTGGCGAGCAGAGGTTCAAGCAGCATACCGAGAATGAGGTTATCATCGAGGAAGAGTCAATCAACGGTGAGAAGTCAGGAATCTACAACTTCGACTTCGGTGAAGTCTTGTACGGGGCAATGATCCACTTCAGCACTGCCTACACTGTTGGCTACTATGAAGTGAAGGACTACACTATAGTTGGAGCAATCACGGTAGAAGCTCATGGAATGGTAGGGGAGGATTAGAGATGGAAAACGGAGAAGAGACAGTGGCCGAGGCCAGCGTGGATGTCGACACCTCGCAGTATCGGCCAGTAAAGGGCAAGAAGGGGGTCAAGGAGACAACCCAAGTTAAAGAGTCTCCAGTCGAAGATCCTCGCCTTATGGACGTGCGAACGTATTTGGAAGAGGACGAAGGAGAGCTTAATCTCCACCCAACGCAGAAGGAAGCCCTGAGGTGGCATTACCGAGGTAAGATCCTTCCCTACGCTGAGTGGAAAACGCTCATCCACAATGATCATACGCGTCGAGCGGAATAAAGAAGGAGGATATTCATGGGAGTTAAAGCTGCCGTTTTCCAGTCAGGGAGCATGGCTTCCTCGCACTACATACCGGGAGCATATTCGCGGATCGACTTCCAGAAGTCAGCTGGTGGTCTTTCATCCATCAACAATGCAGTCATTGTTGGTGATGCCCGAGGAGGCGAACCCAATGAACTCCTCTGGTTCAGTTCGCCTAGCGAAGCCGAAGCAACTTTGAGGAGTGGGCCACTCCTCAAAGCAATTAAACATGCTTTCCAACCTAGCCCGGATTACACACCTCAAACCATCGCTGCTTTGCGTGTTAATCCAGGTCTCCAGGCAAATAGGACGCTCTCCAAAGTGTCGGCAGGCTTGGCAGAAAAAGTCAGGCTTATCGTCACTCACGCTGCGACGGCCAGTGAGGACGTCTCGATCATTCTGAACGGTGCCTCGGCGGTCACCATTGCAGTGGCCAGCGGGGATACGCCTGCTCAGATCGCGACCAAGATCGCCGCCGGGACTTTCCCTGGCTACTCCGCGGCCGCGTCGACTGACACGGTCACCTTCACGGCCTCCGCGGTCGGAAAGAACAGTGGAGCGAACACCTTCAGCGGTGGGACCACCGGAGTCACAGGAACCATCGCGAGAACAGTCGTGGGTATTGACGCCGCGACTTACTACCCAATGGATGTGGATGCCTGGGACTGGGGCCTACACGGCAATCAGGTGAAGCTCAAGCTAGCTGCGGGCACGAACCAAGGCAAGATGCTAACCGTGCAGTTCATGTCCGAGACTGCTTACGTGGCTGACGACGTCTACAAAGCATCGATCCTGATCCAGTACACTGGGTCTGAGGCCTCCTGCGTACTGAGTATTACGGATACTGAGCTTTTCACCGTCACTCCGGCTCACACTCAGGAGATCTCGGTCGATTTCGCCTCGTTTGAAACTGTCGAAGATGTGGTGAATTACATCAACGACCAATCTGGATACTCAGCGACTCTTAGTGCCCTCGTGTCCACTGATCCGTCAAACGAACTTGATTGGGTTACTGCTCTAGACATCAAGACTGCTGCAGTAACTCTCGAATCAACAGTGCAAGCCTTAGTTGATGCCCTGAATGATTGCCCTTGGTGCGCAAACGCTCAATACGATGTTACGCAGGTCGGCCGAGTCCTCCCGGACAACATCACGACCTGGTCGTACTTCACTGGCGGTACCGACGGTGCCTACACCTCCTCGGAGTGGGCAACCTCGCTGGAGTACTTGGAGACGCAGGACATCCAGCTCATTGGTACCTCCTCGACCGACGCGGCAATACACGCCCTCATCCGAACTCACGTGGAGAAGATGAACAGTGTGACTGGCAAGTCGGAGCGCCAGGCCATACTCGGTGGTGCATCCGGGGAGACTATTGCTCAGGTGATCGCCAGGGCTCAGGCTATCAATTCGTCCGCGGTCTGCCTTGCCTACCCAGAATTTCAAGATTGGAATGACGATGAAAGCGAGGTTATTTGGTGGGCCCCGGCTTATTACGCGTGCAAGCTTATTGGTTTGGCAACCTGCTTGGCGTTGAATGAGCCGTTGACAAACAAACAACTTTCCGTCTTAGGCCTCACGTCGATTAAGACAACCGACCTGGAGAAGCTTATTCAAGGAGGTGTTTGCGCTGCGTACAAGAATCCGTTAGGGCAGTTCGTTAACTTGCGACAGATTACTACTTACCAAGGAAATCTGCTCCAGAAAAATGAGTTCTCAATGATGCGAGAGGCCTTGTATATCAACAGGGATCTTCGCAACACTTTGGAGCAAAGTTTCGTTGGTCGGGCGATGACCAACAGCCTGCTCACGGACGTGGACGCGACAGTCAACCTCAAGCTTGCTCAGTATGCAGCACTCGGCCTCTTTAACGGTGACCCGATGTACTGGGGCTACCTGAGGAAGGTCAACGGGGATCAGATTATCGTTGAATTCAACTGTTACCTGACCCCACCGACGAACTTTATCTTCATCACCTCGCACATGGCGGTCTACGCCTCGACGACAGCGTGATGAGAGCAGTCTGAAAAGGAAGGGAGGAACTAGAACATGTCACAGAAACTGATAGCCGGCGGTGCGTGGGTCCAAGTCAAGGTCAAGGATACGGACGGAAAGTGGAAGGCAATCGGCCTCGCTTCCGGCTGCTCCTACGACGAAGACTGGGCCATCCAGCCCGCCAACGTGCTCAATCATCTCGGCCCCATCTCGTATGACTCACAAGGCTACTCGTGCACGATCACAATCAACACCTTCGTGCCCGAGAACCCGGCAGCGATCTCGATCTTACCCGATGGAGGCGAGATCACGATCAAGGATCTCCTCCCCACGAGGGACACGGTCCAGACCGACGGGAAGGGCAAGCAGTTCGATGGACTTCAGTTCGTCAACACCGCTACCCAGGAGTCACTTCACGAGTTCGCGGACGTCATCATCGCCTCCAACGGCGAGCAGGTGGCACCTAACAGCTACGTGACAGCGAACATTCGGATGAACGCGGTGAAACGGACGAAGTAGCCGTCGAGAAACACATCTAACCCAGCCTCACTATGGGGTTGGGAGAGCGAGTCCATTTAAGGAGACATGCAATGAACCGAGCAGGAAAGGCAGCAGGAGACCAGAGGGAAGAGGCGAAGAAGATGACAGCGGAGCAGAACAAGCCGGAAGTGAACGAGACGCTGAAAAAGCTTTTGTCCGGCGAGGATCTCTTCGAGACTGTCGAGACCGATCGAGGAACGTTCACCATCAAGTACCCTCGCCCCAAAGTCCTACGCCAGATCCAAGTCCTCCTCGCGCAGAGGTTCGATGACGTCAATCTGGGGAATATTGCCCCGTCGACGCTTCGCTTCTACGAAATCTATGCAACGCTCGACATTGTCATTGTCAAGGCACCTCAGTGGTGGGACGATCTGGACTCGTCAGAAGATTGCCCTGACGACAAGCTCATCGGCGATCTCTACAGGAGGTATCTTCGCTTTTACAATAGAATTCAGTCGGAAATTGGCGGAGCTGGAGCGGGATCTGGAAAAGAGCCTCCAGCAGGCGCCAGCGGAACTGAAAAAGCGGATGTGGTTGCTGGAGCATTTTCGGGTATTGCCCACGACGAAGGAGTACCAGGAGCTGATGGAAGAACAGATTGACGTTCTGTTCTTGTACCATGTCATGCGTCCGAGCGACGAGCAGCTTCGGGAGTACTACCGGCAGGAGGTCAAGACAGGGCAGGTCCAAGAGACACTTCCTGTCGAGTTGCTGAAAGCCCAAGGGTACACTGACGAGCAGATCGAGCGGATGAGAGCAGCAATCCCCCTGGCAGTCTCAGGGGAGAGGAAGAAGTAGATGCCGGGAGCTCAGGTAGTCGGCATTCAGATAGATGTTCACGAAAACGCCTCAGTAGTAGGCCCCCGCGTTGCTCAGGTCTTCGAGAACATCGGAGATGCTGGGCAGCAAGCGGGGGCATCTTTACAAGACGCCTTCGACTTTTCCAAACTCAGTAGTCAGCTCGAGGGCTTTGCTGAAAAAGTCGACCGTTTGTACGAGACTAAGCTTGGTAAGCAACGAGAGCTCCAGACACGGTATATGGAGCTCCGCAATCAGACTATGGAGCAGAAGCTTAACACCCCCGAGGAGCGAGCAATCGCCCGGAGTAGTGAGGGTGGTGCTGGCAGCCGCGCGCTGATGACTGTCTCCCGTGCAGGAAGCGCAGTCGCACAAGCAGGAGAGACGGGGAACGCAATAGGGCCTGGGGCGAACATACTTGAGTCCCTGGGTGGAGCAGTTTCTAAGGCGGGACCGGTCGGTGCAGGGATCGCCGCGGTCGCAGGTGTTGTCTCCGTAACCGCGGTTATCACCGACCAGCTGACCAAGACTTACGAGGCCTTTGTGCCCACGATTATGGATACGACTGCTGCCCTAGGCCAACTCGGGAAATCTGCGGGCGAGAACTCAATCGCGTTCAGAAAGAACCTACGCGAAGCTGCTGACGCTGCCTCCCAGTTTGGCTACTCTATCGAGACTGGCAACGAGGTGATGAGCAAACTCGCCCACGGAGGAGTAGGTGGTGTAGCTGCGACCAGGGATGTCTTGGCTTACGCGAGAGGCTTCGGCGTAAGCCCAGGTGATTTGACCAACGCTAAGATCATGGCTGCGACGTATGATAAAGGATCAAACGTTCTAGGTCTGACCGCAGGCGGCGTAGGCATTCAGGGGATCGGTAGTGGCAGGTACGAAGAGTATTTGAATGCCTTAACTTCTGCGATGGAGGACGCCGTAGGAAAGGGTGTATCCAGGAGCTTCGAGGACATTTCTGGATCACTTAATTTCTTCTCCCGCCTTGGTCCGATGTGGCAAGGGCAGGTGGGTGCGCAGAAGGTTGCAGGGTTGAACCAGGCGCTGGCAGGCGCGACCGGACTCCAGAGCGAGACAGATGTTATCCTCTACCGAGCGGCTAAGGCTGAGGCTGTGAAAAGTGCCAAGGGTCAGTTTGACTACATCGACGTCATGCAGCGGATGGAGCAAGGCATGACAGTCGGGATGTTCAAGCAAATATATGACCAGGTGAAGCAGATGACTGGGGGGTCAAAGACGGACATGATTGAGATGCTTCGTCAGACCTTCGGTGTAAACTATTCGATGGCTTCGAGTCTCTACCAGGCTGGGGCTGGGGGCGGTGGGGACCTGGCAAGCCTCGTGGCTAAACTACCCCCACCAACGGCTGAGTCAGACGAGATGAAACTTACAAAACAAGAGAACATGATTCGAATGGCAGTTATTGAAGCTGGGGAAACACTGCTTCCGGCAAAAACAGAAATTGTTAGTTCTCTTGCTGATGTTGTAAAACTCTTGTCGAAAATTGCAGGTGTTGACCTGGAATCTCAGACGAATGCGACAAGGGGTAAGGCAACACGCGAAGCACAGGTGACTGCTTCCAAAGAGTTTAGAAAAAATTACGAACAAAAGTTTATTGATTGGGGCCAGACCACTAGTCAAACTTTACCTGGACAGCAGTTCGTCTCTGAATTATCTGACATCGGTATTGGTGGGGCGAATGGAGCACTCATAGATCTCATGAGCGGAACTGATACTGTAAATCAGGATGCGGCGGCAAAGCTGATGACTGCACTTCAAGGACTGAATCCAACACAAATAGGGATGCTCTCAGGTGGCAAATACGGATCGCAAATGCAAGGTATTTTGGCTAGTATTGGAAACAAGGATCGTGTACTCCAGTCAGAAGAGACTGGTAGCTTCTACCAGGAATTTCAACCCATACTCGCAGCAGTGACTAAAGAGGCAGCTGGATATACTAGCAAGGCCCCAGCCGTTGGAAGTCTTGCAGCACTCTCCCGGTATACTATGGGTCTTCCAGAGGAGAACCCCAATTCTCTTCAAGCAGTGGGACGATATGGTCTTCAACAGCTTATGGATCAACTTACTGATCTTCAGCGGCCGCGGAAGAAAGGTTTGTTCGGGGAATCAGACGAGACTTACTCAGCTCGTTTAGCTAAAGCACAGAAGTTGGAAGATGCCTTGACAGGGCTTACGCCTGGACAAGTGGAAGGATTGATTAGTTCAGGCTCCCTAGGTGAGATGTATGCAAAGAATCAACTTTCGACGAAGGATGTAGATGCCTTAATCAAAGCGTTGAAGGATAACACCGCGGCCTTGAATGCCCCGGCAACTGTTACTGTGCAGTCGAAGTAGGAGTGAAAGATGGCAATTAGTACGTATAGCAGAACCCCAGCCTTTTCAATCGAGGTGGTTCGACCAGACTATACGCAAGCACAGTCCTACAAGGAAGATCTGATCGTAGTCTTTGGAATGTCTGGTAATTCAGGGCAGTCCACTGCTTGTATTTCTTACGAGTTCCAGGAGTTGACAGCCAGTCTTGAAGGAAGTTTTTCTTTCACCACGACTTTGGAACGCGATTCACAAGGAAAAACTTGGTATGATAAGATTAAGTCCCGGGACCTCGTGCGCATCTCCGAGCATGGAAAGGTCAGATTTGTGGGGTATCTTGCAGACAAACGGTACATAGCACGAATGGCTGAACGAGGACCAGAGCGTTCGATCTTGTTCAGCGGAAAATCAATCGGTTCTTTCCTAGTCACGTTTTCAATTATTTTGGATCTTCATATACTTTCTGCCTCGACCACGGCGCAGACAGCACAAACAAAGTTTATGGAAGCTATCGCAGCGAATGTTGATACAGGACAGCAGATGGCCGCAGTCATCGTTGCTATCAAAGATGCTTACTTTGAGATGATGGAAGCGATCGGAGGGAACCAAAATCTCGGCGTGAAGCATATTATCGACTCAATGTTTGACTTTTCTACTAGAATGTCCACCTCGTTGACTGCCCAGTACCCAATTGCCATCTCTGCATTCCAGACGCAGGAAAACAATCTCTGGGACACGATCTCCCAGGTCCTCAACCCACCCTTCCATGAATTGTATGGAATGTGGGATCCTGATGCGAAGAAGTATCAGATATGGCTTCGTCAGACTCCTTTTGATGCTTCTGATTGGATGAATCTCCCAATCTTTAAGATTCCAGATGATATCCCGGCTCTTTTATTGGTTGATTATGATGTGGGGGCCTCAGACGCAGATGTCAAGACCTTTTTTGTCTGCACTCTGCCGGGTTCTGGTATTTCTCGCGAGAAAGCATTGACACTTGATAGCTACTCTCGAAGTGCAGTAGTTGATGACACGAAGTGGCCTTATTATGGGTTTAGGCCAATGTACGTGGAGTGTCGTTTTTTTTCTCGCTCGGAGGAGAATCAAAAGAACTTCTCGGGCGCGGAGCAGTTGATGCACGACTTGTCACAGAAGCTCTACGACTGGTACTCGAACAACGCAGATTTTCTGACCGGGACAGTCACAATCATGTCCGTTGAAGATAATACATATAAGGCCTATCCGAGGATTGGTGAACGCCTAGGGTTTCTCGGCGGTGAATTTTACATTGAGGCAACAAAGTCCTCTTGGCAATATGAAGGACAAATGACTCGCTCGTTGTCTGTTTCGAGGGGGTACATGTATACGGCAACTGGTAGTCAGCGTGAACCGATCCAACAAGTCGGACCAAAGATTGGTGTACTTGAGCAAGGAGCAGCTAATGGCTAAGAATATGAATATCATTTTTCGTAAACCCCCAGAGCAAATTTCCCAAGCCTCAGAGGTACAGAACAAGAAGCGGATGGATGAAACCTCCTTCGGAAACTCCTTCCTGCCTTTGATGTGGGGGAAGGTCAAGGAAAAAACTGGAATGCAAACCGTAAATATCGAGTTGATAAACGGTTTGAAGATTAAGGATGTACCGGTTGCCTCGAAGGAATGGGTTGCACCAGGAACAGTACAAGACAGCACGCTTTCTTCTGGTCAGATCGATCTTCCACCTGTCAACGCCAAAGTCCTCATTGCCTTTATAGATGGGGTGATTGACAATCCGGTTGTACTCCCAATATCTGGTTTCGATATTTTGATCAGCAATCAGTTGAAGGTACTTCTGAAGTCAGATCAACAATCGAAAGTTATAAATGTGGATGAGTATGGATGGAAGATGACCTACGACAAGGAGACAGGTAAGCTGATTTATCAGAGCCCTGACGTCGACGACTATAACCAGATTACGCTTACCGTCGATGTGGAGAACAAGTCGATTGTCCTGGATCATCGTTACTCGACGGACTCGACCGACCGGAACACGATCACTATCGACACGAACGGGATTTCCTTGGTCGATACATTCGGCAATGAGTTTGAGTTTGCAAGTACTGGGGTGAAAATAACAGATTTGAACGGCAACACGATAGAAGGAGGAACGACGAGCTTAAAGCTGAACGGCAACCTGGAGGTTTTACAGTGAGTAAGGCCTTCTTCACCACCGCAGGGTCGATAGAACACGACTCAGGATCGGTCGTCTCTGGCGGGTCCTTCTCCATTTCTACCCCTGCGTCCACGAAGATCAAGGCTTCTGGCAACTTCGTATACATTGGGCCTACTATCACTGTATCATTCAGCGGAGGGAACATGTCTGGGATGGTTCCAGGATCTGTCGCGGGCGCTGGAACCATCGCGCCGACGACGAGTAAGAACTACGAGATTCCGTCACTCGGAATCCTCCGTGATGAAGATTCAGGGACTTTGATAGGAACAGGACAGCCGACGGGTGGTGGCTCACCTGTCCCAGTGAGCATCCCTTGTCATTGTCACGATACACAAATAAAGGTTGTAGGAGGGTGATATGAGTGTATCCTATCCAAACCTTTACCAGAGATCAATTCTCTTCGAGATCATCAACATTAAAAATCCTAGCGAGATTGTCTCTGCGTTTACACTAACAATCCCGCCCGACTCAATTGAAATCACACAAGGTCAGCGTATTACCAGAACTAAGACCTTTGGTGGGGTATTTATTGACGACTACGGTTTGGATGTGGCTAAGATTACTATTTCTGGTACGACAGGAAATGGAGACCTTCGAGCAACATACATTCCGGGTAAGAGCGGGGCACTTGAACAGTACTCAGGCAAAGATGCAATTTATGCCTTCCGTGACAAAATCGCACGGTACAAGAATCTCTTGGTTGGAAAGGGTTTTGAATCTTATGAAATGAGGATGTATGATTTCTCAACTGTTCCTGACACTACTGCTCTAGACACAGTTCAAAACTCGACGACAGATGGTTGGGTCGTTTCCCTTGACGATTTCAAAATTAGTAGATCGAAAGATCGTCCTCTTTGGTATAACTATTCTATCGAGCTTGTTGGACTGTATCCTCTTCCCACTCCTCGATCGAAGGTTGCTGATGAAATGGATCCAATTGTAAGTCCAACTGGGGATACAGATCTTGCTACTCTAAGTAATGAGGTAAACCAAGGACTAGCCACAGTTAAAGTTCCAACGGCAAAAGATTGGCTCCAAGATGCAATTTATGGCATGCGACGGTGTATCAATGCAGTGAAAGCTGCTTATTCGTGGTCAGCGAATCTTTTGAACAAGATTGATAATGTATTTGCCACTTTGGATGATTTGGAAGAACTTTGCCTTGAATACATTGATGCTACAGGAAATCTTGTTACTGAGGCTTCCGGTTTGTACTCGAAGATTTTTGAGGTCGCAGAGTTTCCAGGTGCAGCAGCTGTTACGGCTATGAGTACAACGAATGAGGTAATGCAAGAAATAGAGGATGAAATAGAGGACAGCACCGCCATTACAGAAACTTTAGGGAATAATTACGATTATGTTGTTCAACTTTGTGAGGAGACCAAAAGAATCGCCGCGAGAATTGTTAATTTTGGCAAGTCACAAGTAGTCGATACTGAGGTTACTGTCCAAGTTAATGGGCAGAACGTTACAATTTACGGGACAATCTCAATCACTGCAGATTCTGCGGTTACATTGGATAAGTTGGCTGCGCAGTACTATGGTGATCCATCTTTAGCTATGTTAATTGCTGTGTACAATGGCTTGACTAACAATGACGTTGTAGCAGGTGTAGTTATTAGAATCCCTCAAACAGTTCGATCGAATCTTGTTCTTGATAACAAGATTTATTCTTGGGATCGTTTGTCGAATTATGGAACAGACATCCTTCTTGCTTCTTCGTCTCAAGGAGCGAAGTTAGTCATTGCAGAATCTGGAGATTTCTCTTATGTTTCGGGTAAAGACAACTTACTCCAAGCAATCAATCTCCGTCTGAATGAGCAGTTGGGTAAGCGGTTGCGGTTGACCGTTTATGGCCTCTCAGTCGCGATTGGCTCGCCGAGAACAAATACAGCTCCAATTGAGTACATTCTTTCTAATCTACGGGATACCTTGAAGCAGGATCCTCGAGTGAAGTCGATTGACAATATCAAATTGAACGGAGTAGGGGATAGTTTGTATGTAGCGTTTAACGTTCAAGCTATTAGTGACTCTATTTCCTATGAAGGAGTATTGTAATGGCAACATACAATGCCAAAACTTATCGAGCAATTCTTGCCGATATGGAGGCGTGGATCATTGCAACGCAAGACAAGATCACCGATTTCAACGAGGGAGCAGGAATAACTTCCTTTGTTGAAGCAGTAGCACAGCAAGTTGAGCAGATTTATCTCCGAGCAAAGATTGGGTTTATTAAGTATCTGCCAAATCTTCCTTTCTATGCCTTTGGATTTGCTAAAAACTCAGGCACAAATGCAGTAGGTGTAGTTGTTTTTTCGAGAAATACAGCAACCACCGACTCTGTTTCTATCCCCATTGGGACGATTGTGTCCACATCTTCTGGATTACGTTTTATTACTACTACGCTGGGGACGATTCTAGCAAATGAAACAGCATCTGATGATGTAGCAATTGAGGCTTATGACATTGGTACACAATACAACGTTCCGGCAAACACAATCGATGTCATGACCACATCTGTAGTTGGCGTTGATACTGTTGACAATGCTGCGGCAACGACAGGTGGATTAGACGAAGAGACTGACAATGCTTTTGAACAGAGGTTCCACACATACGTTTTGGGTCTTGGGCGAGGGAATGTTTCAGGGTTGATAACTTGTGCGAAGTCAGTTGAAGGTGTACGTTCGGCTAGTGTGGTCGAGCACTTTCCACCCATAACAGGGTTCTGGAATGTCTCTTTGTATATAGACGACGGGACGGGACTAGCCCCTGATACTCTTATTACTGCTGTTGAAGAAGTGTTAATTGGTGATGGTACTACATCTAATCCGGGGTACAAACCTGCTGGAATCAATGTACGTGTTCTTGGTCCAACCTTGGTACCAATCCCAGTAACTGTAGTTGTTACTAGTACAGGAAGCATTTCTGATGATACAATAAAAACAAATATCCAGACTGCAATCGAAAATTACATCAACACCCTGGTTTTAGGCGAAGATTTCATCTACTATGAGTTAATAAACGTACTTATGGGTGTACCTGGGGTCTACAATCTTGTACTAAGTACTCCTACAGATGATGTGACTATTGCTGAAACTCAGATAGCTAGAACCGGTACGATTACTATTACATTTGCAGTATGAGAGGGGGGGGGTAAAATGTCTCAAATAGATGAATTGAATCAGTTAATGCCCACTAATCTTGACAAAACGACTGCTGAGTACATCTCTATATTTGGTAATGAGACATTTACATCAATTTCTCCTATCGAGGAATCTTCGGATTTTCAATGTGGTGCGATTGCAAACGAGTTGGAGTACGTGAAGGGATTTATTGATTATATTACTCGGACGGCAAGTATTGACGATTTTTATGGTGTTTATTTAGAAAAAGTGGTGAGTTTCTTTACTGGTTTGACTCGAAATCCCTCAGAAACTGATGCAGAACTTCGTCTGCGTTTCAATGCGCTTGTTGTAAGGAAGAATAATTTCTCGTGGTTGACTACATGGATGATTCGAGATGTTTTCAGTTATTTCTTTGACGTAAATACTATTTATGTAGTGGAAAATTACGTACTAGATGATTTTGTCGTTGATGGTAGTTTTGAAATTGATCCGACTTTGAATTGGGTGGTAAATACAAGTGGGGGGTCTAGTATTAGTTTTGTTGCACACGATATGTTTTATGGGTCCACTTGTGCTGAGTTTGTTGTTGATGCACTAGGGAGTACATGTTCTTTATCACAAACTTTGTCTGCGGTACCCGAGGGGTATTACATACTCAATTTCTTTGTTAAAGATGACCAACCATCAGCAACATCAAACTTGTTTAAGCTTATGCTCCAGCGATCTAGTGACAGTTACTACTACAATTTTACATCTTTTTCATGGCAGGCGGCTGCAACATATAAGGTCATGAGCAAGAATTCAAGCGCAGAATATGAATCAAAACAAGTTTTCGTTGAGATGACTATCGATGATGATTTGACTCTAACTTTTGAAAATGTCGGCAGCACCTCTGAAGAATACACGTTCTGGATTGACCGAGTAGAATTTGGAACGATGTTGGACTATCCTACTATCAAGTTGATTTTTGTAGATGAAAATTTAGGCACAGGGTATTTAAGTATTTGGCCTAGTGGGGAAGATCCTATTGCGACATATGAATACACAGAAGCTAGTTATATAGAACAGTGTTATGTATCTGGGTTTGGTGGGACTGGGCTTCTTCCATACTTTTATGATCTGCTTGAAATTATTCGTCCTGCAGGGGTAAAGAGTATGATAGAAGTAGTTTGGCGTGCACATACATAGGGGGAAGAAATATGAGTGAGATTAAGTCGACAGCGTATTATGCTAATGAAGTTCTCAAGAATGATGACATTAGTTTTGATGCGGCTAATTCTATCGATAACGTAGCGGTGTTTTTAGCTCGATGTTTTGGGCCATTTACAAATGCAGTCATTTTTCAAGGACTTCTTGTCCAAGAACGAGATACTCCATCGATGAATATTGATGTAACTGCCGGGTTTGCATTCGATCCTACTTCGGAGACGATGATTAACAACTCAGCTTTGGCAGGACCTATAGCGATTGATGCAGCTGATGTGAGCAACACACGTATTGATATTATTGAGATACAACAAGAAGAAGTAGCATATGATATTCAACAACGTGCGTTCAGGAGTCCCGTTTCTCCGAACCCAATTTCGTACTCCAATGTGGCGACGAAAAACCAGTATGTAGCTACGATCAAAGCGAAGACAGGAGTAGCTGGCAGCGGAGCTGTTGCTCCTACTGTTGATAGCGGATGGGTAAAGCTAGCGGAAATTACGGTTCCTGCTGGAGCTACAACTATTCTTGATGCTAATATCAAGAACTGCACTGCCGGTGTAGACGGAGAAAGCTCACCAGCTTGGACAACTGAGAAAGCTATTACCTTTGAATGGAGTAAGTTCTACTTGTTGTCATCGAAAGCGTTGTTTAATGTAGCCGTTGGTTACTTAGCTCTAGCTGCGAACACGACAGGCACTAGTAATGTAGCCGTTGGTTATACAGCCTTAGCCGCGAACACGATAGGTATTGACAATATAGCCGTTGGTTACTTAGCTCTAGCCGCGAATACAACGGGTACTGGTAATGTGGCTGTCGGTGCATCGGCTTTGACAGCAAGTACGATAGGTGTTAACAATGTAGCTGTCGGTGCATCGGCTTTAGCCGCGAATACAACAGGCGTTGATAACGTAGCTGTTGGTAGATCAGCTCTGATGGCAAATACGACAGGTTATAGTAATGTAGCCGTTGGTTACTTAGCCTTAGCCGCGAACACGACAGGTACATACAATGTAGCTGTTGGTAGATCAGCCCTAGCCGTGAATACGACAGGTGCTAGTAACGTAGCTGTCGGTGCATCGGCTTTGACGGCAAATACGACGGGTGCTAGTAACGTAGCTGTCGGTGCATCAGCCTTAGCCGTGAACACGATAGGCGGTAATAACGTGGCTGTTGGTAGATCAGCTCTGATGGCAAACACGACGGGTGCTGGTAACGTAGCTGTTGGTTATACAGCTTTAGCCGTGAACACAATAGGTGGCGGTAACGTAGCCGTTGGTTACACAGCCCTAAGCGGAAACACGACAGGCACTAGTAATGTAGCCGTCGGTACATCGGCTTTGGCATCGAACACGATAGGTTATAATAACGTAGCCGTCGGTACATCGGCTTTGGCATCGAACACTACAGGTGCTTACAACGTAGCCGTTGGTTACACAGCCTTAGCCGCGAACACGATAGGTATTTACAACGTAGCCGTTGGTGTATCGGCGCTGAATGTAAATACGATGGGTGCTTATAACGTAGCCGTTGGTTACACAGCCTTAGCCGCGAACACGACAGGTACTGGTAACGTGGCTGTTGGCTATGAAGCTTTGACGGCAAATACGATAGGTGTTTACAACGTAGCTATCGGTGCATCAGCTTTGAAAGCGAATACGACAGGCGTTGATAACGTAGCTGTTGGTAACTTGGCTTTAGCTGCAAATACAATCGGTAACAATAACGTAGCCGTTGGTTACACGGCCCTAAGCGGAAACACGACGGGTACTAGTAATGTAGCTGTTGGTTATGCAGCCCTAAGTGGAAACACGACAGGTATCGACAACGTAGCCGTTGGCTATGTAGCTCTGACGGCAAATACAATAGGTACCAGTAACGTAGCCGTTGGTAGATCAGCCTTAGCCACGAATACAGCAGGTATCGACAACGTAGCCGTCGGTGCATCAGCCTTAGCCGCGAACACTACAGGTGCTTACAACATAGCCGTTGGTTACACAGCCTTAGCCGCGAACACGACGGGTTATAGTAATGTAGCCGTTGGTTACACGGCCTTAGCCGTGAATACGACAGGTGCCGGTAACGTAGCCATCGGTACATCGGCTTTAGCCGCGAATACGACAGGTAATGACAACGTAGCTGTTGGTAGCTCTGCTTTAGCCGTGAGTACGACAGGTGTCGGTAACGTAGCCATCGGTACATCGGCTTTAGCCGCGAATACGACAGGTAATGACAACGTAGCTGTTGGTTACTTAGCTCTAGCCGCGAACACAACGGGTATTAACAACGTAGCCGTTGGTTACACGGCCTTAGCCATGAATACGACAGGTGCTGCCAACGTAGCTATTGGTAGTTCGACTCTAGCTGCGAACACGACAGGTAATGACAACGTAGCTGTCGGTGCATCGGCTTTAGCTGCGAACACGACAGGTATTAGTAACATAGCCGTTGGTAGCTTAGCACTGAGTGTAAACACAGTGGGTGGTAGCAACGTAGCCATTGGCTATGAAGCTCTGATGCTAAATACCACAGGTACTGACAATGTAGCCATCGGCTATTTAGCTCTAGTTGCAAATACGACGGGTGTTTGTAACGTAGCTGTCGGCAGCACTGCTCTAGCCGCGAACACGACAGGTTATAGTAATGTAGCCGTTGGTTACTTAGCCTTAGCCGCGAACACGACAGGTACATACAATGTAGCTGTTGGTAGATCAGCCCTAGCCGTGAATACGACAGGTGCTAGTAACGTAGCCGTTGGTAGATCAACTCTAGCCGTGAACACGACAGGCAGTAATAACGTAGCTGTCGGTGCATCAGCCCTAGCTGCGAACACGACAGGTATCGACAACGTAGCCGTCGGTGCATCGGCTTTAGCCGCAAACACGACGGGTGCTGGTAACGTAGCTGTTGGTTATACAGCTTTAGCCGTGAACACAATAGGTGGCAGTAACGTAGCCGTTGGCTATGCAGCCCTAGCCGCGAACACAACGGGTGCCGGTAACGTAGCTGTTGGTGACATAGCTCTGACGGCAAATACAATAGGCAGTAGTAACGTAGCTGTTGGTAGCTCTGCTTTAGCCGCGAATACGACAGGCAGTAATAACATAGCTGTCGGTAGCTCTGCTTTAGCCGTGAATACGACAGGTACTGGTAACATAGCTGTCGGTAGCTCTGCTTTAGCCGTGAATACGACAGGTACTGGTAACATAGCTGTCGGTAGCTCTGCTTTAGCCGTGAATACGACAGGTACTAGTAATATAGCTGTCGGTGCATCGGCTTTGACGGCAAATACGACAGGTAATGACAACATAGCCGTCGGTGCATCGGCTTTAGCCGCGAACACGACAGGTACTTACAACGTAGCCGTTGGTAGCTTAGCACTGAGTGTAAACACAGTGGGTGGTAGCAACGTAGCCATTGGTGGTTCGACTCTAGCTGCGAACACGACGGGTAATAATAACATAGCCATTGGTGGTTCGGCTTTGACGTCGAACACGACGGGTGGTAGCAACGTAGCCATTGGTGGTTCGACTCT
>PRDI01000109.1 GCA_003345595.1 Candidatus Thorarchaeota archaeon | reverse complement strand
CGGATACGCATTGACAGAGGACGGCAACGACCTAAGGGCAAGCGTTGCTGAACCGAACACCATGCGGATAGGGTTCTCTTACGCTGATCCTCAGACCATACGCGAAGGCATTGAGCGGCTAGGCAAGCTCCTGTCGAAAGAGCTGGGATGAGTCTTGGCGCACTCGCTTAGTTCGAAGGTTCTTCCGGAACAGTGAAGTTCACGAACATCGTTGCGCCGTTCTTCATAGCTCCAGTGTAAGCACGCTCGTACGGGCCGAACAAATCGTGAAAACTCGAGTTCACAGCCCATTCAATCCAAGACCATGCCGTTTCCTGTCCTGCCTTCTCTTCTGCATACTCGCCGAAGACCCAGCTGAGGTAGCGCTCAAGGTCGAGCTTGAGCGTTAGGAGTCGTTTTGCCTCTTCGCCTGCCGCCTTGGGAACTGCCTCCTTGATTCTCGCGAGTTCTTGATCCAAGGCTCGTCTGGTGTCCGTTATCAGGCGCATGAGTTCCCATACTGCATCATTCAGCTCTTCCGGCTTGCCCTTCTTTGCAGACCTGCCGATTTTGCCAACAAGAGCGAACAGACCTGGTGAATGAAGCACAGGGATGTTGTTTCTCTTCAGACTCAATGCCAGTTGTTCATTCCATGGAGTGTTGAAGTACACACGAGGATAGCGCACAAACAGTGGGAATGGGACTGACAATGCTCTTGCGGCTGGTATCACTTGCGCATAGTACGCCGTTTCTCCAATGCCACCTATGTGTATCAGCACAGGCAACATTGTGTCTACAATGATCTGCCTTGAATCCACGCGGGGCGACAAGTTCGCAGCGAACTCTTTGAGGTCAGGTTTGTCAGCCGAGGTTTCTATCTCGATATCTTCACCACAAGATGGGCACTTTCCTGTTATTGTTGCCTTTGACCCCTGATCCTCATACTGAAGCTCAGTCCGACTCGAGTGACAGGTCGCATTGGTGCACTCATAATAGAATGGTACGTACCGTGAATCCCTGGGACTCATCCCCGGCTTGAAGCCCCCCTTTCTGGCGGCTTCTGAAGCCGCATTATGTGCCTTAATGAATCTCGTCCGGGCTGTTCGACTGAGAAGGAGCTCCATTCCCGTGACGAGCAGCTCTCTCACTGAGAGATCAGACGCTGGTACAAGCGGTATCCCGAGATCCTGTTCGATGTTGAACAGTCTCGCAAGTATCTTCATTGCCCAGTCGCCAAGTGTGCGTGAATTGACATAGGTGGAGCGAGTCAGGGCTAGGCATTGTTCAAGCCGCTCGTCGAACATACTCCTGTGCAGAGCTCCCATCGACTTGAACAGCGGCCTATAGCCTGCTCGAATGCTGTCCTCAGTCCTAGAGTACCAGTCGTATCCAGGCAACGGGAGTCTGCTCACAGGCGAATGCTCGTATCCCTCGGGGACTGGCACGCTGACCAGGTTCCCGTCCTGACCAGGAACAGGCGTTCTGATGTTTGTGAGTTCCGCTTGGACCATGTCATAGTCTGCGATAAAGAAGACGGGCGACAGGTCCAGACCCCTTTCGTGAGCGAGTGTGGCAACCCGTCTGGCCGTGGCTGCCTTGTTCAGAATGTAGACGGGCCCGCCCATCACTACGCTCTGGTGAGATGCCTCCACGACTCCAGCACCCAAGCGCTCGATGGATTCCCTGACTCTAGGCGTGTAGCATCCAATCTCGCCGCATACATGTGTTAGAGTTCTAGCAATGGTTTCAATACGTTCGGCGCTGTGCCACGCTGCGGTTTTGTAGGCGGCGATTAGCCTCGTCGCTCTGTCAGTGACACCCCCGATAGTTTCAACCGGGGTGTCGTAGAGATCCTTAGCAAGTTCAGCGTTTTCGCCTTTCCAGACAAACGCCTGGTAGACCTCTGAAATACTGAGGTCCATGTTCTCAAGAACCTCCTTAGGTGGCAACTGCCTCCTCGAACACCTTCTCATACATTGGTACTATTCTCTCTGAAGAGAAGCTCTCAACGACTCGTTTCCGTCCTGCCTTTGCGAGAGTCTTCCTGAGGCTATCCTTCTCGAGAATGTCTATCACCGCTTTTGCAAACTCATCGTGCTCAAATCCCTTTGTCACAACGCCATCGACACCTGGACGTACGAGCTCTGGAACGCCACCAGCGGGAGTCGTGACCACTGGCACGCCACATGCCATGGCCTCAAGCAATACCAGCGGCATGCCTTCCACTTTGGAGTTGAGGAGAAACGCGTCTGTTCCACAGAATATCTCCTGCATGCTTGTTCTGACGCCAAGCAGATGGACGTTATTGCATAGATTGAGCTTCTCGATTCTCCTCTCCACCTCAATGCGTTCGGGTCCATCCCCTACGATTATGAGACGGGAGTTGGGAATCTCATTGACCACAATCCGCATTATCTCGATAAGGTCGGTCACACGTTTGACCTCCCTGAAGTTGGAGATGTGTAGTAGCACTTTCTCTTCAGGGTCAATGGTTTTAGCATCCTCTCCCCTTTTCATGCCAACGCAGCCACCTTCCACAGTCAGCCTGCAGCTGTCAAGTGGCTGAAACTGCTTTGTGTCGATGAAGTTTGGCACGACGTGTATCTCCCTCTCAATGCCGAGCCGCTCGTACGCCGTCTTCTGCAGAAACTGAGACACTGCGGTCACTGCGTTTGCCTTCTCTACCGTGAACTTTACGACCGGCTTGTAGGCCGGGTCTGGCCCGAGTGTATGCGCGTCTGATCCATGAAGAGTGACGAGGTATGGCAGACCGGATATCTCTCGTGCCATGTATCCTGCCATGGCGTGCGGAATCGCATAATGCGCGTGAAGCAGGTCGAGATTCGCGTCGTTCTTCACCTTCAAGATCTTTGAGGTCAAGGCCATCGCGTACGGAGGTCCTATTTCACTGAAAAGAGGATAGTCGAACCTGTCAACAAGATCGACGTAGATTCCTCTGTACTGCTCCCACATCAGAGCGAAGGGCCGCTGATAAGTAATGAAGTGGATAGTGTGTCCTCTCTGGGCAAGATGTTCACCCAATCTTGTCGCCAAATGCCCGGAGCCTCCAACGCCAGGATAGAGGTTGACGCCAATCCGCATTGTGGTTCACTCAACAGCCGCGTACTGCTCTGTCCCTTTAAGTGAACTGGTAGGGTCAGTCAGGCTGGCGTCAGTTCTGTCCAAACGTTGATTAGACAGATACTCCTCGGCGAGCGTATGACAGGCCCTCCTCAGGACTCCATTCTTGTGATAGTGGCGCACCCTGATGACGAATGCCTAGGAGCTGGCGGCACTATCAGGCGACATGTGGATCAAGGTGTCAGTGTGGATGTCCTTGCTCTGACGGGGAACGACACCCGAAACAGAGAGATGCGGGCAGCTTGCCGCCTGCTGGGAGTTAGAGAGGTGTACACAAACACACGTGACGATTTCGCGGTCGACTGGTCATTGGGAAAGGAGATTGTTCAGACAATCCTGAAGTCTAGGCCATCAGCGGTCATCACCCACTCTGGAGATGACTACAATCGAAATCACGTTCAGTGTGCTCAGCTGGTGGCGGATGCTATTGAATGGGCGTCACATACAACAACCTTTGAGAACGCCTATCGGGTGAACAGGATCTATGGCATGGAGATCAACAGCCTCCATTCACAGCCTCACGTCTTGATGGACGTTTCTGAGTCTTTCTCCACCGCAGTGAGTGCCCTCAAGGAACACAAATCACAGCTGACAAAGGCTGACGCGTTCTACCTGAGGTTCTATGATGCCAGGACTCGTCTGCGCGGCATCCAAGCAGGTTGCGAAAGAGCAGAAGCTTTCACTCTATCGCTTCCGACTCATGCAGGTCCGTTCTATACCATGAACGCTGTCAAGACGCTCATCTAGGCTGTTCTGGAACTACCCAGTGCCCTCGGGGCCGGTGTCTGTCTTCCTTCTCCTTGCAGACAGTAATGACTTGAGTTCACCCATGAGACCTCCGCCTCCTCCGGCAGCTGGCGCTGGAGTTGGGGCCTTGGCTATGGGTGCCCTAGCAATGCCTGGCGAAGCAGCGGCACCGGATGCTCCCATTTCGAGCCCGGCTGAGGATCCTGCGGTTCTGCCGCTTGCCATCCTGCTGTCCAGTTGGCTAACGCGGGAATCAAGGGCCCCAAGCTTGGTTTGAACATCAGACAGAGCAGTCTGAAGATCGGAGATTGCGGCAACAAGCTTCATGGTGACAGTAGAAACGACCGTTCCCAGTTCGCGTAGCTTCTCTTCACTGGGGTCCTTTAGCGCCCACTCGAAGTCATCCATGATTCCCAATTCGTCTTTCTCTTTAGGCATGACTCAGACCACTCTTTCAGCCTGCACTCGGAGGTTTGTGCTATAAAGATTGTCCGCATATGGAGCAGTGTATCATCTGCTCCACCTCGAATTCTCATAGCGCACAATCGGTCCCTGATTGGTATTGCACATGCCACAGTGTCATCGCCAATAAGACTGTCAGCCTGCTGTCTGAATCTCTGCTGTTACAACGGCCTTGGCCTTTCTCATAATGGTCTGCACTCTCTGGCGCGTTGGGCCTTCGCATGTAATTCTGATCACTGGTTCAGTACCAGAGGGTCTGACCAAGACCCAGCCCTGTTTCAGCGAAATGCCGAGTCCGTCAACTGTTACAACGTCGGCGACATTGGTGAATGCTGCAGGGAGACTCTCTCTAAGAGCCGCCATGACATGCGTCTTCAAGTCGTTTCGGCAGTCGAGCTTCGTCTTGGACAGTGGGTACTCGGGTATCGCTCGGATGATTTCGCCGAAGCTCTGGTTCTTGCGCGCAATGAGCTCCAACACTTTGCAAGCGGCCAGAAACGGTTCTGGGGCAAGATGAAACTCAGGGAAGATAAAAACACCGCACGCTTCGCCGCCTAGTAGTGCTCCAGTTTCTCTCACCTTCATAGCCACCTGTATATCACCAACAGGAGTCCTGATTGTCCGCCCTCCCGCTCTTTCTACGGTTTCATCAAGCACTCGAGAGCTGTCCACTGTGGTCACAACGGTCTTGTTGGTTGACGCCTTCAGTGCCTCAGCCGCCAAGAGAGCAATGGTCCTGTCACCCCTCACAACCTGTCCCGCTTCTGTCACAAATACGACCCTATCAGAGTCACCATCGTGCGCCACACCCAAGTCCGCACCCGTTTCCTTGACCATGCGTTTGAGGTCTCCAAGGTTTTCATCGTCAGGCTCTGAAACTCGGCCTGGGAAATGCCCATCTGGCTGACCATTGACCGTGATCACCTTGCATCCAAGATTTCCCAGCAAGTATGGTGTCAACACGCAGGAGGCTCCATTGCCAGGATCGATTATGACCTTCGCAGCCCTCCTCCGGATTGCCTCGGCATCGCACCTTGATATCACCGCTTCAATGTGTTCCGCCACACACGTTTCTACGGTCTTCTCACTGCCTAGCTGGTCCCAAGCTGCCACCCTGAACTTGTGCGAGCTGTAGATTCCTTCGATTGTCGATTCTTCCTCGGGCGTGTATCCCATGCTGTTCTTGGACCAGAATTTCACACCTGTATACTCGGGCGGATTGTGTGACGCCGTAATCATGACACCGACATCGAACCCGCGCGTCATTGTCGTGAATGCGAGCGTGGGTGTCGGCAGCATTCCCGCCCTAGTCACTATGGTGCCCGTTGAAAGAAGGCCTGCGGACAATGAATCGGCCACCATGCGGCTCGTGGTTCGAACGTCCTCAGCTAAGACAGCATTTCCGCCTGTCAGATATGTGCCCAAGGCTTTCCCAAGATTCAGGGCCATTTCAAGGTCAAACTCTGTTCCGTATACTTTTCTGATTCCTGTGGTTCCGAACAGCTTTGCCATGAGAGTGACCCCGACCATCGCATATGAGGCACGAAAGAAAAAGTTGCCTACCCACTTCTGGCTAATCGTCAGTGGCATAGGGATATATGACCACATTCACCGATGGTGAAGCATCACTGGGATGTGGGTCTATGCCTTTCTTCGGGTACCATGGTTCGGAGCTGCACTATGTGGACGCAGACAGGCGAAAAGACAAGAGAAAGGGTCTTGCTCTTGTTTTTGTGCACGGCGCTGGGTCTTCGCACATCGTCTGGACTCTCCAGAAACACGAATTCTGCTGGACAAACAGGGTTGTGGCGCCTGACCTGTCGGGGCATGGTGCGTCAGACAACATTGAGGGTGAAGCGACTATTGACGGCGGCTACACTCATGAGATTGCAGCGTTGGTAGACTACCTGAAGATAAGGCACTTTGTTTTGATAGGACACTCCATGGGAGGAGGTGTCGTCATGTCCTATGTACTACACCCCGAGTTCCGCCAGCCGCGTGGCATTGTACTTGTCGGTGCTTCTGCAGATCTCGAACTAGCGAAACTGATTCCCCGCTTGGCCTTTGAAACCATAGAGACCGAGCTGCTCATGCTGAAGAGCAGGCTCACGGGCGATGTATCTGAAGCTTTCGCGATAAAGCGATTGGACGAGCAGATCAAAAGGGAGAATCCCCAGTTGCTCCTTCGTGACCTTAGGGCGTGCGACCGATTCGATATTTCAGGGAAACTCGGGTCAATCGAAACGCCGTGTCTGGTGATTCATGGTCAAGAGGACCATGTGATTGAGCCTGGTCTTGCACGGATGCTCGCAGAGCAACTACCCCGCGCAGACGTCGCCTTTGTTAGAGGGGCGGATCACATACCTATGCTGGAGAAGCCTGACGAGTTCAACAGGTTGCTGGCCAAATTCGTGCGCTGGGCAGAAGCAAGTGCTTCATGACTGCTCACCGCATTTCCTGCCTTGTCCCGCGAAATGGTTATTAGAAGCTACAAACCCTACCCTTTTGCACTATTCCCGCGGATGCATCCGCGTTGAGAACCGGGGTAGACTCAGATGAGCAGTACGTATGACCGACTGTACAAAGTAGTTGTGTTGGGCGAGGGTGCTGTTGGCAAGACTGCAATCGTGACCCGATTCTCACATGGCTTCTTCAGGACTGACTACAAGACCACAATTGGCTCTCAGTTCGCCGTCAAGAACATTGACATCAAAGCGAGCGAGGGACGGAGGCTTACGGTCAAGCTCCAGATTTGGGATGTGGCTGGTCAGTCGCGTTTTCAGATCCTTCGACCCATGTACTACCGAGGCGCCAGTGGAGGAATACTGGTTTTCGACGTGACCCGACGTCGCACATTCATCGTCCTACAGGAGTGGCTAGATGAGCTTCGCAAGGCCATAAACAAGGACATACCACTTGTCCTCGTGGCAAACAAGACAGACCTTCCAGACCGTGTCGTGACACCCGCGGAAGGCAGGGAGTTTGCAGACAAGCGCCGAATGCCCTATGTTGAGTCTTCTGCAAAGACCGGAGAGGGGGTCATTGACATATTCGAGCAGCTCGGGAAGACCCTAGTTGAACAACGTGAGGAAGGCGGCCAGTGGGAAGTCCAGTGAGCAGACCGGAAGCATCTTCTTAGGTTCCTTGTTGACGCCACAGGCAAATCGCACCATCATTTCGAACTAGGTTTTGAAGAATGACTAAGCCTGACGAGTACTACGCAGCAAACGTCCTGCCTCCGATTGCGTGGGCCCTTGACCTCTACTTCAAGCAGGGACTACGTCAGAAGGACGTAGGCGTTGTCGAGGTCATCTTTCCAGCTGGAGATCACAAGGTGGCCCTATCGAAGAAGGGCAATCATGAACTTGCTGTGTGGCTATCAAAGCAAGACGTGCTTGTGAGGGCTCGCTGCACCTACGACAAGAGCTGCAGTTTCAACAGTGACCGAGTCGACGCGCGGGACCGAGATGCTGTCAAGAGTCTACCTTGGGACAAGACTGAACAGACGAGGTTCTTCAAAGCTGTTCGCGACTGGTTGCTTCGTCTGGACTTCGATTTCACCACTCTCGTTCGTGCTCTTGTCACGGTCTGCGACAGAAAGGTGGAAACGCCTCTCACGACGAAGTATGGCAAGACATTCGACAAGTTTGACGACTACAGGCGCCACAAGTGGCCCGAAGATGCTACCCCCGACAACAGACCTCGCCTCTTGGAGGAAGTCCTGTTCAGGGTCGCTTTCTGGTTTCAAACAGCGGCAGAAGTCCGTGCTTTGAAATAGCTGGGCCACCTATGAACACTGATAAGGTGTCTGTGTTGGGCATAAGGCGTTGAGAGGTTGTGGTTTGAATGAATGTCGGCCTGCTTGTGAACCCGATTGCCGGCATGGGTGGCCGCGTAGGGCTGAAGGGAACTGACGGCGTGGTCAGAGAGGCAATCAAAAGAGGGGCAAAGCCAGTTGCCCCGCGGCGCGCCCGAGAGTTCCTGGATGCGCTGAAGTCGTTGAGGGTTCCTGATATCAGCCTGACAGCTTGCCCTGGACCGATGGGGGCGGGTGTTTGTCGACAAGCAGACGTCAAGCACGACGTGGTTGATGTGGCCATTGGAATAGAAACCGCCTCTGAAGACACGGTACGTTGCGTGAAGGCATTATACAACTCGGGCGTACGTCTTCTTGTCTTCGTGGGAGGAGATGGCACTGCTCGCGACATTCTTGATGCCGTCACCCAAGGCGACCTTGCCGACCTGATGGTCCTAGGCGTGCCATCGGGGGTCAAGATGTACAGCGGCATCTTCGTTGTGAATCCGCGAGATGCTGCCGAGGTCATCAGGGTGATGCGCGAAGGTAACACGGGAACCACAGAGTTTGAGGTGATGGACGCTGACGAGGAGGCCATTAGGCAGGACAAGTTCGTCGTACGTCTGTACGGCTATCTGAGGGGCCCATCAGTGCCTGCACGATTTCAGGGCTCCAAGCAGATTAGCGCAGAAACCACAGATGAGCACGAGGCACAGGAAGCTATCGCGAGGTACGTTCTCGAAACGCTTCCGAAGGGGGCGACCCTCATTTTAGGTCCGGGAACGACTGTCAAGACGCTCGCAGGGCTCCTTGGAGTGAAGAAGACCACACTAGGTGTAGACCTGTACCAGAATGGTACAGTACAGAACGACGTGAATGAGTCTAGGATTCTTGACTCCGTAGAGGAGTTCAGCAATGTGTGGATCATTGTTTCCCCGATAGGTCACCAAGGAGTCTTGTTCGGCAGAGGAAACCAACAGATAAGCCCGAGAGTGATTGAGAGAGCAGGCAGAGACCATATACGAGTTCTATGCACGGTTTCGAAGCTTAGGGGGATTGAGGGCGAATCACTGAAGGTCGACACCGGTGACCCCTCCGTGGATCAAATGCTCAGAGGCTACATGAGAGTCATCAGTGACTATGGTGAGATACGGCTGGTGAAGGTTGAGTAGAAGCACGCAGAGTCACGCAGAGCAGCGACCGCTATCTCACTTCGTGACTTCCTGCAGGCATTCCTCGAACACTTCAAGTACCTTGTCCACCTGTTCCTCCGTAATCGTGAGAGGTGGCTTAATCTTGATTACATTGCGAAGGTCATAGCCCCATGGGGATAGGTTTGGCATGTTGTAGTCGAAGATGACCCCGCGCTTCCATCCCTCCTGGATGAATGCATGTGCCATCTCGACCCCTGGCCTCTTCGACTTAGGATCTTCGACAAGCTCAATCCCCTTGTATAGCCCCGGGCATCGAACGTCCCCGATGACTGGGTACTTCTCCTGGAGCTCGAGAATTCCGTCCTTGATTTTCTCACCGAGCAGCTTGCTCCTCTGCAGGAGGTTCTTACGCTTAATGATCTCTATATTGACAAGAGATGCCGCGAACATGACCGGGTTAGACCCGAACGTCGAGTGTTCCTCAGACTCAGTAAACCCCACTATGTCACCACGTGTGAGAGTTGCACCCATCGGGACACCGCCGGCAATTCCCTTGGTCAAGCACATGACATCAGGACGCATGTTGTGAAGGTCAGATGCACACCACTCACCTACTCTACCGAAGGCAGTCTGTGCCTCGTCGAAAATGAGCAGTGCATCTATCTGTTCACAAATCTCCTTGAGCGCCTTCAGGTATTCGGTATGTGCTTCGATATGTCCACCGGGTCCCATGATTGGCTCGACGATTATCCCTGCTACAGGACCCGTGACGCCGTGCATGATGGTCTGTTTGACAAACTCCGCGCATACTCCTGTGCAGTCTTCTTTCTCCCTGTCATGGCCAAGGTAGCATCTGTAGCAGTATGGATAAGGAATCTTTACAAAGTGCTCTCTCCCGAAGCCGAGAAAACGAGTTGCTGTGGGCATGTATGCGCTGGCACTTGTCGTCGCGAGCGAGGAACCATGGTAAGCACGCCATGCCGTGATGAATGTGTCGGCATCCTTCTTCCGCAACAATGCTATTTTCATGGCCGCCTCAACTGAGGCTCCTCCGCCCATGTTGTTGAAGCTCGCCCGCGGCATCTTGAATAGCTTCGTGATCTCGTTCAGCAGCTTCAACCTGGGAACAGTTGGGAATCCGTATCTGACGTGTGAAAGACGCTGCATCTGGCGGGCCACAACGAACGCGATGTCGGGGTCACAGAAGCCGATATTCAGAGTCCATGCCTGAGACGTACAATCTATGTACTCGTTGCCCTTGGTGTCTTTCACGACAGCTCCACCGGGTTCACCCTCAAAGAGGATCTTGTCTTTCAGCGGCGTGAGCGAGTGCTCCTCTGCCTCTTTGGCCTCCTCGTCGGTGATATCGGATATCATGTCTTCAATCTCTTGTTCTGTAAGAGTGACAGGCTTGAGCTTCATCGTCAGTTCCTCCTAGGCAACGATTGCTTACTAGATGCTTTCTAAGTATTAACTCTGATGGACTTGGGTGCACAACATACTAGACGTACCGCGCACGTTTTCCAAGGCTAGCCATGTTCCTGATACCATCTCTTCAGAACTCGCACGGCCCTGAGAGTCACCCACTTCGATGGCTGGTTCTTCGTATCAATGTTGCACAGCATTTTGCCATTGAAGGTGTTCTTGAGTGCCCATTTTCCGTCAGGCCCTCGAGCCTTCTCCACAAGTTCGACGGCATCAGACATCCTTTCATCATGTGCGCCCAGCCCAGTCAGCACGTCCAGCACTTCAAGAACGTCCGATTGATAGAACAGAGGAAAACCAAAACGCTTCCATCCTGCCTTCTCCTTCCTCTCGCCCTTTGGCCCACGAAGATACTTGTACACTTGGTTAGAGAGGATAGACTCTGTTTCTGCTTGGATGACATAACTGACTTCAGCGGATCGGTCTTTCTTGGGAATCATGGACAGACCCTTGAGGGCTTTTACAGCTCCCATGTAGCAGTTGACTGGAAAGACTCTGTTCCTGTCAATTGGATAGGACCTGCATCGCCATCCGTAATCTTTCGAATGATCGTTAACAAGGAACTGGATGAGCCTCTTTGTGTGAGCGTCTTCAAGATAGCCGAAGTGGAGCAGGTAGTACAGTATGTTGCCGTCAATGCAACACCCATCTGTCATCGTACTCGCTTTGCCTTTCTCTGTCTTTGGGATGTTGATCAAGAAATGACCCGAATCGCGCTGGAACAGGAACACATGCTCCACTCCGCGTCTTATGGCAGTAGTAGCTTCAGCACCAAGCTCTGCGAGAATCAGCAGATTGTGGGTACTCGCTATGTACTTCGGTAGATAGAAGCTCTCCCTGTTTTCCCAGTGCCCCTCCGGCCTCTGAGCCTTTAGGATTGCCTTGACACAGTCTGACTGCATGATCGCACGTTGAGCCGCTATGACCTCTGCATCAGTCCCTTTCTTCCCTCGAAGCTGCTGCAGGGCCCAGAACCGCACACTTGGATTCTCTTCCTCAAGGAGCCAATCGACTATCTCGTCATCCATTTTCTTTGCGGTACTCATGACTATTCGCCTCAGATATCGTATCATAATCTTTGGTCAGTCGCTAGCGTGGACTACAGCTCGAATCCAGTCCTGCCGGCACCCCATGACTCCATGGCGATTTTGAGTTCCTCATGTTCACTTGCATACTGGCTGACAGGGATGCCCTTCATCTTCGCTTCAATCGCCTGTCTGAAGGCCGTCGCACCAGCGCGTGGTCCCTTAGGGTGTGCATGTATTCCCCCGCCCGACCCGATTACAATGTCGGGACCCAGGTCTTCCATCACTTCCTCTACCATGCCTGGGGAAATACCGCCGCTGGGCATTGGAGCTGTCTGCTCGATGTGGAGCAGCGGCATGACCATCTCATGGGCCATACCGAGGTATCTCTCCTTGAGTATAGGGGCTTTCCCATATGGGGCCGGAAAGACAGTGATATCGGCACCGCAGATTCTTGGCAGCTTCCCGATGACTAGGTTCGAGGCAATGCCTGTAATCGGCGATTCATACAGCGCGCCTGCGATGTCCATATGTGCCAGCACAGGCACCTTCGTTGACGGGTCCTCGCAGACTGCTTGGAATGCAGAATAGCCCACAGCGAGGAAGTTGACCATCAGAGCATTGGCTCCCCACTCCTGCGCCTTCTCGGCGTTCTCAAAGAGTCTGGTTATGCTGTCAGTTATGTTCGCGGTATAGAGGGTCTTCTCATTCTTCTCCGCATTGGCCCTGTCAGCGGCTTCCATGAACAATGGCACACGCTCAGCCAAGCTGTTGTACTCTGGGTTAGCGAGAAGTTCATCGTCCTTGATTATGTCCGCTCCGCCTGCAGCGGCCTCATAGAAGAGGCCTGCACCCATCTTTGCAGAGGTATACACGCATGGTTTGATCATGTTGTTCAAGAATGGACGGTCTTTCACTCCGGTCAGTTTTCGCAGGCCGCTGATTCCGAACTTTGGTCCCTTGAATGACTTCAGGAAGCTCTTCGGGAAGCGCAGGTCAAGACACTTGATACGTCCTCCCATGCTTATGTTGCCCACTACAGTGCTGAGCATCATGGGAATCTGTGCTCCGAAGTTCGCCCATGGAAAGGCGACCTGGATTACATATTCGCGCCTTTCTAGATCCTTGGGCGTACTGTACTCATAGTACGGAACCTCGAAGACCCCAATCACTTTGGCAATGTGCCTCTTTCGGACGTCGACGGTTTCACCGGGAACAGGAATCCATGTTCCGGTGCTCTGCTCCACAGCTGCGCCCCACGCCAGCTGCCTTGCATCGAGCATCGGCGGAAGTCCTACATAGTAGGTCCCGACTATATACTTCTCAAGTTCTATCCCGTCAGGGAGTGCATCCGGTAGTGCTTCGAGCGGTGTCCTGTCCATTTTGGTTAACCCTGCGTAGCATTGCAGATGCCTGTCTTATGTTCTTTTGGACACGGTTGTGACGTTTGGCATTGTTTATCAAGGGAAGGCGAGCGCTAGGGACCAGCGTTAGGCTGGAAAGTGTGAAATGATGATTCCCATTGCAGAAGTGGCTGAGAAAGCAGGCATACCTTCCGAGTTTCTGGAACCATACGGCAAGTATATGGCCAAGATTGACCTAGGAATCAAGAAGGTGCTAGGAGAGAGAAAGGGAAGACTGATCCTCGTCACTGCGACCACTCCCACACCTGCAGGAGAGGGCAAGACCACGAATGCGATTGGTCTGTCAATGGCTCTCAACGCTATGGGTCGCAAGGCAGTTGTCACAATAAGAGAGCCGTCACTTGGTCCTGTCTTTGGCGTGAAGGGCGGAGCCGCTGGAGGCGGCAAGGCTCAGGTCTTGCCTTTCGAGAAGATCAACCTGCTGTTTACTTCGGACTTTCCTGCTGTGTCTGCCGCACACAATCTGCTTTCTGCCATGATTGACAATCACATTCACCAGGGCAATCAGCTGAACATAGATATTCGAAGAGTCTACTGGCCTCGGACCATCGACATGAACGATAGAGCCCTCAGGAAGATAGCTGTTGGCCTCGGTGGGAAAGCGAATGGCTTTCCGCGCGAGGACTCATTCGTGATAACTGCTGCCTCTGAGATTATGGCCATTCTTGCTCTGGCGACAAGTTACGAAGACCTCAAGGCACGCCTTGGTCGAGTCCTTGTCGGACGTACCATGAAGCTTGAGGAGGTTCATGCTAGCGACCTTAAGGCTGAAGGTGCGATGAGCGTGCTCCTGCGGGACGCACTAATGCCTAACTTGGTCCAGACGTCCGAAGGAACCCCTGCTCTGATCCATGCAGGTCCATTCGCCAATATCGCACACGGTACCAACTCCGTGACAGCTATCGATATCGCTCTGAGATTGTTCGACTATGTAGTCGTCGAGGCTGGCTTTGGAGCAGATCTTGGAGCTGAGAAGTTCGTCGATATAGTGACAAGGATAGGTGGGTTCAAAGTAGACGCAGTCGTCGTTGTCACATCAATCAGGGCACTCATGAACCACGGCGAGGGTGTGCTTGAGAAGGGTTTTCCGAATCTTGAGAAACACGTGGAAAACGTGCGTGCCTTCGGACTGCCAGCTGTCATTGCACTGAACAGGTTCCCGAGCGACACTCCCGAACAGATATCCGCATTGAAGGCCTTCTGCTCAAAGCGTGGATGGAAGATGGAGGTTTCCGAGGTCTACGCAAAGGGGAGTGAAGGTGGCAAGGAACTAGCAGCTGACATCATCGAAGTCGTTGGCCAGAAAAGCAAGCTTACCTACGTATACGAACTCGAGGACGATCTGAAGACAAAGGTCAGTAAACTGGCGACAAAGGTCTATGGTGCTCGGGGAGTCACGTATGCTGAAGATGCTGAGTCTGACATCAGGTCACTGGAGAAACGCGGGTACGGTAAGCTGCCCGTATGCGTTGCCAAAACGCAGTTCAGTCTGTCCGACAATCCCAAGCTCCTTGGCAGACCGACGGGGTTCGACGTTTCTGTACGTGGTGTTGACGTGAGCGCGGGAGCAGGGTTCGTTGTCGTCTACATGGGTGACATCATGCTCATGCCTGGGTTACCGAAGGAACCAGCAGCTGTGGGCATGGGGCTAGATGAGAAAAACAACATCTTTGGTGTGTTCTAGACCGGTGGTGTTTGAATGACTACGATGGAGGCTACTCCAAGCACTTTCTGTGACGATCGCGTGATCAGCGGCAAGAAGCTGGCTGGGCACATAGAGGAAGAGATTGCGCGCGAGGTCGCTCGGCTGACTGAGGCCTACGGGGCTCCCCCGAAGCTGGTCACGGTGCAAGTGGGGGAAGACCCGGGCTCTACCATGTATGTCAGAATGAAACATAAGGCCTGTGCGCGCGTAGGGATAGCCTCAGGTCAGTACAACCTTCCAGACAATACCACAGAAGACCAGTTGATAGATCTTATTCACACGTTGAACCACGACGTATCAGTTTCCGGCATCTTAGTCCAGCTTCCGCTGCCCAAGCACATTAGTGAAGAGAGGATTATCAGCGCAGTCGAGCCCACAAAGGACGTCGATGGATTCTCGCCGACCAACATCTACAGGCTGTTCTATGGCAGTGAGTTGCTTGGTGCAGCAACCCCTCAGGGAATTGCCACGATATTAGATCATCTCGGAGTTCCACTTCAGGGCAAACACGCAGTGATTGTCAACCGATCGACAATCGTAGGGAAGCCTCTGGTGATGATGCTTCTGAACAGAGACCTGACTGTCACAGTGTGTCACTCGAAGACCCGAGACCTGCCATCGTTTACCAGACAGGCTGACATTCTTGTCACTGCGATTGGTCGCCGCAAGTCAAAAGAAGATCCATTCTTTATTACCGCCGACATGGTCAAAGAGGGTGCAATCGTCATCGACGTCGCAACGCCCAATGGTGATTGTGACACTGAGGCTCTAAAGTGCAAAGTGTCATACATAACTCCCGTTCCGGGTGGGGTGGGTCCCATGACCATAACGATGCTTCTCAAGAACGTGCTCTCCGCGTACGCCTTCGACAAGGCCATGGCCAACGTGCTGACAGGGGATGCCATCGATCTGGGGACTTACAGCAGCTAAGCCTCTCGGTCTAGCACACTGTTTCTTGCCCAAACCTTTTTTGCCAGTTCCAGCAGAATCTGGCATCAGTGACGGACGTGAAGATTGTAGAGAGTGTTCCAAACTTCAGCGAAGGCAGGCGACAGGAGGTCATTGACGCCCTTGCCGATGCAATACGCAGTGTTGAGGGAGTTAAGCTTCTAGACCTTGAGTACGATCACGATCACAACAGGTCAGTGTTCACACTCATTGGTGAACCTCAGAAGGTCAAGGAGGCAGTCCTCAAGGCCAGTAAGCTGGCAGTACAGAAGATTGATCTGACTCGGCACAAGGGTGCACATCCCCGCATGGGCGCTGTCGATGTTGTTCCCTTTATCCCTCTACATGGTGTCACCATTGGTGAGTGCATCGAGCTCTCCAAGGAGTTTGGAGAGGAGTTCTCTCGTGCGTGCAACGTTCCCGTCTACCTGTACGCCAAGTCTGCGACTCGTCCTGAGCGTGTCGAACTGCCCAACATACGAGAGGGTGAATTCGAAGGCCTGAGACAACTCATCGGGAAGGACCCAGCTAAGGATCCCGACTACGGTCCAAAGAAGATTCACCCTACTGCAGGCTGTACTGCCACCGGCGCCCGCAACTTCTTGATTGCCTTCAATGCCGATTTGAACACCACGGACTTGCGTGCAGCAAAAGCATGTGCTGATGCCGTCCGTGCGACCACTGGCGGGCTCGTCAACATTCAAGCGATGGGCATTGAACTCCCCGAAAGGGGGATGACTCAGATATCCATGAACCTGACCAACCCTGGACGCACTCGAATGCATCAGGCTCTTGAGGTTGTACGAAACGAGGCACGTCGCTACGGCGCCTCTGTCGTTGAAACCGAGATTGTGGGCATGGTTCCCTTGTTTGCGTTGATTGATGCGGTCAAGTACTACCTACAGGTGGACAAGCTCGACGAGTCGATGATTCTCGACCTCTACTACCTAGCAGGAGCAAATGAGCCGACTGAGAAGACGTTCACAGAGATGTCGCTCATAGAGTTCGGCGATGAAGTCAGGCGAGCTCATGCTACTCCTGGTGGCGGCAGCGTAGCGGCACTCATGGGATCATACGGAGCTGGCTTGGTCTGCATGGTTTCGGGCCTGTCTCTGTCGGGACGCAAGTTCGCAGCCATCAAGGATGAAATGACAGGTCTAAGGCACACAGCTGAAACTGACCGCGGGATTCTCATGGACCTTGTAGAGAAGGACTCAGCTGCCTTCGAGGATGTCATGACGGCCATCAGGATGCCTGAGGGGACTGACATAGAAAAGAGGAAGAAGGCGGAGCAAGTCGAGGCGGCGACAAAGCATGCTTCAGAGGTGCCCCTGACAACAATACAGCACTCACTTAAGGCACTTGAAGCGGCGAGAACTGTTGCAGAGAAGGGCAACATAAATGCGATAACTGACGCCGGCGTGGCGGCGTTCGCCCTGTTTGCAGCCGTCGAAGGAGCCGCACTGAATGTCAGGATCAACTTGGGCAACATTCATGACAAGGCATTCGTCAAGAAGATGAGTGAGGACGTAGATCAACTGGTAGCCGCCGCTGGAAAGGTGAAAGAAGAAACGGTTTCCACTGTAGAAACCAGAATGAGTGAATTGGCCGCAGGGCAGCAGGCTATTCCGTGATGGCTGCTCCAGAAGCCCCTTGAGATATCTTCACGGGATAAGGAATGCCGCCTGACTGACTTATGGCGTCTGCAACCTCCTTCTCGCAGCCGGGTGCATAAGCCAGCATTGTCCCGCCCCCTCCACTACCATTTATCTTGCAGCCGAGCGCGCCTGCAGACTTCGCAGCTGAGATCATGGCTTCTATCTTCGGCGTGGATCTATGTAGTCCATCTCTCAGAATCGAGTGGTGCTCATCGAGCATAAGACCTACAATCTTGGGATCTGGCGAGGCTGAGCTCAGCAATCTCATTGCGCGAGTTGTTAGGTCCCGGTTCCTGATCGTCGACATGGTCATGAGTCTGCAGCTTTCGGGGAGTCTGTCGATGTACCTTTCAACTAGCTCAAGCGGAGTCACTCTCTGATCAAAACCGGGGAGCAGATCAGCAAGTCGCCTATATCCATCTTCTACAGTCTTTCTAATGGAGATGAGATCGCCCACAGTGTCCGTCTTCTTCTCCTGAGAGTCGCCAATCACAAGACCGTTCAGTTGCGCTGGCAGCTTCGTGAGCCGGTTCTCATGACCGCAGTCAAGGTGGATCAGTGCGCCATATGCTGAGGCAAAATGGTCCATCATTCCGCCGCTCTCTCCAAACTCCTGCACTTCTGCTTGAAATGCGAGATGTGCGATCCTGTCAGGTTTGAGCTGGGTGCCGGTCAGGTACGCAAATGCCATGACAGAGGCAACTGTCAGAGCCGAGGAGCTTGAGAGTCCTGCAGCAATCGGGATGTTTCCACTGACAGTCAGGTCTGCTCCAGTGGACGGTTTCATGCCTTGTCGTGCCAAGACATTGAAGGCACTTCGAAGATACTCGCGTCGGTGACGATAGGTCACAACCTTGTGTATATCGAACGTGTCCGTTTCGTTCAGGTTGACGTACAAGACTCTAATCGAGGAACCGTGTCTTGGAAAGACAAGGATGTCTATTGAACGGTTTATTGCCGCAGGCAGCACCTGTAGGCGTAAGTAATCACTGTGCTCGCCGAACAAGCACACCCG
>PRDI01000108.1 GCA_003345595.1 Candidatus Thorarchaeota archaeon | reverse complement strand
CTGAGCGCCGGAGCTATCATAGTCAGCTCGATATGGTACTATCAATTATACACCGGTGACTCCGGTTCCCAGGTATTCGAATGGATCTTTGCATTGGCAGGGTCCCTTGGCTTTTCATCCGACCTGACGCCCGGATATGCTGCGAGTTCAATCTCGTTGGGGTTGCTCGTGGGAGTTCTGCCAAGGATACAGGACTACGTTTTGGCACTGGCATACGTCGCATTGGGCGCTATGATGCTCTATGCCAACTCGTATGTGAGCGAGATTGCCCATTACAGCGGATGGCTCACGGTTGGTTCCAAAAGGAGCTCAAAGAAGGATGTGCCAATTCGGCGCACCCGGTGGGCTCCGCAGTCCATACCAGTTTTGGGATCTAATTCTACAATCAGCGTGTCAATCTGGTACAACATTACTTCGATCAGGAGAGAGGGTCGTGTCTTATCCCAATATCTTATCGGCCCAGCTAGGATTGTCATATGGATAGTGATACTGGCTGTCCCTGCGGGTGGCAGCTATGCCATGTTGACGCCCCTCTTGTTCGTGGCTGCCCTAATCCCCTTTGCCACTTCCTACGGGGTGTACTTCACAGGCTACGAGATTGTCTATGAGGGCAAGAACCTGATGAACCTGCAGCTGGCGGCAGCCAACATGGAAGACTACATCAAGGGCAAGGTATACAGCGCTGTGCCATTCGCGGTTGCTGCTAGTCTCCTGATTTCGCTCATCATAGTGGTGATTTCACCGTCAGTCCTGATCTACGTACCTGCTCTTGTCTTGAGCATATTGTTCATCAACATTGCATCTGGCGGCATCGCTGCAAACGCCGCCGCTATCGGCGGTGACTTCAAGGCCCAGAGAATGATACTCAGGCAGAGGGGGTCCGCTGTCCAGATGCCAATTCGTGGTTGGTCGATCCTCCGTGCCCAGCTCCTTCCCAACCTTCTGGGCTATACTGGAGTGTTCTCAATGCTCCTCGCAGGAATGTTGATTCATCCTCTATTCTCCTACCTGATACTGCCTGTCTTCTGTCTGGCATGCCTCCAGATTATGAGGACTTTCGCGCACAGTGCGGGACTGAAGCTAGCCCAAATCGAGTCTTCGAAATACCTGTAGGACTAGGTTTCGCTCTGAGGAAGCGCCATGACTGTCTTGCCCGGAGGAACTGTGATGTCCATGTCGAAGTAGAGTCCAATCATTATGCTCTCGATGTCTATCCCAGAAAGGCCATAATCAGCTCCACCGCTAATCTCAATCTGAGGATTCCCAGACCGTCCTTTCTTGACATCGTAAGTTAAGTAGGCAGCAGAAACGGCTGCAACATCAAGCCCGCTTCCGTCTGCGCTCGGAATCATCTTCACATTGAGGTTCGGGCCGCTGTCTATCCACTCACCCTCTTCCGTGAATGTGCATGTAGCCTTCAGGAGAGTTTTTCCTCCCCTACTCGTGGTCGCAACAAGCCGATCGCCGGTCCATTTCATGGATATCTTAGCCATCTTCCTAGGATAGCCCCAGATCTCGCGCCCCGCTGCAAGAGCGACATCGGTGTCCACAAAGTCGTGAGCGAAGTAGACACCTACCTCTTCCTGCCCAGTCAAATGATTGTCAAACACGCATTGAACGAGGAGAGCAGACTCCATGAATGTCCCGGTTTCTTTGCAGGGCTGTTCTGCAAACATGACTCCTGCAAGCTTCATGTCTGAAGGTCGAAAGAAGCTAGGAAGGAGTTTCTGAAGGCTTTCATCAGAGGTGTTGAAGAGGGCCAGGAGCATCTTCGCGCCCACGTAATGATATGTGGGCTTGGGATAGAGTGGGCTTAGAAGAGGAGTGCTGAATCTTGATGTCATGGTCTTCACAACGAGTGTGTGTGGTTACGCAGTTATTGAATCTGCCGAACTCTTCGTAGACCTCCTTGGCGCGCTATTCATTTATCGGGCGGCCTGCTGTAAAAGTGCTGGTCCCAGTACGAATTGGTTCGATGGTGGTCAGAGTCATGGTGGAACTAGGGTTCGCATGGCATCACTCAAAACAGCCGAAGCATGCAAGGGCTGACTTCGAAGACATGTTGGCAAGGAACTGCAACTCCGTTCTTATTGCAGCATCGGAGGACGATATCGAGTATTGGTATCCCAATCTCGTTGAGATCATCGAAGAGGCGAAGAATGTGGGGCTACGAGTCTGGCTCAACTTCTGGGCGTTCGGCGGGGTCTTTGGTGGAGAGCCACCATCGATGTTCCTCCATCAGAACCACTCCAACAGGCAGATCACTGCCGAGTCGAAGATGTCAGTACCTGCTGCGTGCATCAACCGGAAGGAGTTTCGCGACTACTTCCTTACGAGAGTCCGCGAAGTGGTTTCACAAACAAAGACAGATGGCGTCTTCATCGACGAGCCTCACTTCTACCCGGTGTTCGACATGTCTGAGTTTACCTGCACATGCGATGTGTGTCAGACTAAGTATCAAGAGCAGATGGGGGCATCAATGCCGACTGAGTATAATCAGAGTGTTCGTGCGTTTAGAGAGCAGACCATGCATGATTTCTTGGTAGACATATGCAAGACAGTGAAACAGGCAAGGACGAGTGCAGAAACCTGCGTGTGCGTCATTCCACAAACCATGGAATCCCTGGGAACACCTGACTGGGACCGGATCGCATCGATCCGCGAGGTGGATGTGTTCAGCACCGACCCGTACTTCTCTGTGTTCGGCCAAGAACGATCTTGGGCGTTGGACGTGGCCAAGAGGACCATAACTACTGCAATGAAGTATCGAAAGCGGAGTCAGCTATGGCTTCAGATGTTCAGACTGCCAAGCGGCCAGGAGAAGGCAGTTGCGTCACTGGTTCCGGAGTACGTCAAGCTTGGTGCGGACTCCATCTTTGGGTGGTGCTATCTGGCGAACAAGGGGACTACGATTGCCAGTGACGAGCCTGAATTACTATGGGATCTAGTGACTCAGGAGTACAAGAAGCTGAGGAAATGAGTGCTCATCAGGAGAGCGGGCATGTCACGACGCTATACGATGTCTGCCCGCTCAGCTACCAAAGCTCACAACTTGGCTTTCTTGAAGACCAGTGGCCACACAAAGGCACCAATGATGGCGACAAGAGCATATCGAGCTGCTCTGAGCCAGACGTCATCCGTCGGAAGAACACCTGCGAGCCCGATCATGGCGGCGAACACCAATAGAAGTCCTACTACAACACGAACCACAAGTCGCCACTTCTGCCCACCGGGCGGTTCCACTGTGAAGTTGACATATCTCTTCTCGAGGAGCAACCCAATCGCGATGCCCATCACCAGTCCTCCCAGAGATCCGAAGTTGTCGTTAGGAGGCTGCGGCAGTAGATAGGTGCTGATTGCTGTTGCCACGAGTCCGAACAGGAACAAGAGAAGGTAGAGTTGTTCAGTCTTGTACTTGGCGAAGAACTGAGTGAGGCGCTTCTCGGTTAGTAGTAGCAGTACTAGAAGAGCAAAGCCTAGTGCCCACCCTAGGAACACATCCTCAAGATAGTGCACCCCGATGTAGACACGTGAGATTCCAATCAGAACTACAAGGACGGTTGAAACCACGTACATCCACCACCTCTTGACCTTCGCAGAGATGAAGCCGAAGAGCATGGCCGAGTTCTGAGCATGTCCGCTTGGTGTGCTGTAGTTGGTGGCATCAGCACCCTCGAGCCAGTAGATTGGGTCTGGTCTTGGATGCGCTATAGCCAGCTTGATCCAGTAGTTCGTCAAAACGGAAACAAGCAGGACCCAGACAACGGTGATGGCTTCCCTCTTCTTGTAAGCCCAGAAACCCGTCAGAATAAGGGCGACGTAGAAAATGTCAGAGCCGAGCTCTGTAATGGCCGTGAAGAATCCCTGTGCCCAGGGCATAAGACTCCTCAGGAACAACGTCCAACTAGGATCGAATACCATAAGTCTCTCCTCGGTTCACTACTCTGGTGCTAGCCTGCAGAAAAACCTGCTTACTCAGGGACAGGTTTAAGGCACGGTCGTTGAGCAGCGTCACAACGTCACACCCCTTGACCTGAGGAAGAGAAGAGATGGTGCTGGAGAAACTCGAGCCCAATGTAGTATGGCAGATCTTTGAAACACTGCTAACGCGGACGCCGCGAGAATCAAAGAAAGAAGCAAAGATTAGAGCAGCAATTACGAGGTGGGTCGCAGACCAGTCAAAGGCAACGTCCGTGCCAATGACTGTCAATGAAGATACTGCCGGTAACCTACTCATCAGAGCGCCGGCCACTCGCGGCATGGAGGCCTGTCCACCTATCCTACTACAGGGTCACATGGACATGGTGTGCGAAACGAGTCGTCCAAGCGGATTTGACTTCCAGGACAACGCCATCCCCGTCCGAATCGACAAAGATGGTCAATGGGTGAGCGCAGACGGCACAACTCTGGGAGCCGACAATGGAATCGGTGTCGCACTTGCACTGGCGCTTATAGCAGACCGGGGTAAGGACGTGGCTCATGGCACACTTGAACTGTTGTTCACTGTCGACGAAGAAACAGGACTAACTGGTGCATTTGCCTTGGATCCCAAGAGTCTGGGTATTCAGAGCAAGATGATGATCAATCTTGACTCAGAGCAAATGGGTTACATCACGATTGGGTCGGCTGGCGGAGGTGATATGTTGTTCACGAAAGAGCTCCCACTGACCGATCTTTCGCGGAAAGACCACCATTTTCTGACAATCACTGTGTCTGGTCTTCAGGGTGGACATTCAGGCATTGACATCAATCTCCCACGAGCGAATGCCAACAAAGTGATTGCGAGGCTCCTCTCTCTCGTCAGCAGGGAGGCAGGATTGAGTCTTTGTTCTTGGAACGGCGGTTCCAAGCACAATGCCATCGCAAGAGATGCTGAAGCCAAGTTTGGCATTCCAGCCGGTAAGGCGAATCAGGTGGAACAACTCTTGACTGGGGAAAGAGCTGCATTGCTTGCCTACTACAGGAGCACTGTGGCAGGCTCTACTCCTCTCGAGCCAAACATGAAGATTGAGTGGATCCTGTCTGACCCCGGGGCAACGTTTTCACCTGACGAGTCTTCGCGCATCGTGTCGACAGGTAACGCAATCCCATATGGTCCCCTGCGTTTCTCGCCAGATGTGCCTGGGCTTGTGGAAACATCGTGCAACTTCGCCATCGTGAAGACCGAGGGCTCAAGAGTGCTGTTTCATCTCTCTACTCGAAGCAGTGTTGACGCAGAGTTGGAGGCATTGCGCAACACGCTGACTGACATCGCCATGCTAGCCGGCTGGACTGTTACGAAGCAGCCTGCTTATCCTGGATGGAAACCCCTGCCTTCTAGTCCTTTTCTCCAGTATGTTAGGCAGCAGTACGAATTAGTGGCCAAGCAGAAGATCGAAGTCGAGGCAATCCATGCTGGTCTGGAATGCGGCATCATTGGCGCATGTATACCTGGTATTCAGATGGTTTCAATAGGTCCTACTGTTACCGGAGCTCATACTCCAGACGAGAAACTGCATATTGCCGACGTCGCTGTCCTCTATAGACTGCTCAAGACCATGCTGAAGGCACTTCCTAATCTGAAACTGTGATTACTTCAGGAGAGCTTGGCTAGGCCCAGCTCTTGCAGTCTTCGCTTCGGCGGCATACCTGTGCGTCTGTCCCAGCCGCGATACCGATACCACTTCTTGAGCTGAGCCTCAACGTCTGGCACATGACCCTCGGTCGGTCCCTGTAGGGGTTGAAGCACGATATCTGGCAACTTCTCATTCTTGGGATCATAACCGAGCTTGAGATTCATGAGGCGCATGAGAGTGAATATCCTCTCGCCAGCTTGCTTGACGTCCTCGACTGTGTAGGACCAACCTGTGACGAGCGTCAACAGTTCAGCCAGTTCGTTTGAAGACACCGGATAGAAGTTGCACATGACCGCAGAGTTGGTGACACATCTGAAGTCCTGCTGTTTGGCAACTAGATCAGCTTCGTTTGCAAACCTGTCCTTGCTGTCTATTTCAAACCCTTCGTCACCTAGGCCCATCTGCACGTTGTACATGTCTGCAGTCATGTGGCAAGCTCCTCTCGGGGATGTCATGTATGCAGCGGCCATACCTGAGAAGCCTCGGACGTCATGCTGAGGGAGTTCAAGACCATTGACCTGTGCTGCCAGGTTGCCCACACCGAACTTCTTGCCAAAAGCCAGGCTTCCTTCTGCCATGAGGTTGCCCACGCCCTCCCTCTTAGCTATCTTGTGGAGTAAGGCCACCGCGGAGTCTATCTCTCCCCATTCGGGCTTTATGCCGTCCAAATCCTTGGCTGTGATCTTGCCCTGCTTGAACAGGTAGTATGCAAATGCAACGGTGTTGCCGCCAGAGATTGTATCTATCCCTAGAAGGTCAAGCTGTTTGTTAGCATACGCCAGTGCCTCTAGGTTGTTGTTCAGGAGGAGAGACCCCATCGTCCCGGTCACTTCGAGTTCTGGTCCCGCAAAGCGCCCTATTGCGTACTTGCCTTCCTTGATATCAACCACTCGGCCGCACCCGATTGGACAACGGAAACAGGCTGTCTTTCCGACCAGAATCTTCTCCTTCACTGTAGTGCCGCTGATGTTGTAGGTGTCGAAGTCCGACACTGAGTAGTATCCCATTGGGACGGAACCGTACATGGCTGAGGCCATGTCTACGTATCCTGCCGTTCCCAGTTCAGAGTACATGATGAAAGTCGCCGACGTCTTCTTGTCCTCGTTCAGTTCCTTACAGCGTTCTGCAAGCTTCTCTTCCTCAGCAACGGGTATTTTCCTGTCAGAACCGTTGACGACAATCGCCTTCAGCTTCTTGGACCCCATTAGGGCGCCCAATCCTGTCCTCCCGGCCGCCCTGAAGTGATCGACTATTACGCTTGCGAACTTGACCAAGTTCTCGCCTGCAATCCCTATCCTAGCAACGCCTGCATTCTTGAATCCCGTTTCCGTCTTCAGGGTCTCCCAAGTCTTCTCGGTATCAACGCCCCAGAGATGAGCCGCGTCTTTGATTTCGGCCTTGGAGTCATTCACAAGTATGTACACGGGCTTCTTCGACTGACCAGCGATAACGATGCCATCATAGCCTGCGAACTTGATGTCTGCTCCTAGGTGCCCCCCAAATGTGCTGTGCGCCCATAGGCCGGTGAGCGGCGATCTTGCGCAGGCTGACGCCTTACTTCCGGTCGGCACCATTGTGCCGCAGAATGGACCGGTCATGAGTATCAAAGGGTTGCTTGGACCGAGCGGGTCTGTCTTTGCATCGACCATGTTGTAGAGCATTCTGCAAGCAAGACCTGCACCTCCGATGAAGCTTCGAGCCATTTCGGAATCGAGCTCCGCCGTTGATACTGACCCTGAGGTCAGGTTCACCTGTAGGATCTTGCCCCTGTATCCTTTCATCTTGCTTCCTCCTTCAGAAGTCTATAGGTGATCCACGATACATGTACTCGTACATCTTGCGGATGCGGTCACTGTCTGTGTCACGTGGGTTCATGGTTATGCTGGAGTCCATCATAGCGTATTCCACAAGCTTGTCGAGACCCTTGTCGAAGCTCTCCTTGGACACTCCTGCCAGTTTCAGACTGAGTGGGAATCCAATTGCCTTCTGCAATTGCCTGATCTTCTTGGCAAATGCTCTCGCAGCCAGTTCAGGATCTGTTCTCTTCACGCCCAGCAGCGAACCCAGTTCAGCGTATTGCGCAGCGGCAGTGGGATTACCCCTGCAATTGTATTCAATCGTGATAGGTAGGGATAGTCCGACCGCAAGACCATGTTGGACTCTGAGCACTGAACCCAAGCTGTGACCGAGCGAGTGACCGAGTGCCACCTGCGAGTTGCTGAATGACATCCCTGCAAGGTCAGCTGCCACCAGCATCTTCTCCCTGGCTTGAAGGTCTTCAAGGTTCTGTACGGATTTTGGCAGCCACTCAAAGACCATCTTGACCGCTTGAAGTGTGCAGGCATCCGAGAAGTCGTTCTTCCAAACAGAGACATAGGCCTCTACTGCATGAGTGAGCGCGTCCATACCCGTGTAAGTTGTGAGATCTTTCGGCAGTCCCTTGACAAATGCAGGCTCAAGTATCGCCAAGTCTGGACACATCTCCGGGTTGTTTGTGGCGAATTTCCTGCCTGTTTCGTCTTCTCTAATCACTATTGCCTTCGTGGCCTCGGAACCAGTCCCCGCCGTTGTAGGAATGCACACCAGCTTTGCCTTGTGCCGCAGGTCGAGTGGTTGAAGTGGTGTGACTGCCTCGAGAAGAACATCTGGATGCTCATAGAGAATCCACGCCGCTTTTGCAGTGTCCATTACACTCCCTCCGCCCACAGCTATGATTGTGTCGGCATTATACCTCCTCATAGCCTCGGCCGCCTCCTTTACCGTCGAAACCCTCGGGTCCGGCTCCGCATTATCCCATACTGCAACTGACCACTGACGGGCAGAAAGGATCTTGTCTATCTTCTCGGGATAGCCAAACTTGCTGACAATCTTGTCAGTCACTATGAACGCGTGAGTACCGGCAAGCTGTTCGAGTTCACTCAGTGCATCTTCGCCAAATACAACCCTTGGAACTGCAAACCACCAAACCATTCGACACCGACCACCTTCTCCAACAGAGACCACGAATCGTCTCCTTTGACAGTCTTTGCGTCTGACATTCGGCGAACCTGCTTATATCTAGTACACTGGTTCGGTCAATGGCCCAGCGTGGTTGAGGGTTAGCGCGAATCCTCACTTCTTGCCTTTGATGACGCCGGGTGCCGCTTCAAGCACCTTTACTGCCTCAGCTACAATCTCGGTGACGAGGCTCTTTACGCTCGGAAGGTCTTTGACCCTGCCGACCACTTCACCTCCGAACATTAGCGCAGTCTCAGGTTTTCCATCTATAAGGTCATCAAAGCCAGCTCGTTCTAGACGGAGTATGTCCTCATTGGAGTCAAGAGGCTCTCCGAGATAGAAACCCGGCAAGTCGTGGAGCGTCTGCTGGACTATCTGTTCTGCCCTCTTGTTTCGAAGGAATCTCATCGGGCCGAAGAGACCCCTGCCCACAAGTGTGTGACGTTCCTCTCGATCGATGATTGCCTGCTTCCAGGTCGGCTCGAAGTCACTCTCCTTCGTCGCGATGAACCTTGTTCCCATCTGGACCCCTTTTGCACCCAGACAGAGGGCTGCTGCGAGAGTGTTGCCGTCACAGAAGCCGCCTGCTGCGACAACAGGAGTCTTGACCGCACGCGCGACAGCGGGCACAAGGACCATCGAGTGGACAGGCTCCCACGAAACATGTGCTCCTCCTTCATGACCAGACGCTATGATGACATCTGCTCCGGCTGCTTCCGCCTTGCGTGCATGGTATACAGATGGAACTACATGAAACCAGAGGAGACCGTGTTCCTTGATTTT
>PRDI01000107.1 GCA_003345595.1 Candidatus Thorarchaeota archaeon | reverse complement strand
CTTCCTTGGTGAGCCCTTCGCAGTCGGTCGAATGTCGGGAGTAGTGTTGGCCGTCATCGGGATAATGATCATATCGAGAGAGCATGGAGTCAGGAAAGACGGCGAACGAGTAGAGAGCCGCTTTGATGCGCTTGGAATCGGACTGGCATTTCTCGCTCTTGTCATGTTCTCCCTCGCTGCAGTCTTCACATATGTAGGCGTAATCGGGGTCGACCCGATAGATGCGAACCTGCCTAGGGTCATCGTTGGTTCAATCGTGCTTGTCCCTGTGTTTGCCGCTGCAAGACGAAGAGGAATGCCCATTCCCTCCCGACATGCAACGAAGCTCACAATCATTGCGGGCTTCCTCGGGATGGCAGTTGGCTCTGTGTTCTACATCATGTCATTCAAGTATGTTGGAGCAGCTGTGGGCTCAGTGCTGGCGTCGACCTCCCCTCTCTTCGCGGTCCCAATGTCACTACTGTTTCTCAAAGAACATGTGTCAAGGATTGCAGTGGTCGGAATAGTGGCGACGATCACAGGTGTGTTTCTAGTTCTGACTGGATTCTGAGGAGAAGAGCATATTGCAGGCAACACCTGACATTCTGCTTGGGACGGCAGCAGGGCTTTTGAGCTCTGCATTCTATGCGATATCCGTTATCATCTACAAGTCCGTAGCTCGTGAAATAAGGCCGGTCGCTGTCAGTGCAATCAAGATGTGGGTCAGCCTAGCGTTCATCACAATCCTTGTTCTCATCCCTTTCAGAACCAGCTCTTTCTACGTTCCCCTTGAGAGTGTGATCATACTCGGGATTGCAGTCACGGTTGGCACAGTAATAGGGGATACTGCGTATCTAGTTAGTCAGGACCAGATCGGGGTGTCATATGCGTTCCCGATAACCTCTGCATACCCCATCACGACCTATGTTCTGGCTTTCTTGTTTCTTGGAGACCAGATTCTTCCTAGTAGGGTTCTCGGAGTGATTCTTGCTGTCGTGGGGATAATCGTGATATCCCGAGGTCAGAACGGCAACTCTGATTCCAGTGAGAAACGGGGCTCTCGTGCAGTTGGAGTATCATTTGCCTTCTTGGCCTTGATTATGTATTCTCTAAGTACAACGATGATGCAAGTGGGAACGTCAGGAGTAGAAGCCATCGACGCCAACTTCATCAGGATGCTTGTTGGCTCGATGGAACTGGCACCAGCCTTTCTCATTGCGACGCATCTGGGAATGCCGGTTCCATCCAAACGCGGCATCAAGGTGACAATCGTCGCGGCCTTCTTCGGAATGGCCTTGGGGTCGCTGCTATATCTAGCATCCATAAAATACGCCGGCGCCACAATCGGTTCAGTGCTTGGATCCACGTCCCCTCTCTTTGGTGTGCCCATCGCCTATGCTTACCTGAAGGAGAGGATTTCTAAGTTGGAGATCATGGGAATAGCGGCTACAATGTTTGGTGTGTTTCTGACAGTGATAGCCCTCTAGTCGCAATCCCGGGGTCTGATGCTTGGTTTCGCCCAGAGCAAGCCAGCAGACGGATGCCGGCTCACTCGTCGTCGAGTCTCTTTTCCCGTGGGTCAGTGTAGTCTTCAAATGACCTTGTCGGAAGCCTCTCTTGCCTTCCTCCTACGGGAAAAGGTCCTGCCGAGGATGCACGAGTACTAGGGGAATAAGAAACCTCGGAACCGAGCGCAGCCTCCGTAGAGGTAAGGTCGTCCGTGCGTGGGGTTCCACCCTTTCGCTCAAGGCGCGAAATTGGACCTCCTGTGCATGTCTTGGCTACTATATAGAACAAGAAGAGAAGAGCTCCTATGCCAAGAGCAATATAGATTGGATTCTCAATCCAGATTTGCATTACCTACCAGCTCTAAGTGCATTATGTACATGACGCCTTATGGGTTTTCTGCACCGTTCTGTTAGGTGACTATGCCTCCTATGCATGTGCTGCGCTAATTGTTCTGGGCATTCAAGCATCGAGCAGACCCGCTGTTGCCGGTCGAAGGCAGCGTGCCGCACAAACTAGATTGTAGGTCAGAAACTGTCGTCGCCTTATATCCATCCTATGCTATGGTATTCTCGTGACTTCAATGTCCGAGAATGCAATACAGATCAGCAACCTGACTGTCAGATTCGGGTCCGTCACTGCTGTCGATGGACTCAATCTGGAGGTCAAATGGGGCGAGCTCTTTGGGCTCCTTGGACCCAATGGAGCTGGCAAGACGACGACAATCAAGGTGCTTTCGACTCTCTTGAGGCCAACTGAAGGTATAGCAAGAGTCGGCGGCCATGATGTAACAAAGGAACAGGAGGACATCCGAGAAATCATCGGAGTCTGTCCCCAAGAGCCTTCATTCTATCCGTTTCTGACCGGGCGAGAGAACATCGAGCTGTACGGCGACTTCCACTCTATGCCCAAGAAGACTCTGAAGGAGCGCGTCGACTCGCTCATCCAGAGAATCGGGATGGAGGATCACGCTAACAGACGCGCCCGCGAGTACAGCGGAGGAATGATCAGGCGAGTAAGTACTCTGATGGCGCTGGTCCACGATCCGAAAGTAGCTCTCCTAGACGAACCGACAGTGGCCATGGACCCGGTCTCCCGCAGATCCGTATGGGAGTTCATTCGAGAACTCAAGCACAATGGTAAGGCCATAATCCTGACAACGCACTACATGGAGGAGGCAGAGGAATTGTGTGACAGGGTTGGAATCATAGACCAAGGACGCTTGATTGCCATCGGTACTCCGAGTGACCTCAAGAAAGAGTACGGCGCAGAACACCTGGAGGACGTCTTCATTCGTCTCACAGGAAAGAAGCTCAAGGAGGACGTATAGACATGAGAATGACACGATTAATCGCACTCATCAAGAAGGATCTCAAACACACTGTGAGAGAACCTGCTATGCTATTCCAGATTCTGTTGTTCCCACTGCTAGTCACTGTTGTCTTCGGACTTGCGTTCGGAGCGATGGACAGCGGCAGTACCACAACGTTCAGCATCGGAGTGGTCAACATGGATTCAGGCTCGGAGCACCCAGAGTGGGCAGGCTACTTCGTGGGCAACCTTACCAGCCTGAATGGGACGGTGGTGTCATCATATGACTCAAACGCCACTGGACAGGTCGACCTCCTGAATGGCAATCTCCATGCACTGGTTGTCCTGCCAGCTGGTTTCGGAGCCAGCTGTAATTCGTATTGGCTAGCACCTTTGGATGGTAACAGCTGGACGAACACAACGGTCGAGCTATACGTTGACAGTGGTTCAATGATCGCGGGCAGCGCGGTTCCACCCATGATTCAGCAGGTGCTTCTTCGGACGCTCTACGGCGAAACCGTTGCATCTCTGGACCTACCACTCACGATAGGTCGTCCGGCATCAGTGGCCGCAAGTACATTCACGGCTTGGGACTACATGGCCCCGGGAATGTACGCCTTCGCCTCGATATTCCTAGTGATGACAGTGGCGCAGACCATGACGGTCGAGAGAGACACGGGTCTCATCAAGCGGATGTCGACCACTCCAGTGACTGCAAGTGAGTTCATATTGAGCAAGACCGCTTCAAATATGGTCCTGGCTCTTGGCCAAGTCATCATCGTGTTCGGGGCATCTTATGCAATAGGTTACAGACCTGAGACAGACATAACGGGAATGGCATTCGCATTCGTGATCGCACTGGTGTTCGCCCTCACATGTGTCGGGTTCGGGCTGATAACGGCAGTCCTCTCCAAGTCTGCTGAGGTCGCTACGGGTCTGTCCTTCGTCTTTATCATGCCAATGATGTTCTTCGGTACGTTCATGCAGTTCGGAGGACTGACACAATCGATCGGAGCATTCATGCCAAGCAACTACCTGACACACGCATTGACCACACTATTCCTCAGAGGCGCATCTGTCACAACCCTTTCGCTTTGGACCGATCTGTTGGTTGTTGCAGTCGTGAGTATTCTTGTGCTAGCAGCAGGAGTGATTCTCTTCGGAAAGCAGATTCGAAAGTAGGCTAGCAGAGAACCGCTTCGCTCGAAGCCCGGTGCCGATCTCCTCAGGAGAACCGGCACCTCTCCTTTTTTCAACTGCCCAGAGTCTAGTACGGGGGAATGCGTTGGTCTGCATGTCTGACTCGGCAGGGCCGAGTATACTCTACGTATCTCGCTCTCTTACTTTCGTCAACCCCTCACAGCGGACTGCGAAAGCGCATTTTGCCTGAAGGCAATCAAATGCCTAGGCAAAGGCAACAAGAATTCACCAATACTTAAATAGAGCCTTTAGTAATAGAATCGATTACATCTCAATTGGAGAGGAGATGAAGGAGAGAAGTCTATGGAAACTAAGCAAATCGTAGCCATAGCTCTCATCATCATAGTAATAGCAGGCGTAGGTGTTGGCATATATCTATTCCTTCCTGCAGCTCCTTATGGTGCAGTGGTTATAGGTCAGCTAGTCACACCTGGCGCTCCTGCTGGAACTCCCCGCGACCGGATTGTCGTCGTAGGAATCTTGGATCCTATGTTTGAAATCCAGGGCGAAGGAGCATGGATGGGAGCCTATTTGGCGTGCGATAACATAAACGCCGCGGGCGGTGTGACCGTTGGTGGCGTGACGTACTACTTCGGACTTGTCGCAGAAGACACGGCTGAGGCTGATGCTAGTCTTGATATATCTAAAGGGACTGCAGCTGCGACAAAAATCGTCACAGAAGATGGGGCCCAGTTCATAATAGGCGGATTCAGAACCGAATCGTTACTGGCATATCAGGATATTATAATGGACGAGAAGATGCTCTTGTTTGGCACAGGTGCTTCTACTGATACATTCTGTTCGAATGTGCTTTCCAACTACAGCACCTACAAGTACTTCTTCCGCATGATGCCAATAAACTCCACCTCATTAGCAAGGACGCAGCTGAAGTACATAGCATATCTGAAGGGCTACTTGGGTTACGTGCTAAACCGTACTATTTCGAAAGTCGCTATCATTCGTGAAGATCTCGATTGGACGGTGGGTATGAGCGCTTTCCTCAACGGGTACTTGCCACTCTACAATCTGTCAGTCGTAAAGGAGATTCCTTACCCAATCACGGCTGAGGCTGCTAACTTTGCAACATACTGGCAGCAGATTGACAGCGCGGGGGCTCAGATAACAATCCCAATTATCTCTGCCCAAGGTGGAATTCTCATGAGCACCCAGTATGCTCTAGTTAAGCCAAAGACTATCATGGCTGGTATTGACGTAATGAGCCAACTTGACAGCTATTGGAATGAAACTGATGGCGGTTGTCAGTACGAAGTCGAAATACAATCGACGCTCAGAACCAACAAGACATCGTTGACAATTGCATTCTGGGATGACTTCCTTGAACATTATGGATCAGAGCCCCTCTATACAGCAGTGGGGAGCTATGACTCCATGTACATACTAAGAGACGGTATCAACCTAGCACAGTCGTTCAATTCGACACTGATTATTCCCCAGCTGGAAGGTATGGACGTCGATTCTCCGTGGACAGGCGTGAGTGGAAACATCGCTTTCACTCCAAGTCATGATCTGCGCGAAGGATACATCGGCCCCAAGATCTACAGCGTGGCACTATTATGTCAATGGCAGGCAGGTGGCCATAAGGAATGTGTGTCGACAGGAGGTTTGGTCTATCCGGACTCGATCGTGACAGCAGCATTGGTACTTCCGCCCTGGGGCATAAACACGTGAGTCACCCAGATACAGACACCAGCAGATCGCAACTCCCCTCTTTTTTATAGGGGGAGTCTTTCTTGTCTTGAAACAGCTCCTAGTCATTTGGTGCAATGAAAGGTGAACATGTTGCTCGAAGAAATACTGATATTCGGCACTATGCAAGGAGCCCTCTTGGCTCTTCTAGCTTTAGGGTTCTCCTTAGTGTATGGCGTAGGAGGACTGCTGAATCTGGCTCACGGAGCATTCTTCCTCGTTACAGCTTACATAGTCTATTGGACTATCCTCTTCCTAACACCGATCCTTGGACCATCCAACTATCCCCTTGTTTTCGCGATAGCCGCAGTAGTCGGTTTGAGTTGCATACTAACGATTGGAGCAGTCACATACCTCGGTCTCATGAAGCCACTTCAGAAATCGCATATCGGTGTCGTGCTGGTAACATTCGCCATGGCTTTCTTCTTCGAGCAGTTCGTGAAATTCGTAGGAGACCCAAAGACTCACTATATCGCGCCATTTGTTCCAGGAACCGTCACACTTTTTGAAAGAATAACGTTTTCAGCGCAGTTATTAGCGTTGATATTTGGGTCTGTGATACTCGTTACACTGGTGACCCTATTCATTAGTAAATCCACGATAGGGAAGTCAATTCGAGCAGTTTCTCAAGACCTTGAAGCAGCAAAACTTGTCGGGATTAACACTGATATGGTCATGATGACTAGCGTAATGATATCAGCATTGCTTGTTGGATTTGCTGCAGTCTTATACGCTCCAGGGAACTACATCGCCCCAAGAATCGGCTGGGGATATCTTTTACTTGCGTTCTCAGTAACAATCTTTGGAGGTATGGGCAGTATTCCGGGGAGCATTCTTGGTGCATATGTAATGGGATATGCAACAACACTGACTGACTATCTCATTAACCCGAGTTTCTCTCAAATAGTCCCCCTTATTGTGATACTAGTAATGCTATTGGTCAGACCGCAAGGACTGCTAGGAAAGAAGGGGCTGCAATAACCGATGATGCAACTTCGGTTCGATTGGCGGTCGCTTGTAAGTCGCTTCAGAATTTGGGCGCTCTCATTTCGAGGAGGCATAACACTACTCTGCTTGGTTGGATTACTACTAGTTCCACTGACTGGTAGGGAGTATCTAGTAACGATCGTTATCACTGCAATGATACTTACGATATTTGCTGCCAGCTGGGACTTTCTGGCAGGTTTTGCAGGACAAGTTAGCTTCGGGCATGCAGCCTTTTTCGGGATATCAGGATACCTAACAGCCGCATCTGTGAAGTTCTTCGGGGCTCCATGGTTTGTTGCGGTTCCTATTGGTGCAGGCACTGCTGTAGTATTCAGTCTTCTAATAGGGATTCCATGTCTAAGACTGAAGGGACCATACTTGGCTCTCGGGACCCTGGCATTTGCGCTGATTCTCTACAATTTGTTCTTGACAGGGACTTGGCTAGGTGGTACAGAAGGCATCTCTGGGTTGCCAAACATTGGAAATGTCTTCGTTATCTTCTATATCATGGCCGCTTTCATGGTCGCTTCACTGATCATTATGCGTGCCATTGTCGATTCAAGGCTTGGTACGATCCTCAAAGCCATTAGAGATGACGAAGTAGGCGCAGACGCTTCAGGGATCAATACAACTGTCTACAAACTTATCGCGTTCATGGTAAGCGGCCTGTTTGCAGGAGTATCAGGTGCTCTTTTCGTCCTGGATAATACTGCGGTGAATCCTGCGGTCTATCAGCCGCTCTACTCCTTCTACGCAATCATTATGGCCTCTATTGGAGGGATTGCGACAATCTATGGATCAATCGTCGGATCGTTTCTGTTCACATTACTAAGTGAGTTCCTGAGGCCACTAGCAGCAGCTTCGTTACTGATATTTGCGACACTTCTGATTCTTATTATCCGATTTGCTGAAGAAGGCGTGATGAATCCGTTCTTAGAGCATGTACGGGATCTATGGGACAAGATACGAGGAAAGTAAGATGGGTCTGATTCTGGAAGTAAAGAACCTAACGAAGAAATTCGGCGGACTGACTGCTGTCAATGACGTCAATTTCGAGGTACACAGAGGAGAGATTCTGGGCCTCATCGGACCCAACGGAGCTGGTAAGACCACACTTTTTCAACTGATATCAGGGTTTGAGAAACCCAACTCGGGTTCCGTCCGTTTCAATGGAGTGGACATAACTGGAAAGAAGCCCTACCAGATTGTCAATCTGGGGCTGGCTCGGACCTTTCAGTTAGTTCGCTCGTTTCGTTTTCTCAGTCTTCTTGATAATATATCGGTTGCTTGCCTCTCACCTCGCGGAAAGAAGGCATTTGGAAAAATCGGAATAGATGCGGCTGCGAGCTCGATTCTGGCGTCGGTTGGCCTAGTAGATAAAGCCAGACTTCCTCCAGTGATCTTGCCACATGGGGATTTGAGAAAGCTCGAAATAGGAAAGGCGCTTGGAACAAATCCGGAGTTTCTTCTTCTTGATGAACCATTTAGCGGTCTTGCTCATGAAGAGAGCGCAGGTATAACTAGACTTATTGAGCAACTAAATGACGAAGGCGTCACCATCTTCATGACTGGGCATGTCCTG
>PRDI01000106.1 GCA_003345595.1 Candidatus Thorarchaeota archaeon | reverse complement strand
GGAGATCAACCTGCGCCTTGTTCCAGCGCTCGCTCAGGCAAAGGCTGTCACAGCAACCATGGACAGTAGCGATGGTCTGGCAATCACACTTAACACGATAGCGTCGCTGAGCAATCTCGCATTCATTATTGACAATCTTCCTGTGGCAGAAGGTGTTGCCGAGTTTGCAGAATCACACGGTTTCAATCTCCTCGATGTCGTGGCGAAAGGAGGTGAGGAGTTCTCGCTCGTTCTCACAGTTCCTGCAGATAAGTGGGACAAAGCCATGTCAATAGCCCGACAGAACCATGCCGAGCTGATTCCCATTGGCCACACACATGATGGCAATGGCGTCCTGTGGGAGAGTCCTGAGGGACCTGTCGTCATACCCCCTGTAGGCTATGATGACTTCAGGGAGTGGAGTTAGCTGACTCGCGTTGTCATTGTAGATGGATATGTCGATGAACCGACTTGCCTCGGGGTCCCGCCTTATGTCAGCCCATATCCTCGATACATCGCTGGAGCCATTTGGACACACGATTCTCACGCCGATGTAATCTACGAAACTATCGACCAAGTCAGAGCCGACGTTGAAGCTCTCCGGTCTGTCTGGATGCGTGCGCAGGTACTGATCCTCATTGCGGGCATGATCGTGCCAGGTAAGTATCTGGGCGGCACCCCAATCTCTGTTAGGGAGGCCAAGCAGTTCTTCTCGACCAAAGCTCTTGTTGACACACCAAAGCTCCTAGTCGGTCCATGGGCACGTTTCGGATGTGGGCTTGCGGGGGGCAGGCTTGCACTGAGTTCGGACGTTCTCTCCCCACCTTTCGACTACATCGTTCGGGGGGATGCAGAAGTAGTGATTGCAGGTCTCGCCCAAGACGGCTGGGACTTCTCGTCCGTTGATCTCAATCAGGTCAGGACAGGGCCTCAGGAAGTCGAAGAGTATGCGCTCAGAGGGAGTGCCATAGTCAATCAGCATCCTGGTCATTCAGAAAAGCACATGATATGTGAAATCGAAACCTATCGAGGCTGTCCTCGATACGTCACTGGTGGTTGTTCCTTCTGTGTTGAACCCCTCTATGGTCCTCCTGCACAACGGGAGCCCGATGGCATAGCGAAAGAAGTCGGGGCGCTCTATGAGCACGGAGTCAGGGCCTTCCGCATTGGACGACAGGCCGACTTATTCACTTATGGATCAAAGGAGATGGGGGAAACCGAGTTTCCCACACCTGCCCCACATGTCATCGAGTTACTCTTCTCCAAGATACGTATGGCTGCGCCAGACCTTGAGGTTCTTCACATAGACAATGTCAACCCGGGCACAATTGCAAGGCATCCAGAAGAGAGCAAAGATGTCACCCGTGCAATCATGAAGCACCACACTCTGGGCGATGTGGCCGCATTTGGACTAGAGTCACTAGATCCCGAGGTAAAGAAACGCAACAACCTCAAGGTGACCGCGGAAGAGGCCATGATAGCAATAAGAATCCTAAACGAAGTGGGAGGTCAGAGGCCGCCATGGGAGTTGCCACACCTGCTCCCGGGAATCAATCTTCTGTATGGCCTGCCGGGCGAAAGCCAAAGGACCATGCAGTACAACATGGACTTCCTGAAGGAAGTGCTGGACCAAGGACTGATTGTCAGGCGAATCAACATAAGACAGGTCATCAGGTTCCCGGATACCCGGATAGTCACGGATGAAAAAGGCAGACTGAAACATAACGAGTTCATCCAACACAAGGAAGAAATCAGGCAACAGATCGACCAAGTGATGATCAAGAGGGTAGCCCCATACGGAACGGTGGTCCGTTCAACATACGTCGAGGGGCGCGAAGGAAACCTGTACCTGATGCGTCAACTCGGTACATACCCTCTGCTTTGCCATATGCCTATGGGTCAGAACATTCCATCTCCGTGCAACGTGTTCGTTGTGGATCACGGCCCAAGATCACTGACCGTTCTTCCTTTTCCATTCTTGGCCAACCACGCCAGCCTATCGCAGTGGAGAGTCATTCCAGGAATTGGGGCCAAGAGAGCCGCAAGGATGAAGAGTGCAGGTCCATGGAACAATACGAGCCAAGTCGAGGAACGTCTCTCTATGGTGCTGCCAGACTGGCTCAAGAGATGCGTGTCTTTCGAATAGGACCGTTTCTTTCGACATCAGTCAATTCTTGGGGCAGCGAACGGCAAATGGAGCATTGAGAAGGCTTTGGCGGGCCCGGCGCGATTTGAACGCGCGACATCTAGCTTTTATCAGGCCTGCGATTTGGCATGACCTCTAGAGGGCTAGCGCCCTGTCCTGGCTGGGCAACGGGCCCACTCATGACCCCTCTTACAAGAAGGGTGCAAAAACACTCGCGAGAGGCTCGTCTTATAGACACTTCGGTGCAAAGCGGGAAACAAAGGAGTCTCTCACTTGGACTGATTCGGCCGAGCACCTAGCTCAGAACAAAGTCCGGTGGGAAGATGACAAAGTACTCTATGACGACTGCGAGGACTATGCCGCTGAGCACGAGAGCCTTCCCTTTGGTCTGATTCACATCAGTGTGCCAGAGTATCGCCCCTGCGAGCACGACAATCGCAGACGAGGCTGTGCCGATGAAGATCAGGAAATCCCAGATCTCAGCAAGATAGACTGCAATCATCTGTATGAAGTTGGTCAGTGGACTAAGAATCTGGAGGAATCGCATCGGTCATCCCAGCAGCCTGTCGTCTGCATTCAATATAAACTCCTGAATGGCGAATCGCCGCCTACCTGCCCTGTAGCCCCTCACAGAAAGCCAACACATTCTTTCCTAGGTCCTGATGGTTGTATCCTCCTTCAAGCAGTCCGAAACGTCGTCCATCACACTGACTCTGTGCGAAATCGTTCATCAGCTGGCCTATCTTTCGGAATGCCTCCGTGGAGAGGTTATGTCCCCAACAATGTTCGTACTCGTCGAATCCCGCCGATGCGGCTATCATGTCCACACTGGGGCAGCCGTCCAGTGCATTCTTGACGTCTGCTAAGTAGCTACTATCTCCATGTGCATGTGGATTGTAGATATGGAAGTCCTTATCGCGACCAAGTATATCGATGGTGCCATCTCCCACATGTAGGTCGAAGTCCAGTATGAATGCGGACTTGATGAGGTGTTTCGAGCGGAGATGCAGAAGGGCTACAGCCATGTTATTGAAATAGCAGAATCCCCAGTAGCTTCTGGCAGAGGCATGGTGTCCTGGCGGTCGAATCAACCCAAACGCCGGTTCCCCCATTGCAGCGAGTTTGGCCGTGAGAATGGCGCCTCCCACCGCTAGTGCAGCCATCTCGTAGACGTGTTTGGTGGTCGATGAGGAATCCTCCGCCTTCGCTCTCTCCAATACGCATTGTTCATGTGCACGAAGGAGATCCTCCTCAGGCGCATAGTCTGGCATAATCAGTTGGTAGTCAGGGTTGTTCTGGAATGACGCGATTGCCGTGTTGAGTCGTCCAGGTGCTCCAGCAGGCGTACTATCGTAAGACTCTCTCATGCGAGGATGGAACACTATCTTCATGGATTGCCATCTCCTGAATACATCTGGAACCTATGCGTCTAGGTAGTCTTCATGGTGCGTGAGATGCTCAGCCCTGACGGTCGTTTGTGTCTGAACACACCAATGTGAGAAACGTAAAAGACAGACTTGGACAGACAGGCTCGCGACCTGCCTGTCCCAGATGACACTAGAGGGAATGCGAGGATACGGAGATCACTCTTAGCCAAAGAGACTCCCCAGGCCTGCAGTGAACTCTTCCTCTTTCTTCTCTTCTTTCTTCTCTTCCTTCTTCTCCGCAGCAGCAGGAGCTCCCGCAGCGGCTGCTGGTGCAGCGGCACTTGCGGCTGCCACAGGCATGGCGACGCTCTTCAGAGCCTCATCAATGTTCACACCCTCAAGAGCTGCAAGCAGAGCCTTGACTCTGTTCTTGTCGGCCTTCACACCTGCGGCGGTGAGAACAGCATCCATGTTTTTCTCATTGATTGCTTGGCCTGCTTTGTGGAGCAGTAGTGCAGAGTATACATATTCCATGTTTCATTACCTCGGTTTTTCACTCATCCAAACAGACTTCCAATGCTCGGTGCTCCTTCCTCCTTCTTCTCCTCCTCCTTCTCAGGTTTCTTCTTCTTGGAGGCGCTGACAGCAGGTGCGGTCGCTGCAACTGCCACAGGAGTCCGGAATCTAGCCAGAATCTCTGGTGACACCGCTTCCGGGTTCCTTCCTGAGAGCACAGCAGCCAGAGCAAGAGCCTCTGAGTCTGCCTTTACCAAGAACTGTCTCACCATCTCTGGCACAAAAAACCCGACATTGATGGCCAAGGTCTTGGCGTCCAGGTCCGCCCTCGTGATTATCATCGCAATCGTGTCTGCTGTCGGATAGCAGATATTGACTGACAGGTTCACGGCGAGCTGATGCCCTAGGACGACTTCCTCAAGCAGTCCCTTCAAGTCGACCTCAAACGCGTCGGAAGTGAACACTGCGCCGTCCGTGTATACCGCCACGAGCTTCAGCTGGAGTTCCATTGGCTCAATACCAAGTCTCCCAAGCATCTGCGCTAATGCATTTGATATGACCTCTCCTGTCTTAGCTACGACCGTGTCATCCGTAATGTGTATAACACCTGTCTTCACACGGGCAGGGATCTTCAATGCCGCTAGCTCGCTGATGAAGGGTCCCGGTGCCACGCCAGTATTCATTGCGGGAACTACGATGTCATTTGGTGCCACCTGCCCTCCCTTGGCCGGGGCCTTTGTCTTGTTCTCGCGTAGGAACTTGCTGAGTGAGAATGGGTCCTGGTCGCTGAAAATCAGCGCAACAGGTCCAATGACATGTCCTGAAAGATCATCAATGCCCTTGACCTTTGAGTTCTCTATTGCCCTGATCATAAGAGTGTTGCGAGCCATCCGCAAGACGGCAGAGCCTCGCAGGCTGTCCCTGATACCTTGTAACTGCTTGGCTCCAACACCACCTACGTCAACAAGACCTACCATCTTGCTCTTCTTGATCATCGAAATCAGATGATCAACCTCGTCCCTCTTCCATTGCGGTACGACATGCTCGGATGCTGCCATCGGCTTCAACTCCTTACTCGCCTATCTGGACGGGTGGGCCCATTGTTGTTTTGACAATCACGCTGCTCACCTTGCCCGCATGCCCTTTGCTCTCGACGAAGCGGAGCACAGCGGCTATGTTTTCTGCTATCTCTTTATCACCCATCTTGACGTGACCGACCTTCACGTGGAAGGTGGGGGTGTTCTTCATCCTCACTCGCACAGTCCGACGATACTGGCCGACTACCGCCTTGAGGTCTGCCTGAGGAGGGTATGGTTTCGGCATCTTACCCCTTGTACCCAAGGCTTGACCGAGATAGCGGCCCACTAGCGGCATCGTGTCAGTCGATGCGATGAAGAAATCATATGTCTTGGCCAAGGATCTCTTAGTGGCCTTTGCCTCACCCATCTTTGGGATTTCATCCTTTGGGACTACTCGCTCGGCACCTGCAGCGTTGGCCTTTTCTGCAAACTCGCCATCGCCAAATGCACAGACCTTGGCAGGGGGATACAGAGCATAAGGTATCGTTACCTCCTGATTCAACCTGTTCTCGGGCTTTGAGGTGTCCATCTCCTTTCTCCTGAAGTTCACTGCAATGTCAAAGCTTTGCTCGAACTTGACACCCTTCTCCATGCCCTTAGCTCTAGCCTCAGCTACGGCTGCTTCGATTCTTTCAGTGCTGAATGGCATCTCTCACGCCTCCCTGAAGGGGACGTTGAGCTGGTTGTCCCACTTGCCATCTCTGATTTCTTGTTGGAACTCCTTGGCGGGTTTGCCCTCGATGGTCACACCCATCGATACGCACGTGCCCGTGATTATCATTGCAGCCGACTTCATTGTCAACGCAGTCAAGTCTGCGGCCTTTGCCTTGGCAATGGACTTGATCTGGTCAATCGAAAGATTGCCCACAATCTGAGTCTTCGGTGTCGCAGACCCCTTTGGGGCGCCTATTTCCTTGAGGATCAGTGCGCTAGTTGGTGGGACACCCACCTGCACCTCAAATGATTTGGTGACTGTGTCAACGATTATTGTCACAGGAACCTTCAGTCCTGCAAAGGGCTGTGTGACTTCATTGATCTTCTGTACTACCTGAAACACGTTCACACCGGTCGGTCCTAGGGCTGGTCCGATTGGTGGTCCTCCCGAGGCCTTGCCGCCCTCGACCATGGTGGACACTTTGGTCTTCTGTTCACTCAAATGAATCACAACTCCTGATGCAGTGCAACTGATGCGTCAACGACGCGTCAGCAAGGTCGACCCGCCAGACACAAGAAGAAGGATATCCAGCAAGGTCTACTGCATTCTTAGCCATCTGTTATCACCCCTGACACGACGTCAATGCGCCTGTGTCCGATTAAGGAGTAAGGCTCCCGACCTGATAGTCCGTTTTTAAGGCTTGCGACCAAGCCGCAAGTCAAAGTAGCCAAGTGAACGGATTAGTAGTCGATGATAGCGGGGCGTTCAATGAGACCAGAATGAGTCCTCTTCCTCCTCGGGACCCTGACTTTCAGCCTCTTCTCTCTTCTCTTCTTCTTTCTTCTCGGCTGCCTTCCCTTTCTCAACAATCTTGGCAAAATCGGCATGTACTCGCAAGGGGATGGTGTGCGGGCTGTCGAGCAGTTCGAGTATGAGTTCCTCTTTGGAAGTGTCCACTCTTGACACTCTGGCTCTCTCGCCCTTGAATGGACCCGATATGATCTCGACAACATCACCTGTCGATATACCTTCGGCCGCAGGGGGTGGAGCAAGGAATTTGTCGATTTCTTCTAGGCTCACTTTTCCGCTAACACGGCCCCGCACATGTGGCACACCAGAAATCGCAATCTCGACATCCCTGAATTCAGTGGTTTCGAGAAACACATAACCTCGGAGTGTTTCTGGAACGAGTATTGCCATGACCCGACCCAGAAGTTGGTTCTTAGATACCAGCTTGGGCTCGCCCTTCTTCTTACCCGCCTTCTGGCAATCTCTCATGTGCTTGATCGTGCTCTCTTGGGATGAGAACTGCTCGCCGCAGAAAGGGCATTCCCACAGATCAGTTTCTCCCGTAACTGCAGTCGTAATCAGGTCTGCAACTGACCTCTCTTGACTTATTGTTGTTCTTATGGCATAGATGCTGGTCTTCGCCTGCAAGTGGAACCCTCCTTTGCTGGTCTTGGCAGGGACGGCCCTTTAAGTTCCAGTCCATCCTGCTGTCAGGGCTACCATCAGGACCTGAATTATGAAGCTGAGCAGTCCGACAAGTACCATTGCGAGCAGACTGATCTTTGTGCTTGACCACATCTCGCCTCGTGTTGGTTTTGTGGCAAGTTTCAAGATACGCTTGCTCTCTCTGAGGAATTCTCCGACACCCATTCCTGTCACACATCCTGGGGTGTTCAGTGTTCACCGGAAACAGTGGGACTCACGGGCGGTGGTCTTTTAACCCTTGCTGAGTGCCCAACCACACACTAGCCAAGTCGCGAGAGTCCGAGGTCTCTCTTCAGGTCATCCGCGAGGGACGTGCCTCGGGCTGAGTCGGAGTCGAATATGTACGGCGAGTTTACGCCCGAGGCGATTATTGTCACCCGGAGTCGGTCTTCAAGCTCTGGCATGATAATTGCTCCATAGATGATCTCGGCGCCGGGGTTTACCTGTTCAGTCACGAGCTCCACAACGCGCTTTGCCTCTCTAAGCTGGAGATCAGTGCTCCCGCTTACGTTGATGAGCAGGTTGTGTGCATTCTCTATTGAGATGTCGATGAGCGGGTTTCGAAGCGCGTTGTTGACAGCTTCTTCTGCTCTGTTCTCGCCTTGGCCCTCGCCCAAGGCGATAATCGACACACCACCGTTCTTCATGGTGGTACGTACATCGGCGAAGTCTAAGTTGACGAGACCCGGCCGCGATATGAGTTCCGCAATGCCTTTGACCGCACGTACTAGCACTTCGTCAGCGACCATGAAGGCTTCAGGTAGAGAGAGGTCTGGTGCAATCTCTAGAAGCTTTTCATTTGGAATCGCTATCAGAGTGTCCACATGCTCCATCAGCGCCCTGAGGCCCCTCATGGCGTTCTTCTTTCTGGTCGCTCCCTCCACTTCGAAGGGCAGGCAGACTATCGCAACCGTCAGTGCTCCGTTCTCTTTAGCGGCTCTCGCAACATGGGCGGCGGCACCGGTGCCGGTTCCACCACCCATGCCGGCTGCTATGAACACGAGGTCCGCTTTGACAGAATCCTTGATCTGGTCATAGGTTTCGAGAGCTGCCTTCTCACCAATATCCGGATTATTCCCTGCCCCAAGGCCTCCACACGTTTCTCTGCCAAGCAATAGCTTGTGATGTGAATTGCAGTAGTACAGGTCTTGGGCATCTGTGTTGATGGCGAGGGTTTCTGCCCCTTCGACGCCGACTTCCATTAGGCGTGTAACAGCATTGTTGCCTGCTCCCCCAATGCCCACAACGAGTATCTTAGCCGTTACAGACTCTAGAATGGCGGCCAATTCATCATCTGTAATGGCCCCCTTTGTGACCCGCTTGGATGTCTTCGGCTGTGCTTCGCGTCTTGAAGTAGTTCCGCTTAGTGCTTCCTCTAGCAATGGATGCAACTCTCAAACACCTTCTGTCTTCTGCTCATACGCAGATATCGTGTAAACAAAAAGTGGAATACTCCCCCGGTATTACTCGGGTGCTACCGCTTCTGTCTGCCTGTTTTCTGCCTGTCCGTCCTGAAGGTCCTAAGCACGGGGTCAATGGATATCCCAGTCTTGTTGAGCAGCCTAAACGCCTCATCGAGGGTCGGCTGCCCACTCTGCGCTCCCTGTTTCGTGATTTTCAGCGCTGCTGTCGCATTGGCCATGTGAAGCGCCTGCTCTATCTTCTCAGATCTAGTCCATGCTGTCACAAAACCTGCTGCAAATGCGTCGCCTGCGCCAGTTGTGTCCACAACAGGGACATCAAAAGACTGTGACGAACAGAACTCGAACCCGTCCGTGGCGACAGCCCCTTCCTTTCCTCTCTTCACAATGATGATGCCAGGTATCGACTTTGCAAACCCTTTCAGGGCACTCTCTGAGGGCTCCACTCTGAAGTAGTGCTGAAGTTCTTGTTCATTCACAAACAGCAAGTCGACAGAACGCAGGATTGCAGGATAGTTGAGCGAGTCGGCTGCCTTACCGGGGTCTATGGAGAGTATCATTCCCTCGGTAGTGGCTATCTCTATGGCTCTATCCGTAGCCATCGGAAAGCCGCCAGCCACATGCACTGTCCTAGCTCGACTGACATATTCTTCATCAAGCAAGTGTTTCTCCAAGAACCTGTTCGCACCCGGCTCCACCATGACAATTCTTTGGTCTTGAGAATCTGTCACGATAACAAAGATGCCTGTTGGTTGGTTCTCAAGGACAGCTACCGAATGAGTATCGACCCCAACTCGAGAGAGCTCTCTCAGGTATGTCTGACCGTGAATGTCATTGCCTATGCAGCTAATCAGACCTGTCTTGACCCCTAGCCGTGCCGACTGCGTGGCAAAGTTCGCAGCAGAGCCTCCAAACGACAGATGGCCATGCTGACAGATGACGTGTTCGCCCTGAGCTGGGATCTTATCCACCCTGAGTATCAGATCGATATTGGCGCCACCTATGGCAACTACCTCGAGGGACAATTTCCACGCCTCTCAGACTATGAGAGCAAGTATGGCCTTCTGTGCGTGTAGACGGTTCTCAGCTTGGTCATACACCACTGAATGTGGCCCGTCCATGATTTCGCTGACAATCTCCTCGTCGCGATGTGCTGGCAAGCAGTGCATGACAATCACATCGCGTTTGGCTGCATCGACAAGTGTCTTGTTCACCTGAAAGGGCATGAGAGCGGCTTCTTTCTCCTTCGTTCTCTCCTGTCCCATGCTAAAGAAAGTGTCAGTGTATATCACATCGGCCCCTTCAACCGCTTTGAGGGGGTTGTTCTTGACCTCAATTGTCGTTCCATACCTCTGGCTCAGCTCAGATGTCCTCTTCAAGACCTCTGCAGTCGGAATGTATCCTTTCGGCGAGCCAATGGTGACATCCATTCCCATTATGGTGCACCCATCCATGATGGAGTTGCTCACGTTGTTCGAGTCGCCGACGTAGGCTATCTTGAGTCCCTTGAGCTCTCCCTTGTGCTCTTCGATAGTCATCATGTCAGCCATGATTTGACAGGGATGCGATGTGTCGGAGAGACCGTTGACCACAGGCACTGAGGAGTACTTTGCCAAGTCAGTGAGGTCGCTGTGTGCGAACACCCGCGCCATGATTACATCACAGTATCTGCACAGAACTTTCGCTGTATCAGCAATCGTTTCTCCACGGGCGAGTTGCATTCCGGTCTGTTCGAGGTAGAGTGCATGACCCCCCAGTTGTGTCATTCCCACCTCGAAGGAGACTCTCGTGCGTGTGGATGACTTCATGAATATCATAGCAAGCGATTTTCCCTTGAGCAACTCATGTGGCTCTCCACGTTTCTGCTTCCGCTTGAGATCATACGCCGTATCCAGTATTGTCCTGAGTTCCTGCCTCTCGAAATCAGCAAGGTCAATGAAGTCCCGGCCTTTCAGACTCATCCTCATCACCTTTGAGAAAGATGTCAAGGGCGGCTTCGTAGGCACCATGTAATAAAACTGTCCACTGGTCACGATTCTCCCAAAAGCCTTCGGGCAAACCACTGGGGGTCGAATCGTTGCAGGTCGTCATAGCCTTGTCCTGTGCCCACGTAGACCACTGGTCGGCCCGTCACGTATGCAATGGACAGGGCTGCTCCACCTGATGGATCGGCATCGATTTTGGTGAGTATCGCTCCATCAATTCCGATGGCGTCATTGAACTCTCTGGCCTGTGATAGGGCATCATTGCCTGCAAGAGCATCGCCGACAAACAGCTTGAGGTCTGGCTCTGCGACCCTAGCAATCTTGGCCATCTCTGCGAGCAAGTTCTTGTTGCTCTGCATCCTCCCAGCTGTGTCTACAAGTACAATATCAATGTGCTTGGCCTTCGCGTGGGCTACTGCATCAAACGCGATGGCCGCAGCATCAGCACCATAATCCTGTTTAATGATTTTCACACCAAGTTTTTGTGCGTGCAGCTCTATCTGTTCTATACTGCCTGCACGAAATGTGTCGCTGGCAGCTATCACAATGGAGAACCCGTTCTTCTTGAAGAGGTGTGCCACCTTTGCCAGCGTCGTAGTCTTTCCTGTTCCGTTCACTCCGACAAACATGATTGTCGTCAGTTCGCCCTTACTCCTTCTCTCTGAGGCGAACTGAAGAGGATCCAATGGGTGTTCTGGAGTGAGAATCTCAAGGATTGACTCGTAGATAGCATTCCTGAATCGTTTGCTAACGCTCTCGAGGCGACCAGCTCTTGTTCCAATCAGTCTCTTCTTGGTGAGCTCGCAGATGTGTTCAGCCGCCTCTACTGCGACATCATTTTGAATCAGTACAAGCTGGAGTTGCCATACCGCTTCAGAGAGGTTTTTCTCACTCAACTCCTTTGTCACTGTCTTGGTCAATGCAGCATCTAGGGCCCCACGGAGCCTCTCAAACAATCGTCTGCTCCCCCTAACCCTGCATCTGCTTCACTAGATCGTTGAGGCGCCTGCCAATATCTGCCGCCTGATTGGATATGGTTTCGTTCTGCTGAGCGAGCTGTGCATAGTGTTGTTCGAGGGATGCAATGGTTTCCTCGACGCTCTTCTTGGCGTCTTCAAGCTTCTGTATTACTCTCACGCCACTGCCGATGTCTCTCGTGACTCTGTCTGGGCTTGCGAGCTGTACATCAATGAATAGATTTCCGCCCACATTAATCAGCATCTTTTCGCCCTCCTTCTTTCCCTCAAATTCCTGGAGGACTCCCAGACCTCTCCTATGGCTGTTCAGGCTCGCTTGGACCAGTTCCATGCGTTCCTGAACGATCTCTATGCCAGACTCGGTGGCTTTCTGTTGGGCATACAGTTTCTGCAAGAGTTTCTGCTGGTCCTCAGTCATCACTGACCGCTCTCCACACCAAGGCGTCTTCTCAGGTCTAGACTCACAACCTCGTTGGGTCTGATCTCCTTGATTTCAGATATCTGTATGTCTCTTCTCTTGAGATTATGCCGACTTCCGAGGTCCGACAAGATCCTCTCCCTAACATGGGACTCCTTCAGAGCTATCAGCTCCTTGTGGAAGCTGAATAGTCGTCTATTCTTCTTGTACACTCCAGTGACTAACCAGACCTTTGTGTCCATCAACGAACACCTCACTACACAAATCCAAGTACCTGGCTGATGTGCGCCAGTTCGACACCCGTGGTGTCAGTTCCAGCTATCATCCCGTTTCGGTTGGCCAATACTCCGAGTCTAGTATATGGGCTTCCTCTGTTGACAGTGCCGACTTCCACTTCCACTTTTAACAGCTGCGCTATCTGCTGGATTTCCTCACTCGTAGACAGAGGATGGACGACGGCGCCTCTGCTGGTGGCAACCGTATTTGCTCCAACGATAGGTAGTCGTGCAACCGTTCCCGGTACGACCTCCACTCCCAAGGTGTCAGATATCTTCTGCCGCGCCTTAGCATCAAAGTCCGGATGACAGATCGCCCCGCTGTCGTTTGCGATGACTATGTTGCCCAAGGCGGTCATCTTGCTATCAACCCAGTCAACTCTGATATCCTCGAACCGTTTGAGTCGGAGTAGCTCATCATCATTCACGGTGTATGGTACTAAGAGTCCATTTGAGTTTGCAATCGACATTATTCCCACAGCATCAAGTGTTGCCACCGTCGACTGTACCAACGGCAAATCGAATGTGCGTTCGATTGTCTGAAGTGACTTCTCTGACATGTTCATGGAAACGAACACGAACCTGTCAGTGGCGATTCCAAAGGCCCCGACGTTCGAATCGCCCTCAAAGTCTGTACGGGCGATCACAGAGGGCTATCCCTCCGCAAGATACACTCGCACTAGATTCTCAGAGTTCTTCGTCGCCCTGATCCTCAGCTTCCTTGGGGGGTTCTGAATGCCATGGGCCCATAGGCGTTCATTGACCTCGGGCTGTATCAGCAGCTGCTCTGGCTTCATGTGTCTGCTTACGAATTCCCTGAGAGTTCTGACAGCTCTGTTTGCTCTCTTGCGGCGGTTGCCAGTCCAGAAGACTCTTCGAAGCGGAACGGTATAGATCCTCTCATCAACAATCTCCTCCTCGGGCGCTGCCTCAGCCGGTGCTGCGGCTTCCTTCTCAACGGATGGAGCCGCTTCGCCCGTCTTGGCCTCCACGACTTCCTCTGAGGCTTTCTGCTCTGTCTTCTCTTGTTCAGTCATCAATACTCACCTGACTAGGCCTTGATCTTTGCATCACGCCAGTGTCGCTGCGCTGGTGTCCTTCTGACCTTCCCGCCTGTTTTCATCACTACCCAAGTTGGCACACTGCTGTTGCTACTCAATTCCTTTGCCAGCCTGAGTTTCTTTCCGAGTGGCTTGTTTCTTGCCATGCATTTCACCTCATGCAGCAGTTCTACCTGAACGTGACCTTTCTCTCTCTTTCACGCCCTTGAATCTGCTGAAGCAGCATCCTGAGCTGTTCATCTGTCACCTGTCCTTTGAGTTTTCCAGAACCTGCAAGCTGAATCAGCTGCATCTCAATCTGTTGCGCGAACTGGGGCTTGACCATCTTGATATTGGCCAGTCGTGATCGAGCCTCCGGAGTGAGAATCTGGCGCAGGATGGCTTCCTTTCTGGCCTCAGCCTCTTCCATCTGCTGCTCTTGAATCCGCTCTTGGACCGCCTGATCTCTCATAGCGGCGAGTTTCTTCTGGCGGATTGCATCGAGTTCCTCATCATCACTCATCGATATCAGTCCTTGACTAGTACTTCTCAAGACCTGGAATCGCTTTTGTCAGTTCACCCTTCAGAGAACCTGAGAGCTTATCCATGTACGACCTGCCGATGTCTGTCATTTCTCTGCCCTTGTTGCCGCGTTTCCTGATGAAACCTGCCCGCTCGAGCTGCTGAAGTGAGAGTCTGACTATCGCTCCTCCTCCTCTTCTCTCCCTGGGGGGCTTGTCACCGCGTCCTATTCTTCCACCATAGTCGATTCTCAGTCTCTCAGTTCCAATCGGCCCTTTCATGTAGATCTTCCTGAGGACACTTGCGCATCTGACATACCACCAGTCTGGATCATCAGGTGCCCTGTCCTTGTGTACCCCCGTCTTCACAAATGGGGCCCAATCAGGGGGTTGGATGTCCTTTCGAGACCTGAGTTCCTGTGCAAGACGACGGATCAGGATGTTCGCGGGTATATCGTACACAGTGGGCATGAGTCTGTCACCACATCAATCTGGGAAACGGCTACCGCACCCGGACTAGGCGGATTGCCTACCTCAGAAGGCTGGGACCCCAACTTAGTGACCCCATAAAAGCATTACCATAAACCCACATCTTACGGGCCTCTGCTCGCCGTAGTACACGCACACAGTCCACATCAATCGCTCTTGCTCTTCGCCTTTGAACGGGGTTTGAAAATGACCGCCGTGTTACCCCTGATCCCAACGAGTCGAGCACCAGTACGCTCACATAGCATCTCAAATACGCCCCGCTTGGAGTCCTCTTCTCCAACGGAGCTATGCAGGAGTCTCACCTTCATGTATCGGTGTTTCTTCAGTAGTCGTTTCGTTTCGCCGACAATTCCATCAGTAATCCCGGACTTGCCTACCTGCATCATAGCAGAATCCTGCCATGCTATTCCCACTCGTACAGGG
>PRDI01000105.1 GCA_003345595.1 Candidatus Thorarchaeota archaeon | reverse complement strand
AGGCCTCAATCTCGGGAATACTGCCTTGCAGCTCGTTCAGGACTCCCTCGAGTGTATCGCCCCGCGACTCGCTCATCAGACTCACCTAGGTGCATTCACTTGTACATTCTCTTAAGGATGACTTCCCGTGCTATGGCCTGGAAGGCTCTTTTAACTCCTACGCCCTGGACGGCGATGGTTTCGTAAATCGGTACGTTACCACCGAGTCCCAGTAGATCAAGCATCTCATCACGAGACATCCTGTTGGGCAGGTCACGCTTGTTCAGCATGACTACAATGGGAATATCACGGCCCAGTACATCACCTAAGAAGAGCTTCAATTCCTCGAAGCTCTCAACATTCTCCTCTCGCTGGTCGGGAGATGAGTCCGCAACGAACAGTATCCCGTCAGTCCCTTGGAGCACAACCTTCCTCTGGTGTCTGTGTCGCTTCTGTCCTGCAACAGTGAACACGTCAAAGAGGACACGACCTCCTGCGCTCATCGGTACGTAGTCAAAGAACAGGGTGCGGTTTGTTTCATCTTCGATTGCCGTAAACTCTCCCTTCTGGAGACCCTCGACCTTTCCGTACAGCCAACGAAGCGCAGTCGTCTTGCCGCCTAGGCTCGGACCATAGAACACCAGCTTGAGATGAATTCTGCCCTTGTCATCCTTGCGCACGTTTCAACACCTCGGTGCTATGCTGTTCTTGTGGACCGTCCCCGCCATGGTGGCGCAGAAACACCACCAGTGTGAGAGTACGTGCCACGGGGCAATTCTCATGCTCTGAGAGCCAAGTATCAGTTCCCGAGCCGGGCATCCCAAATCGGGTAACTGGCTGTGGTAACATTGTACTCTCATAAAAGCCTTTGTCCGTCAAGTAGACACGAGCCGACTTGACAGGTCAGTTCCGGCCACCAGCGAGGGCTCACACCTTTTCGAGCTCTGCCAGAGCAGACTTCAGATCCTCTTCATCCAGCTCCTTGCCCTTTGATGGTGCTGTGGGTTCGACTGCCAAGAACTTCTCCAACTCTTCTGCGAGCTGAACACCCTGCTTCTTCATGATGAGCCGGATAAGGCCAATGTTCACCTCAGACTCGGAAACAACACAAAGAACACCCTTGCCGCATGCAGAGGCGAATATCTTACCTTCTGAGAACTCGGAGGTGACAATCTCAAGCTCCCCGATCTGTAGGTTCTTCCCCTGTTCCTCGCTGGCGCAAAACACTGCGCTCGCAATCGCACCTATTGAATCTGTGTCAATCGGAAAGTAGCTGAGCTTGCTCACGTTTGCAATTGTCAGCCCAGTCTTGTCCACAAGGATTACCTTCTTTATGCCCTTGTCTTGGCGGATGATCTCAGTGAGGATCTTGTCGAAGACCTTTGGATCGCTCATGTCATCGTTCTCCTTTCAGCTCGGTTTCTTCAGGACTACTAATATCAACCCCTCTTTCACGTCGGGTGCTATGTTAATCTGACCCTTAGATGTATCGAGAGTCAGGAATGACAGAGACCCCTCTCGGAGTTCTCTCACTGCATCGAGCGCCTTGCCCACGAGGGAGGTTATTATGGCGGCGACAGCTTCAGTCGTTTCGGGGTCTAGATCACTGCTAAGTGGCAAGCCTTCCATGTTTGTGACAACAACTCCTCGGACTCCCCCTTGCGCCTTGATTTTGGAGAGAATCGATCGGAGTTTGTCCTGGCTAACCAACTGTAGAATCCCCGCTGCTGTCAATTGTGCATTTAGCATTTCTACGCCACGCTTGGGTATTTGAGACTTGTGGCAACAGGGTCTTCTCAACAGGCCAATTGCGCATTCTGAGATGCCGACCGCGCCAATGTTCTGACTAGCACAGGGGCCGCAGGCAATGCGTGACTAGACACACTCGTTTCGCGGCGAACCATGCAGCCACAAGGAGGAGAGGACTCATCGAGAACCTACTTCTCATCCTCTTCATCGCCAAATAGAGCCTTGGATGCTTTCCTCATTTGGGCCAAGTTCTCAGTTACTGCTTGATCTGCTGCAGCTGATGGCGCTCCAGCTCGTGCTCTGCCCACTGCTGCTTCCTGACGTTCCATGTTCTCCTCTTCTGTGGCAAGCGCATCATCGGCTCTCTGCAGCTTCGCCTGTACCGGCGCTGGCGCGGCCTTGGCCTTCTTCTTCATTGCAGCCCTGTAACTGGCAATCCGACTCATGCCAGCGGCACGACCACCACCTAAGGCCTCCTCTCCAGCCTTCTGGACAACGAAAGTGGCGCCGATTGTCGGGTCCATTGTCTTGACCAACTCTTTCTCATCTGAAGTGACCTGCAGCTTCTTAGTGAAAGTGCGCATTCGTCTGGATCCGTCTTGGTCAGTGTATTCGACCTGCACCTGAATTGGGACTTCCTTAGCCTTGAGCGTGCTCTCTGGCTCCACCTCGAAATAGAGCTCGTGATTCTCACCCACAACCCCTATCCTGCTTTCGCTCTTAGTCCTAAGTTCGTCTACAACGGCTCTTGATACGCCTGAAGCGTCCTTGACTTTCACGCCTGATGGAGTAAGAAGCCGAACTTGGACATCGCGGCCAAGCAACGATGCTCCCGCTAGCTCCGACAGGCTCTTGTCCAGCTCATTTGGAGTGACATAATACATCTGGCCACCTGTGGCTTCAGGCATCAGGCCCAATGTTTTCAGCTCCATCCCTGCACCAGTGGCGATCCCAACTACATCAATCGCTGTGCCATTGTCTTTGAACAAACGCCCTAGGTCTTCATAGTACTTGTTTCCAGGAGTGACCTGATAGCCCTCAAGAGCACCAATGCCTTCGTTCGCAAGTCCGTCTGTGAGAAGGACCACCCTGCCTACACCTCGGTGCTTGGCAATGACACACGCCATGGCTACCGCAGGACCAAGAGCTGTCCCGCCCTGCTCTCTCAGGGCATTGATGTGACGCTTCAGAGGTCCAGCATTTCCTCCCACCTTGATGAGCTTGATTCGGTCCATGAGTCTTCGTGCGGCTTCAGTGATGGTTTCGAAGCTCGCAAAGGACTCTCTTGGAAGCTGCACCGCCTCACCAGTTTCCATATTGCGAAACAGAACAGAACTCTCAAACTCTATCAATCCGAACAACGTGTCGGGAGAGTTCGCAGCTAGGCTTTCAACAGAGGTGGTCAGGCTCCTCTTCACTGCTGCCAGATTGGCTCCAGCCATTGAGCCGGACACATCAATCACGGCCAGAAATGACCTACCGCCCGCAGTGGTGGCTGCAGTGGTTGTGGTTTCGGTCTTGTCTGGACCTGGCTTGATGATGAAATCCGTGTCAGAGCCAGCAAGGACTACTTCACCTGCAATCATGTTCAAAGTGCCACAGAAGGGGCAGACGAAGTGCTTCCCGACCTTCCTGTCCTCAACAATCTGATCTGCGCTCATCAGAAAACCGTTACACTTGTGACATGTGATTGGTATTCCTGTGATTTTTGTTACGTCGCGTGCTAGGTCTCTGAACTCAACACGCAGGACATACGGGATCTCGCTAATCATGTCTCTTGAGGCTGGAAAGGCCTCTGAACTGGTCCTAAGCATGGGCATCGATACTATTCCTCAGAAGACTGTTGCCAATCAGGGGCGGCCCATTGTGCTTTAAGTCAATTGCTGATGTTTCCGCTTCTGTATATCGAAGAATCACAAACCGAACAGACGTGTAGGACATAGGCCCAAGTGCCGACCCCGGATTAGGAGACTCCTGCGTCCAGATCACTCGAACTCACAATGAACGTCACGCAGCATCATGAGAATTGGAGTAAGAGGAGAACTCTGCCATCTCAAGATGTCGGCACAGAAGATATAAACAGCTCAGAGCCCTCTAGTTGATGATATTAGGCGAAACTCTTCGGAGGACTGTCACGATGGTGGACAAGGCCAAGATAGAGTCAGTCGTCGCGCAGACCATGGCGGCGAATGCTGACATACAGGGCATCGTGGTCTGTGATGACAAGGGCAAGGTGTTGTTCGGTCACACCGTTACGGCAGGCATCAAGCACACGGACGTTGCATCGCTGATCGCCAAGATATCTGCCAACTCGTCGCAACTAGTCAGCGCGGTTGACAAAGGCAGTCTGAAGGAAATCAGTATCGCATCGGACAAGGGATATGTCATAGTCTTGGGTGACGTACAACTAGTCCTTGCTGCAATCGCTGGAGAAGGCGCGAAAGAGTCAATGGGCCTTCTCAGAATCGCACTCAAACGGGCGCTCATGTCGATGGTCAAGGCCTGATGGGAAGGTAGGTCCCAGAGCTATCTTTTTGTAGCTTTATGTAAGCGGATTCGCTAAGATTGGAATACGTGGGTATCATTCGTGGTATTACCACCGTCATACCAACCGTATTTAGTGTCACGTATCACCCAGATAATAGTCAGACACGCCTCTGCCCAGAAATGGCCATCTAGGAAGTCGGAAGGGATGGTGCCTTGGTTCACATCGAGAAGCTAGTATGCAAAGGCTTCAAGTCATTTGGCCGGGACACCGTCACGATTAACCTGAGCCCTGGCTTCACATGCATCGTCGGGCCGAACGGGTCAGGCAAGTCCAACGTGATTGATGCGATTCTTTTCGTGCTCGGGCAGCTGAGTGCCAAGACGTTGCGTGCTAATGTCTTCTCGGAGCTGCTCTATACTCCACCTAAACCAGACATGCCTCCAAAGGCCAAGTCAGCTATTGTGGAGCTCTGCTTCAATAACAGGGACAGAAAACTGCAGATTGACGCCGATAGAGTCGTTGTTGAGAGAGAGCTGGACGAATCTGGTAAGTCGGTTTGCAGGATAAACGGCAAGATGGTCACCCGTGCGGCGGTCATAGACATCCTCGGCGGCATAGGTGTCGACCCAAACGGCTACAATCTTGTACTCCAAGGCGAGATTGCCCAGATGGTCAAAGTCAGCCCAATTGAACGACGGAAGCTCATTGAGGAGATTGCAGGCATATCAGCCTATGACGAGCAGAAAGAGAAAGCACTCAAGAAGCTTGCAGAGAGTGAAACCAACCTAGGCAAGGTCGAAACACAGCTTCAAGAACGTCGTCATCAGCTGGAGCGTCTGGAAGCGGAGAGGAAAGACGCCCTCCGTTACACCGGTCTACGTGATCAGATACAGCAGATCAGAATTGAGAGCTTGACTTGGACAGTCATCAAGTCCAAGAACCGGACAACTACGATAGACGAAACACTTGCAGAGCGAGCCGCAGATGCTGAGAGGTTTGCCAAGCAGCTGACCAAGGTCGAAGCAGACATGGCCAAGACCGAGTCCGAAATCGGAGAAATAGAACAGGAGATCGACCTGATAACCGGCGGTGACGCCTCAAGAGTTTCTGAGCAGTATGGTACCATGACTGCAGAGGTTGAACACTTTCGGAGCAAGCTCGATCGTGCAAAGAGTGATTATGACAGAACCAGACAAGAACGGGACGCGCTTGAGAAACAGCTGAGTTCCACGAAAGACCAAATGACCGCTGCGGAACATGGCACCAAGGAGAAGCAACTCGAACTTGAGAGTCTTGACAAGGAGATTCTGGAGTGCTCAACTGACATTGCACGACTCGAGGGTCTTCTTGAGAAAGAGCAGTCTGCATACTATGAAGCCACTCTAAGGCTTCAGGACCTCAACACACAGATGGCACACCTCGATGAGGGTGTGACTGAAATCAGGTCTACCATAAGGTCAGATAGTAAGGAATTGGGGCTCACGTACGAGGAGTTACGTGATGCTGAAGATTCCACGAAGAAGACAGACGAGGAACTGCTAGAACTCAGATTCATCGTCCCGGCAAAGACTACAGCCCTTCAGAAACTGCATGAGTCCGAAGTTGGAAGGCGGCAGGAACTTGAGGATACTGAGAGGCAACTTGCCACAGTGGACGCGCAGGTGAGTGAGAGTAGCAAGCTCGTTGCCTCGACAAAGGAAGAACTGATTAAGCTGCAGGCTCGTCAGGATGCATTGAGAGAGGCCGAAGAGACGTTCTTGAAACGCCGGAGAGCCTTGGCCAGAGTGCTTGAACTACGCGACAAGGGAGAGATTGACGGGGTCTACGGCACAGTTGCAGAACTGGGGGTCATAAACCCGGACTATGCCACAGCCATGCAGGTAGCGGCGGGTAACAGACTGTCCCACATAGTCGTAGAGAATGAGGATGTGGCCACCCGATGTATTGAGGTGCTTAAGAAAGAGCGAGTAGGACGGGCCTCGTTCATCCCACTCAACAGGATAAAGACACGAAGACCGAGTCGGAAGCCACAGAGAGAGGGCGTGATAGGCTATGCACTGGACCTTGTGACCTTTAACCCGAAGATGCGTCCGGCCTTTGAGTTCGTGTTTTCGGACACACTTGTGACCAAGGACTTCGATACCGCAAAGGCCGTGGGTTTCGACAACTGTAGAGCGGTTTCGTTGGAGGGCGACTTGGTAGAACGCTCAGGACTCATCACTGGAGGACACTTCCATAGAGATTCAACGGGGCTCTCACTTCAAGAGGAGGACACAAGCCCAGACCTGATTTCACGCCTCAAGGGCCTTGAGGACATCCTGTCTGAGTTGAAAGAACAGCAGGAAGAGCTCCTGAGCAGGAAAAGGGCACTTGACCGCGAGATTGAAGACATTTCTAAGCGGAATTACAGGGACGGGTTGGAACTGAAGGGCCTAGAGGAGAAACTCAGGGACAGGGAACAAAAAGCAGAGAAACTGAAAGAGAAGACTGACAAGGCAAGAGTCACAATTGAGGAACTGGAGAAGCAGATATCCGAGCTCAGGACTCGAGATGAGGAGCTCACTGCTCAGAGAGAAAGAGTCAGAGAACAAAGAGACCAGTGCAACGAAATACTGGCGAAGTCAGGCACGGGCAAGTTGAATCAGGACTTGAGAGATCTGAAGGAAGTCCTAGAACAGCACAAGCGAAACCACGAGAGGATTCGGACTGAAACCTCCGCACTGAGAGTTTCGATTCAAGAGAGATACTTGCCCAAGTCAGTAGAACTGGAACTCCGAATCGCGTCACTGGAGGCAGTATTGCCGAGTCTGGAAGAGGATGCTACATCTATTGAGGCAGACCTTAGGGCAAAAGAGAGCGATTTCCTCAAACTGAAGTCAGAGAGAGAACAGATCGACACCGCAGTCAAAGATAAGCGAGTACGGCAGCTGAAACTGAAAGAAACCATCAGAAACCTCAGGCTGAAGCAGGAAGAAATCAAGGAGTCACAAACTGGAAACGAGAAAGCCGTCTACCGGCTCCAAGTAGAACGCTCGCGCCTTGAAACCGACTTGGTCGGACTCACTGCCCAGCTAGCCACGATGAGCGATGTGGAAACAGAGCTCGAGAAGAGAGCGGGGCAACGTGAGCTGACTGCCAAAGCGATCGAGGACCTTGAAGAGAAGATCAAAGAGATTGAGAGAGAACTTGAGGCAATGGGTCCAGTCAACCTGAAGTCGCTCACGGATTATGATACTGAAAAAGACAGATACGACGAGATTGTCGAGAAGAAGACGCAGCTTGAGAAGGAACACAAGGAGATCCTGTCGTTCATGGAGGAGCTGGAGAAAGAAAAGACCCAGAAATTCCTCCAAGTATACAACGATATTGCAGACAACTTCTCGAAGGTGTTTGCCAAGCTCTCGCCAGACGGCGAGGCAAACCTGATGCTAGAGAATGCTGAACACCCGCTGATGGGGGGCATAACTGTCAGATCTAAACCTGCAGGCAAAGAACTGGTTTCTCTTGATGCGATGAGCGGCGGAGAGAAGACACTCACGGGACTGGCATTGATCTTCGCCATTCAAATGCACAACCCCGCAAGCTTCTATGTCTTTGATGAGATAGACGCGGCCCTGGACGATGTCAATGCGCACAACGTCGCACTGTTGATATCAGAAATGTCCAAGAACTCCCAGTTCATAGTGGTGTCGCTCAGGGACACCACCGTGCGAAAAGCGGACATGCTCATTGGCGTGTCAAACCAAGATGGCATATCCAGGATTGTTTCAGTGGACCTTCAGGAGGTGGCTGAGTCAGCGTGAGCACGAGTGATGATACGCCCTTCTGGGCGTCGCCACCCTACATCCTCCTCACTGATGTTCTTCAGCTGGACAACATCGAACCTTGGAACGTGGATGTCGGGAAGCTGGTTGCAGGCTTCCTGCAAGAAATGAGAAGGATGGGGGACATTGACTTCCGAGTTTCAGGAAACGCGCTCTATTCTGCATCAGTCATCTTCATGAAGAAGACTAGAGACCTCTTGGAACTTGGCCTGATTCCTCCTGAAGTAGGTGAGGAGGAAGAGGAACTCGCTATCCCCCAGATACTTCCGCCATTCAGGCTCACAAACAGAAGAGTAACCCTGCAGGAACTGCTCATGGCAATGGACCGAGTTCTGAGCAAGGGCATAAGAGAACGGCCAATTCCTCAGTCGCGGCACGGAAAATCAGAGGCAGGACCCCTGTCTTTCAGCATGGATACGTCCCGGGTGAACATCGAGGAAACCATCGCCGACGTATATGCAGACATCAGCAAGATCGTCAAAATGGGTGAAGTCGTCAGATTCACTGATCTGCTGGTCAATAACACGCGAAGAGAGATAGTTCGCATCTTCTTCTCACTGCTGCATCTCTATGCAAGAGCATTCATTGACCTCTGGATGGACAAGAAGGACATAATATGGGTCAAGCTAGTACCTCCGCCGGAAGAAACGGAGAAGCCCTCAGAGGGTATTAAGCCGCGTGTAAGGTCTAGGTGATATGTGTGAATGAGGACCTGGTGACACTTGAAGCGGCGCTTTATGTCGCGGGCAGACCAATGACACTGCAGGAGCTAGCAGACATCATTGGAAAGGCAGAGTCTACCGCGAAGAAGCTTCTGGATGACCTGAATTTCGAGTATCACCAACGAGGTGGGGCATTGGAGGTTGTGGACTTGCCGAGGGAGAGGTATGTGTTGCAGCTGAAACCCGAACTGACCACTCGGGTAGGAAAACTCATACCTGGTGGACTCCTTTCGTTTGGTACTCTTCAGACCTTGGTCTTCATTGCTCTCAAACAGCCCATCTTACAGTCGGACCTCGTTGTCCAGAGGGGTACTCATGTCTATGACCATGTGAAGGAACTTGAGGAGAAGAAGTTCATAGATGCTGTACCAGAAGGGCGGAGCAAGATGCTCACGACAACTCAGCTCTTCTCCGACTACTTTGGTCTTGATTCTGACAAGGTCAAACTGAAGGCACAACTGAAATTCCAGCTGAAGCGTATTCTTTCCGGGGACCAAGAGGGAGAAGAGAACCCGGAAACACCCTAGAAGACGAAGAAACGATCTAGATGTGACTGGCAAACTCTCGCTTTGTTTTGGGTCATTGTTCCCAGCCCTCAGAGTATTCGGCAACCACATCGTCCGAAGCTGATTCAAATCTGATTTAGCAGACTCTGGGCACCGGTTCTCCGTAGGGCACTTGTAGGACCTTTCTACCCCCTATCGCCGTCTTCAGTAGCACTCTTCCAACACCCCTGTGAGCCTTGCCAATAACACATGCATCCCGGGTCGTCTTGTGTTCTGATAGAACCTGTAATATGTCACTGGTCACTGAGGGGTCTGTTGCCATAACTGCTCGACCTTCGCAGCTTATGTGGAGAGGTTCCAGACCCAGAATGTCACACAGGGAGCGAACGGCAGGACGGACAGGCACGCGGCCCTCATCCAACTCAACCTCGACTCTCGACTTGGATGCGAACTCATTCAGGGCAACTGCAGTTCCACCGCGAGTCGGGTCTTTCATTGCGTGTACGCCCCCGACGTCAAGACAGTCACGTATCGGTTCCCAGAGAGGAGCCACGTCACTTACCAAATCGGTTTCAAACTTGAGTCCCTCTCTGTGAGCCAGCAATGCAGTCCCGTGATCCCCAATCGGTCCAGTGACAATTATGTCATCGTCGGCCTTGACGCCGCTGTCTGGAACCGGGGAGTCCAGATATACTGTGCCGACGCCAGATGTGGACATCACAAGGCCATCAAGAGTTCCTCTCGGCATGACCTTCGTGTCGCCAGCAATCATCGCGACCTCAAGCGGTTCGATGACGGCGTTCAATGACTTCAGAATCTCATGGAGTGTCTCAATCTCGAAGCCCTCCTCTATCACTATCGTGTTTGTCATTGCGATGGGCCTAGCGCCCATGACAGCTAAGTCATTGATTGTACCACAGGCAGCAAGGGTGCCGATGTTGCCACCTGGAAAGAAGAGCGGTTGAACTGTGTGCGCATCCGCGGTTATTATGAGGCCTGCACCATTCGCTTGCAGTGTCGCTCCGTCATCCATCTCATCCAGACCTATGCTCCCAATCTTCCTAAGCCCAAAGGAGGGGATAATCACTTCCTTCAGCAGACTCTGCATCACTCTCCCACCAGCACCGTGGGCGGATTCTATCTTTGGCATGTGGCGGCCTCCATCCAGACTGCAATAGTCATGTGCCTGTTCGTCGTATTTGAAGGAGATGTTCAGTACGACCTGAACGCCGCCACTGAGCAAGACTTAAAACTGCTTCACAGTGAGCGTCAGTGACTAAGCCAAGAGGTAGTCAGTATGGGCGTATGGCATCGCAAGTCTGGTCGAAAGCCAACTGGCGCAAAGATCAAGCAATTCAGGAGCAAGAGGAAGTGGGAGATGGGTCGTTCCCCCACAGAAACACTCCTCGGTGAACCCAAGAGGCGCACAATCGACAGCAAAGGCGTTCACAACAAGAAGAGACCAATATTGCGCGCGAAGATGGTAAACATCACTGACCCTAAAAAGAACCAGACATTCCGGGCCGAGATTCAGGATGTTGAAAAGAACCCGTCAAACACAGACTACCAGCGGCGCAAGGTCATAACTCGAGGGACGATCATCAAGACAGCCAAAGGTCGTGCCAAGGTCACTAGTCGCCCGGGGCAGGACGGCATCCTCAATGCGGTTTTGGTTTAGGCCTTTGTTTCTCGACGGGAGCCGCAACTTCTGCCTCGATATCTGCTATTAGAAACTCCTTGCCACCAGTGATTGTAGTTGCGCTGCTACCGCACTTGGTGCACTTCATCGGTGCAAACATGGCGGCAGGACCCAGAGCCTCATCAGGGCTTTGTGCCTCGCCCTCGTGCCCACAGTCACGACAGATCAGCCTCCCCTTCACCATCCTAATGTTCAGCTCTGCGCCCTCGGCGATCGTCTTCTGACTTGCAATCTCAAAATTGAAACGCAGCTGTTCAGGAAGAAGGAATGTGAACTCACCGACCTCAATGTTCACAGCCTTGACCCTCTTGACATCATGACTCCTTGCTGCCTCTACAACAGTCTCCACGATGGAGCAGGCAGCAGAGAACTCATGCAAGGAGGTCACCAGACACGCGAAATCCTGAAGTGTGTTAAGGCGTTTTTGCTATGACAAAGAGGACTCAGACTGTTTATTAGAGCAACTGTGGACCGACATTGAGCCCTCATCAAGGCTTGGAGATAGTGAGTTGCCAAAGGCGTCAAGCGCCAAGAAGGGTGACAAGAAAGGCGAAACAAAGAGCAGGGCTCCCGCGGTAAGCACAAGGAAAGGACCCGCCAAGACTGTGGCAAAAGCGGAGAAGACCAAGGCTCCCCGAACTGCCCCGGCTCCCGTCAAGAAACAGAGAGCTACGGAGGGCACTTCACACAGAGTGCTAATGTCCGAAAGGGGCAGTCGAAGTCTGGCAGATCAGGGTTCCATCATCGATGACCTTGCAGCCGAAGTGCGGAGCGATGACGAACAGGTTTCGCTTGGTGCCATTGAACGTCTTGGGGGGATAGACGACCCACGTGCAACAACACAACTCATCAGCTGCCTCAGAGATTCCAGATACATGGTGCGCATTCTCGCTGCTGCCCAGCTCGGTGAAAGGAGGGACACTGCAGCCGTCGAGCCACTGATAGGTGTCCTGCATGATGATTCGATGTTCGTCAGGCAGACTGCAGCCGGCGCTTTGGAGAACATTGGCGGTGATAAGGCCACGGCGGCTGTAAGAGAAGCTGAGTCTGAAAGACTGCTGATGGATGACTTGCCCCCGGGAAAGAAACTTGGTCCTGAAGGCGAAGAGTGAAGATGGACTCTTAGCCAGCTTGCTTGGGCTCCATCAGGTGGACCACATTCTCCCGTCCTTCCTTTAGTCTTCGAATCAAACCCCGCTGCTCAAGATTTGTAAGAATCAGGCTCATCTTCGACTGTGACATGTCAAAAAGACTGTAAAGCTCTTTCTGTGTACATGAGCCGCCTTTCTCCCGGATGGTCGCCAGAACCTCCTCTTCTTCAGCTGTGACTCCTACGTATTTCACTGCTCCAAGGCGTTTCAACCGTTCAATCACTCTCGGGCCACCGAATGCTAAAGCAAGCCCAGCTATGACACCCAATGCTCCGTAGAGAAGACTTCCAAGAAATGATGATTGTGCTTGAACTGTGGAGATGTTTGGAAGTTGATACTTGATTATGAACACTCGTTCTTGACCGGGCTGGAGCAGCGGCACGTCCCAAACAAATATGAGTGATTGGCCATCAGTGAAATTGGAATCGGAGTGAGGAAAGAGGGTCACTACATAATCGTTAGATAGAGATGCATATGGTGGAAGAACTGCAGTGAACGTAAAATTGGCAAATACCGAAAGCGGTCTGACATAGAATAAGAAATCGCCACTAACATGGCTGGCATCTTGGGCAATGACAAGAGGTGATTGGAGATCGCTAGCTACAAGTGCTAGATGAAGCCAGACAGATGAATTCGCTTCCAGAACCTTGGGAAGTGTGACTGTAATCTCGGTGTAGTCATCTCTCAGGATTGTTTCTCCATTGGCTGTTTCATTGTCAACCCGAACAGCAATGACCTCCAGCTCTAGTGATTCAATGCCGATACTGAGTGAGGACATGGACAACGAGCCTACATTGTTCGCCCGCGCATCGACCATCAATGAAGTGCTCGTATTCTCGTGCATAATTGCTCGAATGTCCACGGGATCAAAAAGGACACTATCAGTATCGGCGGCCTGAACCTGAAGAGGCAGAGCAATCGGGACTGCTAGTGATATGATTGTCAGAGCTAGCAGGAAACCTTTCATCGTCAATCACTATCGTTTCGCGTTTATTGACTCTGGAGCGTGTCATCCGTCTTGTTGCGTGTACAGGATTGTTCTGTTAAAAAGAAAAACGGTAGTGGACACAGTCCACCACCTTATGGGTTACTGTTTTCTGCGGAGAACGACTACTGCAATGGCAACTGCTGCCACCAAGCCAATCCCGAGGACAATTGGCATGTTATCGGGGGTCGTAGTGATGGGGTTTCCGCTCTCATACAGGCCTATCGATGGATCGTGGGTCAGTGTTCCATTGTCGAAGTTGGGGTAGGCCAAGTATACAGCCACACCCATTCCCATGGGCATGTAGGAAGCTGTCACGTTGACAGCCTCAGTTGCTCCTCCGGGCAGAGTTATCACTGCCTGATCCACCCAGCTGAAGAAACCCTGCGCAACATCTGACATGTCATTCATGAACTGAATGCGCTGAACGTCAGTGCCATTCATTCTCTCGAACATGGATTCATTCCCTGCCCCAGTG
>PRDI01000104.1 GCA_003345595.1 Candidatus Thorarchaeota archaeon | reverse complement strand
GGAGGGTGACTCTGACTTGGAAGTCGTCACCGTAGGGAGAAGACAAAGGAGTCTGGTATGATAGATAGGACGTATGTGAGAGGTCCAAGTACAGATAGTTGGTTGCATTGTTGTAGAAGAGGTGATATGAACGGAAGTCAATCCTCCAACGTCTGGCATTCTGCAGGTCGGAGGTGTTCATCGTTGTGCCGTATCTCCCGTCTCCGTAATCGACAAGCTGCACGCTCGTCGGCGTACCGCCTACCGTCCAGTTCATTGTCACCGACGCGCCATGTATCATGTTCGCGTTTACCGTATCAGTCAGGTTCAGTTCTACATAGAGCTGGTCGCCGATTTGGTGGGCACAGAGATGGTCAGAAACTGCATCGCTCGGTGCAGTGAGGGTCAGTCCGGTGATGTGTGCTACAATGAAACTGCGGTGGGATTGGCCTGCTCCATTCAGGACCTGGGTCGAATCATCGAGGTATGTTGCATAAGCCTGCCAGACTCCTGCAGGAGCTGTCGAATCCAACAGAATGTTCGTGAAGCCGAATGAACCCGAGGTCTTCTCATTTCCAGCGCTGTAGAAACTACTTGGGCTTGCTTGATTGTTGAATTCAGTCCTGATCCAGCTCGCGGAACGCGTCACTCTAGAGATACGTACTTCATCTATTTGTCCTACGAACTCACCACTCCAAGTTTCGTTCTTCGGTTGGTCTCCATGGCCTATCCAGAATCCTTTCTCGTATGAGGCTGCTTCAATGTCGTTGGTCTTGACCATCACATTCGGGTCCTGTATGCCGTCGATGTAGATGCGCATGTATGCTCCATCGTAAGTCGCGGCGATGTGATGCCATGTGCCGGTTGTGACATCGTTCGCACCCACCAGGCTGTTGGTATCGCCCGGAAGGTCAAATGTGATCTTGAGTGAGTATCTGTCAATCAACAGGCTATATCCGTCATACCAGCCTTTGTGATTCATGATGCCATAGACATGATCCTGCGGCGTAATCTGATGCTTTATCCAAGCTTGAAGCGTAATCTGCGTTCCAGTGATGTCCCAGAGCGGGCTGTCGCCGCAGTCGATCAGGTCGTACTTGCCATCTACATTATTGAAGTCTTGGGCGTATCCAATCCTGCCGGCTACTTGGTGTGGTACGTAGAGGGACTCACCCTCACCTCCTTGACCATTGTTGTCATACTTGCTGCTGTCCTTATACTCATTCGCCGTGCCATTTCCGCTCTCTGTGAGGTGCCAGACTCCCAAGTATCCGCTGTCAAACACTCCCTTTGGACTCAGGTGACTGCAGACGCTAGGGTTGGTGTAGTACATGCTCACCGTCGTATCAACAGAGCTTGAAAGCAGGGGGACCCTGACCCAAGCTGTCAGGTGTCCGTGCGTGGTGTTGTAGTTCTGGACGAATGACTCCATTTCGTGCTCTACCACACGGTCGCCCACCACGAACACGATGTCACTGCCATCAGGCTTCACATCCGTTCGAAGGTCTCTATCATACAGATCAACCAGCATCGGGAAGTCCGTGAGGTCCGCCAAGACTTTCGAATGATTGACCAGCAAGTCTTTGCGGTGACGATACGCGACAGGGAAGCCTATGCCTTGGATGACAGTCTTGTTGTAGAACCAGAGCGATCCGTTGGGGTCGAGCAGAGTGAGTTCAACCATGGACCCGGCTTTGCCTGGGGCATACGCTCGGAAGTCTACTCTATCACCCACGCTGAATCTAGCTGTGCCAGAAAGTGACCCTCCGGTGAGGCCCATCAACAGGTCGGAAACCTTGTTCTCATCCTGGAATCCGACCCTCCAAAGACCAGAAGTGTCAATCGATGATGACTTTACAGTAAGAACTCCGTCAGTATATGTCCAATCGGCCGGCGTAGACTTGGCAGTGCCTGAGGGGTCAGTGACGGTGAGCGGTACCCACTTACCTGCGGGGTAATAGATGCTGAAGTTCATGTTCTGGAGTTCACTAGGTTTTGATACCAAGATACCTGCACTCCAGCTTGTCAGTGTGTTATTTGATGATGAAAAGGAGGTCCCCGGTGACAGATCGTCTGCTAGACTCTGAGCAGCAAAGTAGGCACTCAGTGTCAATTCCATGCTGACTGAAACCTCAGATGGTGAACTAGTTCCGATGGCTACTCCGTATCCTCCTTGAGTCTCAGGGTCTGTAGCGAGCACGACCTCATTGCCTACACTATAGAATGTTGAGGGTGTCTTCTCGTTTGCATACTCTGTGCTGATCCAGTCGGCTGAGGCGGCGAAGTTCCATACCCTCACCTCATCCATGATGGCGTCAGTCGGGTAGCTTGTGTGCGAGAGCCGGAATGTCGTCGTTGAGCTTAGAGTGCCAATCGTGCCGAGGCTTCGTCGTCCGGTGTTGAGTCCGTCCCTGTAGAGAACAAGCATGCCGGACGTTCGATTGACGACAGCCACTAGATGCATCCATGTGCCGAGCGTAACAGGTGTAGAATAAGCGGTCACAGAAGTCGTTCCGTCCGAGATCCAAGCATTGATGCTAGATGCGTCTTGAGTCGTTTCGAAATCATAGCCCCTGTCGCTTGATGAGCTGCCGCCCTTGTATAGGACCCGTTGATAGTTCGCGGTGTTCCTATCTACTCTGACCCACATGCTATAGGTGTAGCTCATTGTTCCGGGGTCTAGATGACCGTCAGTAGGATCTCCAAAGCTAATGGTATCGTCGACGCCATCGAAGTCGGAGGCTCTTCCTATCGCTCCCGTCGCTCCTCGAACTATCCCTCCTGCAGGAGTTCCCTGAGTGCCATATGACGTGGAGTCTAGTACATTGCCACTGGTTTCTCCCAAGTGCCAGACTCCAAAATAGCGGCTGTCCCAAACCCCTGCTCGGTTCTGCTGGCTTCCTAGGGCGCTGTTCCCATAGTACATTGTAATCTCCGTATCACTCGCCGACGACAGGAAGGGTACCCTAACCCACGCAACTAACCTTGCATGTGTGCTGTTGTATGCTTGGTCAAACAGTTCGATCTCATGGCTCAAGAGTTGGTTTCCGATTTTGAAGACAATATCGTCTCCGTCGGACTGTACATCGGTTCGCAAATCCCTGTCGTACAAACTAACTAGCAGTGGGAAGTTCGTTAGGTCAGCGGCAACCTTTGTGTGGTCAACCGTGATAGTCTTCTTGTATTTGAATTCTATAGACGAGATATCAGGACCTGTTTGTTCGATACCCACTGTGTAGAACTTGGAAGCGTCCTTCTGGTTGTTGTATGAAGTCACAACGGACTTAGCAGGCCTTCCAGTTGCCGATATGCGGACCTCATCAATGGTGCCCGTGAGATTCAGTGTAGGATCAGGCGATAAACCGCCGTTCATTCCGATCTCTATTTTATCAGGTGATTTGTATACAATCGGAGCCGTGTTGCTGTTGCTCGCCTTCTGAACTCCGTCCACAAGTAGAAACATGCCCGTTGAGTTCTGGATGCCAACGATGTTGTGCCATTTGCCATCCGCGACATTGCTTCCCGCCGCTACAACATTCACCCACCAGCTACCATCCCATTTGAAGAACTGGGCATCACCATCAGCCCTCACTCGCAGGGCATAGCAGTCACCCAGTGTCACAACCTCGCCATACTTGGGCGCCTGTACTTTCACCCAAGCAGAGAGCGTGAGCTGAGTGGCCGGCTTAGCGTTGACGGGATTCCACACTGACATGTGGTCGTCGGCAACCGTCTGAGCTGCGCCGTCAATCTGTCCTGCGGCACCGGTCCTGCCACCGTCTCCGTCTTCGAAGTTGTAGGGCGTTCCATCGTTATTGTTGCCAGTAGAGTCTAGGACTCCTTTACTCGTCCCATCGGGAATGGCATCGGACAGATGCCAGACGGCGCAGTAGTTCGCGTCCCAGACCGCAGACGGGTTCTCAGTACTGCTTGCATAGGACCCTCCATAGGACATCCAGATCGCAGTGTCGATGCTGGCAGACAAGGTGGGTATGCAGACCCAGGCGACCAAATGTGCATGGGTTGCATTATAGCTAGGGTCATAGTCCTCTATCTGATGAGCAAGGAACTTGGTGCCTGCAAAGAAACTGATATCGGCAGCGTCTGACCTTGCACGAGCCTTGAGGTCAGCATCATAGATGTCAATCAGGACAGGGTGGTTCGTCAGGTCGCCAGCCACCTCAGTGTGATCGATGGTTATCGACTTTCTCATCTGAGAGGTGGTCCACTCCATTCCGATGCTGTAGAAGCTGGACGGATTGTTCTGGTTGCTATACTCAGCCGCAATCCATGCTCCAGATCTCACTGTTTTCGATATTCTGGCTTCGTCAATTCTACCATACAGGCCCGCATAGCCCCAAACCGGGTTTCCGCCTATCCACAGGGGTTTGCCGTTATCCTGCATATCAATGGATTCTGCAACGGTGTTAGTCAGGCTTCCATCCCTGTAGAAAAGAAGGTGTGTGCCATTGTGAATGCCAGCTAGGTGATACCAAGTGCCAGCCGCGAGTATTATGTCTGACTGGGCCCGCACCCAGGTACTATCTGTATGCCCCGTTCCGATGACCGCACGGTATGCGGTCGGAGCACCTTGTGCTCTTGCATACATTATCATATCGAACCAATTGCTGTCGCTGTCTGCTCTGACCATCACACTCCGCCAGTCGCCCGTGGTGGCAGTCAAATACACCCATGCAGAAAAAGTGAACACCTGACCGTTGAGAGGGTCGGGAATCTGAAGCCCGTCATTGACCCCGTCGAAATCCAACGCGTATCCCATCTTGCCTGTCACATGGTCGGCCGAGTCCATGGTCACATTGAACGTTCCGTCCTTGTTGTTTAGGCTGGAGTCGTATGCGTACGAATCCACAGTGGGTGTTTCTCTCATGTGCCAGATGCCCCTATAGTGGGCATCCCATACGCCGGCCGGGTTTTCCTGCTTGCCAATACTGGGATTTCCATAGAGCATCAGAATCGTAGTGTCGATTGTCGAGGACAGCTTCGGCACTCTTACATGGGCAATGAGATGTGCGTGCGTTGAATTGAAAGCCTGCTCGAAGAGTTCAATCTCGTGATCGAGTGTCTGCGACCCGATCATAAATACAATGTCATCGCCATCAGACTGGACTTTGGTTCTTAGGTCGGGGTCGTAGAGGTCCAAGTATAAGGGGAAGTCTACCAGGTCTGTAGTCACTTTGGTTCGACTTACAGTTATCTCCTTCGTGTATAGGAACGAGTTGACTGTATCAGATTGAGGCACGAGGTAGTCGACATAGAGTCGAGCGAGATCCGACTGCATGTAGCCGGTTGATCCTTTGGCGGGGTTATATGCAGGGACTGATGATGAGTACTGGTAGTCCAACATCACAAGTATGTAATTGCCTGACGACCAGCCAGCTCTTGAGATGACCTTCTGCACAAGCGCGGCGATGTCGGGTGACGTATACCTGACGTTGGCACTCCACGCACTCGGGAACCAATCGAGGCCTGTATCTACCCACTCATATCGGTCCCTGATGACTGGGAATCCGCTCACGAAGGCTGAAACGGTGTCCTCGTTCGCTACGTATACAGTCATGTTAGGTCTATTGACGACTCCAGATTCGGCCTCGACTTCCAGACGGGCCGAATTAATCGCCGCACCCTGCGGAATCGACACAGGGAACTGGAACGCCATCTGGTAGACCGAGTTCGAGTTCAGGGCATTGCAGCCGGCGTGTAGGACACCATTGTCATAATAGCCGTCCAAGTCAACCCCACGATCGGGTCTGCTGAAGCAGTCGCGGCTGCTGCCATCAGGTACAAAGGGTGACACACTGCCGCTAATGGTTCCAGTAACAGACGCCCCATTTGCCTTGAGTCCGACCTGCTCCGGAAAGGGCCTAACGCCGAGAGTGAGTCGCATCTCGTCTATCTGGACAAGTGCGCTAGCAGCAGATGTCTGACTGCCGCTCAGGTCAGTACCAAGACCCAGTGATAGAAGGAAAGCATTCGGTGTTGTGATTCCAACGAAATGAGAAGAGGGAATGGTCACCACAGCTTCGAGCCACACGTCTGTGGTATCTCCAGACTCAAGGACGTGGAGCTTGGTTTCGTAGTCTGCAAACCTTACGAACAGGTGGACCTGATCCAAGAGATTCGATGTGCTTCTAACTCGATAAAAGAACCTGATTTCAGCTGTGCGCACTTCCCTATAGGGCGCGCTAACCTGCTGGCTGAAATAGATCTCATCTGTTGGGTAAAGAACAGTACTTGCGTACCAAGAAGCGTTGGCATAGAAACCGTAGCCACCGTCGTACCCGTAGCCTGAGGCCCTACGCAGGCTGAAGATGCCACGTATCGGATGAGCGCTTCTTCCTGTGCCCGCGGGATCTTCTTTCTTCACCAGAGTCCAGCTGTCGGGCACAACAACAGTAAGCGTATCATAGCCAAGACCAAACCGACGTTCATTATGAACCCCAGTGAACATTCCGTTGGCAAGTGTGACATCCACATATGTTGAGATGTCATTAATCGATGCTGACAGTGAGTTTCCCGACCAACCAGAAGGTGGAGTCGTCCACACATATCCTGAGGTGTACCTGTCGATTGTCGCAGTCCCGGTGGATACCTTCATTCCATTCAACGAGACTGCAAGAGGAGCGCCTTTTCCAGAGTATGCTGATTGGCCGTCTGCAAGTGTATCCCCCTCTTGGCCCTCCCCCAAACTGCCAGAACGGGGTATGACTGAGGTCGGCGTTACGGTCGGCTGAGCCAAAGACGGGATCAGCAGTATCAGGATTATGGGGAAGAATGCAAGAGCTCTTCTCAGTTCAACCACCTCAGAAATACGGCCATCTATCTGGACAATCGGACCAACCGCTTATGGAGTGGTAATGGGAAAACTACGAAAATAAGTAAAACTCGTATCTAGTTGTATCCACACCATGTAACGATTGATTCCAGTTCATCAGCAGTTAGGCTATATGCCCGGGGATTCATATATCGAGGTCCTATTCGGTCATGAACTTGAGTCGGCCTTGAGTTATGATATCGTTCAGAGCGGGAGGGTTCAGCAGGTCTCTCTTGGACGCGACGTGAGAAACCAGCTTCGTAGCTTCGGGCAGGGATAGAATGCGAAGTGAGGCACAGGAGAATAAGGGGCCGAGATCAAGTCGCTTCAGGTCGTTGCCTAGGAGGTTCAGTTCTTCGAGTCTGACGCATTTCGCCAAAGGTTCGAGGTCTACTGTCAAAAGGCGATTGTTATGCAGATGCAGGGCAAGAAGGCTGGTGCAGCCTGCAAGTGGCTCGAGGGCAATACGCATGATCTGATTGTCATTCAGGCCGATATGTCGCAGCTTGGGGCAGTATGCGAGCGGCTTCATGTCGAGAGTCCTGAACAGGTTGTGATGCAGTTCGATGTCGTCGATTTCCGGACAGAATGCGAGCACCGCAAGGTCGAGAGACATGAGATGGTTGCTGCTCAGATTCAGTTCCCGGAGATGGGTATCTGTGTCCAAGGGGCTGAGGTCGACTGCGGCGAGCGATCTGCTGGATAGGTCTACCTTGACTGCAGAACTTGATACAGGGATTGTTTCTGAGATCCCATTGGTAAGGGTGGCTCTGAGTTCTATCAACCTCACGCCTCAGTTTCTTCTCTTTGCTGACGTTGGTTCAGACAGAAGGCACTCGGATGATTTGAACCTATACCGTTCGTCGTTGGCCCGACGAAGCTCGAATCAAGTCTTCTCCTCCAAGAACCGGCGCTCCTGCTGTTCATTTCGAGGTCGCCCTGCGTCTGCTCATACTCAGAAACCGATGGGGTCAGGAGTTGCCCAGCTTCATGTCAGAGGGCGTCCACGGTTAGCCATTTGAGTATCTTCGTGCTCCAGCGAGCCATTGAGAGGGAGCCTTTGTTGTCATTGAGGGTGCGAGTGACTCTGGGCATAACAAAGAGGGCAAGGTAGTCTTCTCTGTACCCATCTGACGGCTCTAACAACTGAGAATGGTGCGGCTAGATTGTTGATATACTGATAAACCTAATATGTTATCATATCTATGATTACTAGTTGCTGAGCGAAGGAAGGACGTGCGATAGTGCTGGTTCCTGGTACGACGATGGACATTAGCCTGAAGCCAGGTCACATTGACATTGTCGACAAGGGGGTCATGAAGAGAGTAAAGTACTATAGCCGGACCTATGCCGACGTTCTATCCGAGATCCACCGATTTGCCTATCTTCGCGGCTACAACACTCCCCCCGCTATTCTAAAGTTCATCATGAAGAGAGTTGGGCTTCCTGACACCGAGTCTTTTTCCGCTGAGGAGGGTCTGACCAAGGAAGATGTTCTTGAACTCTCCCGGACACTGAGCGTCGTTGAATCACTGAAGGACAAATACCTCGCACCTCTGGGCAAAACTAGACTCGACGAGGAGGTCGAACAGCTGCTGCCCATTAATCCGGAACTCTCGGAAGCAGTAGGAGTACTGCCTGTGACCGCAGCCAAGACGACAATATGGGATACCGTTCCCAACAGCGATGAGGCCAATGAGCTCATTGTCAGCTTCCACATGGAGAACATACCGAAGGACGCAGCTCCTCCGCCAACCCGAGAACCTGTCGAGGCTGCACCGACGCCGAAACACTTTGTGTGGGACGAGCCGCTTGGGATTGAGGCTCCAACCGAAGGAACGCCACGCATATCTGTCCCGACCCAAGATGAGTCGGCAGATGTCAAGGTCATCATCTTGGGAGAGCAGCAGGTGGGAGTCAAGAGCCTACTCTATGAGTGCGGCATGCAACTGGGGACTCAAGGCGTGTCAGACGATCTCATCGATGGGATGGCTTTCGTGTACAGTACAGAAGCATCCTGCAAAGATAAGAGGGTCCGCATAAACGCATGGCCGTTCGAGAAAGTGCAGGAAGCCAGGGTGCCGAGGACCGAGTTCTTTGCCGGTACCGGAGTTGCAGTAATCGTGTACTCAGTTGCCGACCGATGGAGTTACGACAGTCTTGACTTCTGGACTAAGGAAGTCGTGACAGCGTTCCCAGTGCCACCTCCCATCATCATCGTTGGCACCAAGACCGACCTAAGGGAGCACCCTGTCATCACCGAAGACGAGCCCGAACCTCCAGTCACGAAAGAAGAAGGAGCTTCATACTGTGCTAGGATTGCACAGCAACTTGGTGTCAACGGTCAGCCGCACCCGGTTGCCTTCGTTGAAACCTCAAGTGTGACCCGATCTGGCATTCAAGAACTAATACAGAAAATCGCAGAGCTTTGGCTAGCGAATGAGAGCATCAGCATGCCTGCACTTGAGCCACAGATAGCCTAGTTCCTCCTTTCTCTTCGAAGTCGATGCGCTACCAAGCTCTGCGGCCTTCTTTCTAGGCTCTCTCCTGCGCCTGACTCCCCCAATCATTAGCTTCATAATGCGGACAGTAAACTTCCGAGGATGAGAATCCCGGAGGACCGGTTCATTGTCTGACAAAGATTCGTTTGAGGCTGAAGGAGCCTTCGAGAAAGGGATGTATGTTGAGGTCCTGAGAGACAATCCGCCCATGAAGCGGTACGTATCCAGAGGTGACATTCCTGACAGCATTGACATACCGGGCCCTCATGCGGAGGCCGATGAGGCTGTTTTCAGGGCAATTCGTTTCACAAGACAAGACAAGACCTCAAGGCTGCAGCCGATCCTGGGTACTGCTGGCATGGGCAAGACACACATGTTTTGGGTTCTGAAGGACCTTGAGAATGGACCGAGTCATGGCCCGTATCTAACCGTCTATGTGCCGTCGCCTCCGGCACCAGTGAGGGTCCCGCTTCATTTCCATGCCTGTGTCGTCGATGAGGGCGGTGAACGTCTCTTTGAGCAGACTGCGGACATGCTTCTCACTCGATTTGGGGAGCTCAAAGGAATCATACGTCAACGCTATGAGTTTGCAGATGTCGTGTCTAAAGCAGTTGACGAATATCCTGGCATCTCATCTGACGCTGTGAAGGTGTTTCTCAAGTTTCGTCTTGATGACAATCTGCGGGGTCTTGCTAGACGTTGGTTGTTGGGAGATGCTCTCAGCCAAGAGGAGATTGAGAAGCTCGATGTGAGGTCTGTCCTTGAAGAAGACGACGTTACAATGGCAACTTTGAAGCTGCTCGCAGAAGGTTCAACGATTCCAATCGTTCTGTTCATTGACGAGTTTGAGGGGCCGTACAACACTCACGGTGAACTTGGAGAGAAGCAATTCATGGAGGTCATCAAGCGCCTGTACAATCAGTGCCAGAACCTCGTCATAGTGGCGTCTTGTCTGAGCGACGTCTGGGAGCGAGTGTACAATCTCGCTGACTCGCCTACAAGATCCCGCATGGAAACCCCTATCACACTTCGGCCTTTCACGAAAAAGGATCTTATAGAGTTCGTGCGACAGAGCATGATTGCATATTGGGAAGAGAACAACATCCAGGTGCCATCAGACATTCTATTCCCGTTAACAGAAAATGACCTCGATGAAGCGTTTAGCAAGTCCAAGGGTGTTCCACGCGAGGCCATCAAACAAGTGATAGCTCAACTCGACAAGATTATTGCTGGCCCGAAGGCTGTACCTCAGGAGGAGCAGGCTGACTATGTCATTAAGTTGACTTCAGCCATCGTGATTGGTGCTGTTGCGAAGGCCCTTCTGATTGCGGGTACAGCACTCGGTGTCGAAGTTCAACTTGAAACCGCCACAGGTGGGTCGAAGACACAGTCGACTGCTGTCTTCACTCTCTCAAAGGGCGGGACAAAGCATCGGTTGGGAGTAGACGTTCCGAATATCAAGAGCTGGAACCGTAGTGGAGGCGTGGCGGCTTACTACTCTGCAATACGCCTTAAGCAGATGCTGGAGAAGGGCGAGGTCGGCCTCGCAGTGATTGCGGTACCTGTCGACACGAAGGGAGCCAAATTCGAATCAACTAGTGCAGAACTGGGTACGAAGCTCGTTACCTTGAGGCTGAACGAAGACACAGCAACATCGCTGGTGGACAACACACACAAAGTTCTGCTTGATGTTGAACAGAAGGCATTCTACTCAGAATTGATCACCAGAGCCTTTGCGTAGTGTGTGATCTGTTGTCACTGCCCTTGTCCGTCCTTTCTTGCATGTCATCTGACGACCGTCAGCTGTCTTGCTTCTATTGAGATGAGCGCATTCGCGCGGCTTCATGCTTCTCAGCTCACATGTTCTCCGGATGCGAGTGTTTATCTGGTACCTATCCACAGTACGTTGTTTCTGAGGTTCGAGATTGTCTGCAGTCACTGACTTCTCTCTGATTGTCCTAATCTTCTGGATAGGCTATGAACGGCTATGGGAGGTCCTTGCTGGCGGTACTCCGAAAGACTCTGCTGGTCGCCTTGATGGATTCCGAGGAAGGAGAAAAGCGCTGGTGATATACCTAGTCGCCTTGGTGATAGGGTACATCCTAAGCTTAGGATTTGGGGTCACGTTGTCTGGTGCCTTGATTTCCGATGGTTGGACACTTGCCCCAGGCTACGTCGGTTTTGATTCCTTCTTCATAACGCCTCTGCTGTTTGCCGGTGGACCTGACTTGATTCATCAGGTCATGGCATTGATTCAGAACCAGAAAGAGAGAGTTTCCTCTCAGCTTCAGACTTCTGCTCAGTAAGACATACTCAGGTTTCATGTCGCTGAACCTGTCACTGGATCGTCATGGATTCTCTCTCTCATTCAGACTAGCAGAGCCCTCCTAGACTTATTCATTGCCCCGTCCGAGCTATGAGCTCAAAACAGATTTATGGATTACTTTCCAGATTGTGAGCTGTTTCTGGAGGGTTTGCATGCTGTGAATCCACCATCCACATCAGACAATCCTGCACCTTTTGATCGCCAGATGTTTCTTGACATCATGAGAGAGGACCCACCTCTGAAACGCTATGTATCTAGGGGCGATACGAGAGACTCTGTGGACATATCAGGTCCGCATGAAGAAGCAGACAGGGCAATCATGCGAGCTGTTCGGTTCACCATGAGTGATAAGACCCCGCGATTTCAGCCGGTCCTGGCAGGAGCCGGGATGGGAAAGACTCACTTGTTTTGGGTGGTCAAGGACCGAGAGAGCTACTTCTCGAAGGGGAGATTCCTAGCCGTGTACGTGCCCTCACCACCTGCACCCGTACGAGTACCACTGCACATCCATGCATGCATCGTGGATGAAGCTGGTGAGTCGATCTTCGATCAAGCAGTAGATATGCTCATCACTCGGTTCGGAGGACTGAAAGGAGCGACCGCTGAGCATTATGACCTCCGTTATGCGATGGACCGCCTACTTACCGAATATCCCGGCATATCTGCTGACGTTGTGAAGGTGCTGCTGAGTTTTAGATTGGACCCCCAGAACCGACCTCTTGCGAGACGATGGTTGTTTGGCGAGGCACTCAGCGAGGAGGAGATCGCTAAGCTGGGAGTGCGGACGGTGCTCGAGGATGATGATGTCACTCTGGCAACCCTAAAGCTGCTTGCCGAGGGTTCAGAGCGGCCGATTGTGCTCTTTATTGATGAGATTGAGGCTCCATACAACACACACGGCGAGACAGGTGAGAGGCACTTCCTCGAAGTCATGAAGAGGCTCTACAACGAATGCAAGAACGTGGTGATGGTTGCATCCTGTCTTGCTGAGATATGGGACCGAGTCTATGGTCTCGCCGACGCGCCAATGAGGTCGAGGATGGAAGTGCCAGCACATCTCAGAAACTTCACGAGAGAAGACTTCACACAATATGTGGCCGCTGCATTGGGCGACTATTGGAAGTGCCAAAACATGGATGCACCTCCTGATGCGGTCTTCCCGTTCACAGAGGAGGACATTAAGGAGGCGTTCGCTGGTTCCCACGGGGTTCCAAGAGAGTCCATCAAGAGCCTCATACCGATTCTAGAGCGAATACTGTATGGTGGCAAGAAGGAAACGGAAGTCGCCCCGCAAGCGGACCGCGTTGTCAAGCTCACTCCTTCAGTCGTCGTTGGAGCCATCACTGAGGCTCTGTCGTTGGCAGGTAAGGCTGTAGGTGTCGGCGTCAGGCTTCACGTGGCAAAGGGAGGAACCGAAAAACAGGCCACGGCAATCGTGATCCTGAGCAAAGCTGGCAATGAACGTCGGCTTTGTATTGACGTTCCTAACGTGAAGGATTGGAATAGAAGTGGTGGTGTGGCAGCATTCTATTCAGTCAGACGTCTTAGAGATGTCGTCGAAGCCAAAGAAGCTGATGCGGCACTTATAGCAATCCCAATAGAAACAAAGGGTGCCAAGTTCGAGTCTGCGATTGCGGACATGGGCCCGAAGCTACTGACACTAAGAATGGGAACTCAGGAAGCGACAAACCTCGTCGACACTACAGGCGCACGAAAGCTAGGGAAGTTGCATGACGAGTTCTTCGTTGCATATCTCACAGAGCTGTTTGCACCATAGGGGGTGAGGCAGAGCCTATCAGACTCCGAGTATGACCAAAACTATCCCAGCGAAGGTCATGATAGTACCCCCAGCTACAGGCTTCGTCACTTGCTCTCCAAGATAGAACACTGAGAGGTGAGTGGTGATCAGAGGTGCCGAAGCTACGATAATCGAAGACACCGTCGCACCGATATATTTCACAGCAAACGTTCCCAAAGCCATGCTGAAACCCATTCCAATGATACCCGTGACCAGAAGCAGAACGAGCAGCTTTCGACTCGGACGTCGTGCCCGTGACATTGAGAAGGGCAGGGTTGGAAGTAGGAACAGGGATCCAGCTAACATCCTCACGAAGTATCCGTCAACGGCGTCGACTGTTGTAAGACCAAACTGTAGCACGACTTCTCCCACTGCCCAGAGAACGGCTGTGACCAAGGCCAGAGCAATACCAACCGCTGCCTTTCTCTTGTTGTCTAGTGCAGAATCCTCCTGCATCTGGCCCTTGGTTCGTGCAATCAGACCTACCCCACCTACAACGAGGAATGCTCCGAAGACCCTGAATGGAAGGATTGGTTCGCTCAAGTAGGTAGCCGCAAGAGTGTAGACCAATAGAGGATAGCTCATGGCAATTGGGAATGCTCTTGAAACTCCGATTCGATTCTGGCTCATGAAATATGCGGCGTCACCCATCACTATGCCCACAATCATCGAGAAAGAAAGCGCTATGGCCGCCTGAGCCGTCATTGAGAACGAAGTAGCTCTGATCGGGAGCAAGACTAGCAGAACGGCCAGGGGGAGGCTGATCCATACTCTCGTGTTGCTTATCTCGAGAACTCTAACATCGGTACTGTGAGCCTTGTAGACGACGTTGGTCAAGCCAAAGAGAATCGTCGCAAGCACGGCGGCGAGGATTCCGAGACTGTAGGCACCTAGCTGGATGGCAAAAACCTCCATAGTCAGCGCTGCAATGACGATGGTCTATTGAAGCATCGATGGAGGTCATCATATCAGGTATAGAGGTTTTGATGAGCACATTGTGCTCTGTCCGCCGGTCACTCATGAGGGCGGAGTGGCTCCAGTTCCTGACTGAGCCTCGGCCGCTTGGGTCTGCTGTTCGCTCTTCTTACATGCAATCTCGGGGAGGACCAGAATCGCAATAAAGATCGCAGCGATGACTATGAATCCCTGGGGTGTTCTCAGAAACAGGCTGACATTTCCAATCCAAGGTATCGTGAGCACCACGACACCTACAACCTCATCATACGTACGATAGCCTTCATCTCGGACAGCATTTGCATCGCCTCTTGTGTAGTAGAAGTAGGTACCGTTGACGTTGACTATCTCAACCACTCTGTGAACTATCGAGGTTTCCGGGTGAAATTCCGTGTCACGGTAGACAATGATATCCCCCAAGCGAATCTGGTCGGGAGCCCTTGCCTGAACCACCAGTAGATCACCTCTGTAGAGTACAGGTTCCATTGATTCACTAGTGACTACGACAAGTGGGCTTGTTGTGCCCATAGCGAGCATGAAGACCCCATAGCCCCCGAATGTTGCACCTGCGACTATCACCAAGAGCAGGGCCGTCTTGAACCATTCGGGCCGCGTTTGCCATTTCAACTTCTCTCGAGCTCGCTCCAGAGCTGCTCACCCGACACGCCATGGTCTGTAATCGTCTAATAAAACTGACGAAGTCCAGAATGCCACTCGCAGCGCAACATTAAACAGATGTCTGATCCACATTGCGTTGTCTGAGGCTTCAATCCATGAGCAGTGTGTGGACACGCGCATACAACAAGACCCCAAAGATAGACTGTGGTCTTTGCGGCTTGACTCGATGCGCCAACTTCGCACGCGCTGCCATGGTCGGCGATGTCGCTGTAGGCTCATGTCCAATCTTGACTCTCCCCGATTTCTCCGGCATGAGAGTAGACTTGGAGTCACTGGTGGTGAAGGGGACCGGGACCTACAGCCGACCGGCACCGCCGATGCTGGAGGGTGGGGTCCTACTGACATCGCCGTGTAAGGATACTGTCGATCGAGTCATGGCTGAGATGCGGGTATTCAACGGAGTGAAGCAGGGTGAGCTCATGCGTTTTCTCGTCTTTGACCCTCTGGTACTCTGCGACATGATCGAATGCCTATCCGACGAGTTCGAAGTCACGAAGTGCAGCCGCGACCTTGGAATGGTACGTGCTGACACCGGCGACATGAGCATAACGCTTCTTCAGGACGGCAGAGTGAACATGAGGAGGGTCTTGGACCTAGAGCATGTTCATTCTCTATTTGACAAGATCGAGCGAGCCGCCATTGCGGCGATAATATGTAACTGCTGCGGCCAGGACCTGCTGTCTGTCCTTGGTGAGGTTTCATCAGGGGGGGACACTCGCATTCATCCTGTGCTCAATGCAGGGAGTGGGTTGACTCTGGCAAAGGCTCAAGTCAGATTGGCGCTGAAACAGGTCGACTTGGCAACACAGATCGGCGAGGAGTCAAGAGACGTGACTATTGCGCTAGCCGGGCTCTGGGCTTCTCTTCAATCCAATGTCAGGTCTTCTTTGGAAGGAGCATCTCAGAAGACCGACATACGACCGGCCCTAAAGAACACATGGTGCCAGCTTGTCAGGCTTGCTTGCGATAGTCGAACCCATGGGCGCGAAACGATAGTTGTCAAAACCCTGTACTTGCTCTGGACAGTAGAGAGCGCGGCCGGCGGCTTGACGCAGCTGGAGCAGATATTCCCTCGGCTATCCGCCGACAATGCGCGGCGAGCTCAGAAGATGCTTGCTCAGGCAATCGAGGGGCACCTCCCCAGGATGGCACCCGAAGAAGGAAGTCCAGACCTCTTCCTGGTTTATTCACACCTGAATCGCATAGATCGAGCCGCGAAGGCAGTCAAGGTCTGGAATTCAACCTAGACACCCATGTGACCATATCGCTTGCCTGCGTCGGCGATAATTGCCAAGACTTGGCCCGCATCAACCAGTCGGTCAGGTTCCCACTTGTGTACGTCTTTGACCTTTACTCCCGCCTCTCTGCTCAGGAACTCAGTAAGGATCCTGAGTCTCTTTGCCTCAGAGTCGGCCGCTTTCATTGCGTCCTTTGCAGTCGGAAAGCCCGATTTAGGGATCTCCGAGGTGCTCATGACGTACCACACAGCATTCTGTCCCTTTGTGGCTGAGATCTTGACGGCAACTATCTCGCCGGGAAGAAAGTCCATGTCCTCTCGGAAGACGACAGCATCACCCAACTCTACCTCTTCGGTCAGGGGTTTTCCGTCCCCATTCTTGCTCACAACACCTTCCGTGAATTCAAAGAGGACCCTCTTGGCTGCCTTCCTAAGGAGTTCCAATGAGGTTTCGAGAACAATCCCTTCCTGGAGTTCCTGCTTCTTCGGAGTGATGCGCTTCGACATAGAATGGCCGGACTCGGTGAGGTGCCCACCTTCAACTTAACTCTTGCCCTGTTCCCAGGGGTCTTATCCTCACATGTTCTTTCCCCTGACGTCGAAGAAGAGGATATCCTCATGATCTATAGCCGCACCATACTCCCTCATTCTCGGGAGCCTCTTTGTCGGTAAGTGACGTCTGTACTGCGCGCCTAACCTGATTCCCTTGCTTGCCATCAGCTCGATTGTGATCCGGGCGTTGTCGAAGACTGTGTTCTGCATCACTCGCTGACCTATGACGATCACAATCTTATCGTCCGTAACGCGCGCCATTTCAGTTAGCGCATTGTCGTAATCATGATAGAATGCGTTAACTTCTTTCACTGACTTGAGATGGTCCCGAATCAGATGTACGCTCTTCCTTAGGGTCTGCGAGTCCGGTTGGGGGAAATCCTCTCTTCCATTAATCCAACCCAGTGTTTTCCTCTTCTGGTCGATGATATCATCCCACGAGTAGCCGAGCCAGAAGAGCATGTTCTTGGCGAATTGGGTGTAGGGCACTCCATTCCTCTCATCGCCATAGGGAGGCGAGCAGACTATAGTCGAGAACTCATCGTCAGCAAACGGCATGCCGAGTACCGATCCCTGATGGACTGCCACATCCAGTTTCGGCAAGGCCGCGACTCGCTCCGCCGCCTCCACTGCATTCTTCCGAAAGACATCAATGACATCGGGGTTGAAGCTCTCCAAGTAAGGACTCTCAAGCCGCCTTAGTCTTATCTCGTTACGATGCGTGAGACTGACATCACGAGCGGTCGCGGACAGAATGCAGCGAAAGAAATCCTTGACCTGGTTTTCGCCAAGCTCCATGACCGCATGCCGGAGTGCTGTGAGCGGTCCGAGCATGTAATCCTTATACCAGTAGTCAATGCCCTGCTTGGCCGTGAACTTGGCGACGGGCCCATCGTATAGACAGGCTTTCTCTACTATAAGTCCTAGTTCATGCATCAACCTCCGAGAGCTGATGCATTTTGTCTTCACCTTCGAGATTAATACTGCAAGGGGATTGATGTCCAGCCCTACGCATGCGATACCGGCTAACAACGACTCCACAAGGACAGCGCCTCCCCCGCAGAACGGGTCCAGGAGCTTTCTTGGTTTCGCCGTCGTGATGGCACGTTTCGCAACCCAAGGTATCATCGCGGCTAAGTATGTGTGGATTCCGTGCGTGGAGTACTGGGTGGGAGAACCGGCGAAGTCCCAGCTGGAGGTACACGCATCACTTGTGTCCGACTGATCAGCCAGCATCGTTGTTCTCTTCAGCACTTGAGTCCATCTTGGGGCATAAAACCCTGCCTGATTAATCGATGGAGAACGAATGAGGTAATCTGGCACTTCTATCGACTTGCGAGGACAAGCTCGGTCTTCGAGCTTGCAGGTGACAAGCTTCTCTATCGCTACGCACAGCAGCTCAGGTACGTCAGAGCATTATGGAACATGACAGCCTGCTTTATTTGCCTCTATCAGTTGCTGAATTCGTGATGTCAATGGGCATGAATAGTGGAGCCAAAGATCTCTCGTTCCTTTTGAAGAACATGAGCCCAAGGCTCATTGAGGGTCAGTATGTCTTTTGCACTGTATCATCAAGTCGGGAGCAGCCAAATGATGCCCAACCTGTCATGGCCTTCCTCGAGAAGGAGGGGCTGACCTTGATAATCAGCCGTGATGAAGCCGAGAGGAATGGCCTGCCCTACAATCAGACTTGGGCTATGATTACGTTGGAGGTGCATTCGGATCTTCAGGCAGTGGGTTTTCTTGCCGCAGTCACGATGCGACTTGCAAGACTTGGAATAAGCACGAATGTGGTTTCAGCATTCCACCACGACCACGTATTCGTCCAATCTGACCGGTCGGACGAAGCTATGAAGGCATTGAAGGAGATGACACGGGAAGCGAAAAGGACCGATGGCCACGGGGCCATTTGATACATCGCTCGAGGACGGACCTAGCCGTGAGCTTACGAAAACGACAAGCAAAGGATGTTGAAAGAATGGTGTCTGGAATGTGGATAACGGGCCGGTCCGATGTGATCGCTCCAAAGGGTATGGTTGCATCCTCGCAACCGCTTGCAACTCAAGCAGGGGTCAGTGTGCTGAGGAACGGGGGAAATGCCGTTGATGCGGCTGTCGCAACTGCAGCAGTACTTGATGTCGTGGAGCCATTCAGCACGGGGTGTGGTGGAGATGCGTTTGTGCTTTTGCACCTACCAGGACATGACTTCCCCTTGGGCTTTAACGGCTCCGGCCGAGCCGGGTCGCTTGCAACTCTCGACGAGCTCATTGCTCGAGGATGGGCGGAGATACCAGAGCGACATGCGGCCAGTGTCACCGTTCCCGGGGCGATGCATCTGTGGCACACGCTTGTCAAGCAGTATGGCAGGCTTGACTTCGGCGACGTTATGGCACCAGCCATCGAGTACGCGAAGAGTGGTTTTCCTGTGTCGCCAAAGGTGGCGAAGGTCTGGAAAGCGACTGCACAGAATCTGAGGGGGAATGAGGCCCAGAGAGTATTCACAAAGAACGGAAACGCACCTGAGCCGGGCGATACCATGAGGAATCCCGACCTAGCTCATGTGTTTGAAACGGTTTCGCAGGAGGGGCTTGACGTCTTCTATCGTGGTGCGGTCGCAGAGGCTATAGTTGAGACAGTCCAGTCGGATGGCGGCTTCATCACAACAGAAGACATGAGAAGGCATACGACGGAGGAGACGACACCATTAGCTACATCATACCGCGGGGTCCAGGTGTTGGAACACCCTCCGAACGGTCAAGGTTTCGCAGCTCAGCTTATGCTGAACATAATGGAGGAATTCGACCTCCCGTCATTTTCGTCCTTTGATGTGGAGCGGCTTCACGTCATGATTGAGGCGAAGAAGCTTGCCTATGCGGACCTATATGCGCACAACGGTGATCCAGAATTCTATAGGGTGCCCATTGACAGGATACTGTCGAAGGCATATTCCGGGGAGAGGTCGAGTTTGATTGATCCCAGCACGGCTATGGACGTGCCTCCGTCAGGCATTGCTAGGTCCTCAGACACAGTGTACCTTGCGACTGCAGACGAGGATGGTCGAGCAGTCTCCTTCATCAACAGCTTGTACATGTCTTTCGGGTGTGGATTGGTGGTAACAGGCTGCGGCATCAAGCTGCAGAATCGAGGTTGCTTGTTCTCACTCGACCCCGGGCACCCGAACAGCTACGCACCAAGAAAGCGGCCGTTTCACACGATAATACCTGGAGCTCTTTACAAAGACGACGAACTCATGGGTGTCTTCGGTATAATGGGCGGTGATCACCAAGCCGAAGCGCATGCTCAGTTCGTCAGCAACACTGTCGACCACAAGATGTCACCGCAAGAGGCGATTGACCATCCACGGTTCCATCATGACCAGCGCACGAACATGGTCTGGCTTGAAGAGGGGCTGCCGCTTTCGACCAGGGGCGCATTGCAGAAAAAGGGACATCAGGTAGCTCCTGAGCACACAGTAAAGTTTGGCGGTGGACAGGCGATACTGAGGGTGCATGACATCTGGGTGGCGGGGTCTGACTACCGAAAGGATGGTCAGGCATCAGGCTATTAGCATGTCTACTTCAGTCATCTTGGCCATCACAGGACTGAGTGCTCTTGCTAGCTAGTCTGAACTCAGCACACAAGGCCCGCTTGGACGGTCGTAGGTTGCTCTATTGCGTGGAGAAAAGGGCTAATAGCTGTCCTCATGTGTGTTCTGCAAGATGACTGTTCGACCGATGGGACACGCCTCGTCCTTTGAAGCATGACTAGAGGTGAGTGGATAATGAGCGTGTTTCTCCTGTATACAAAAGAAGACGGCACTCAGGAGCAGACAGAGCTCACCCGCGAAACCACCTCGATTGACCTCACGGGTCGTCACATTGAGCACATTGATTTGAATCCAGTGAGTTCGTGCTATGATTTGGAAGAACTCAGACTATACCGTAATAGACTGAAGAACATAGACCTAGTGCCTCTAAGTCGCTGCACTCGTCTTCAGGAGTTCGACCTGAGCTATAACAAGCTGCAGAGCGTTGACCTGCAGCCATTGGATTCGTGTACGCAGCTGCGGCAATTGTCGTTGGAGAACAACCTGCTTGATAGTATTGACCTGAGCGGGTTGGGCCGATGTGCCCGGCTACAGCGGCTTTTGTTGCATGCCAACAGAATTCGGAGCATTGACCTGAGCGCACTGAGCTCGTGCGTTGATTTGAAGGAACTCTCCTTGCACATGAACCAACTACGAAATGTGGATCTTGCTCCTCTGAAATCATGCATAATGCTGCAGCGACTCAGTCTGCATGCAAACCAACTGCGGAACATCAATCTCAGCCCATTAGGTTCATGCTCTGGTCTGCGGGAGATTCTGCTCCACGAGAATCAGCTTCAAAGCATTGACCTTGCTCCTCTGAAATCATGCACAGCTCTTCGGGAAATCTGGCTAAGCGACAACAGGCTAGAGAGCATCGATTTGAGCCTTCTGACTTCGTGCATGGGTCTGCAGAGGATTGGACTCGGGTCATGTGTGAGAAGAGAAACCTTACTCAGCCGAAACACGATGAAGTCATCCAAAGCAACCGGCTTACTTGACGCGATAGAACACTGGCGCGGAGCGGCAGACGAGTCATACGACGTGCCAGTCAGAGTCCCCAGCCTACAAGCAGTATCCCTCACCTGTTCCCTGCTAAGCGAACATGAGCCTCCTTGGAAGATGGCCCATCTCTTTCAGAGCGCTCTGTCACTAGTTGGCCTTGCGTGGGCGGGCTATGTCGAGGACGAGGACTGCAGTCTACTTAGAAAAATCTTGGAAAGGATAGACTCGCCTAGTCTTGAGCGATGGACCTGTGATCAAGTGATAGACCTTCTCTGCAAACAGATTGACACTGGTGGTACGACAATCGGACTAGATGTTGGGAGAATGGCGGAGTATGGGAGCCTGACGACCAGAATCGCCAAGGTCATCAGACTTAGGAACGAAGAAATGCATCGGCTCGTGATTCCGCTTTCGGAAAATGGTGTCGATCTGAAGCAGCTATGGCTGACTGCTTATGGTCATAGGGTCTTGACAGTACTCGGGCTCGGCACAGTGTGTGACATCCGCCAATTCGAAACTGCAAGAAATGCTTTGGCTGAGTTGGGGTACGAGCTCAACACGACAGAGGATGTTTCACGTCATTACCCGGTGATGTCTGAGCGCCTCGAGGAGTACATATGGACACTTGCAGACTACAGGAGTCGGATTATGCCACATTGAATGCATCTCACACGATTTGTCGATTCTACTGATTGTTTCTAGTACATTCGGTGATGCCTGCAGGAAGTATTCTCGCGCTTCCTCTGTTGGGCGACATTGGCGTTGTCCTGCTGGCATAGGTCTCCTGCAATAGGCTCATAATGGAAGGCATCAACGAACCACTGAGTCAATTGCACCGAGTTGATCGAAATATGTCTGGCGAGAGAATCGAGTATAGGGAAGAGAGTGACCTTCTCGGCACAAAGAGGATACCGCGAACAGCGTACTGGGGCGTTCAGACACTCAGGGCTCACGAGAACTTTGCGGTTTCTCTTGTTCCTCTCTCCAACTACGCATTGCTCATCTCAGCGATGGCGATGGTGAAGAAGGCATGCACTCTAGCCAACATGAAACTGGGCGACCTAAAGAAGGAATACGGTGGTGCGATTGTTCAGGCCTGCGATGAAGTCATAGCGGGCAAGTTCCGCGACGAATTCATCGTGGACATGCTTCAAGGTGGTGCCGGCACCTCGACTAATATGAACGTGAACGAAGTCATAGCCTCTCGAGCAAACGAGATTCTGGGCAATTCACGGAATTCGCTGGCACCAGTAAGTGCAAACGATCATGTAAACATGAGTCAATCGACCAACGACGTGTACCCAACGGCCATCAAGATCGCCGCGATATTCAACATGAGGGATTTGGTAGGAAGCCTTGGGAACCTTGCCATGGCGCTCGATGACAAGGCTGAGGAGTACAAAGGACTACTTAAGCTCGGTCGGACTGAGATGCAGGACGCGGTGCCAATCACGCTAGGACAAGAGTTCTCTGCATGGTCCTCTTGTATCAAAAGGGACATTCTAAGAATAGGGCTTGCAATCGGGGTCCTCGATACTCACAATATCGGCGCCACAGCTATTGGCACTGGACTGAATGCTGACCCTGAGTACATCAGGCTCTCTGAGCAGTATCTGCGGGAAGTCACGGGTCAGACAGGGCTGAAGACAGCTGAGAACCTGATCGATGAAACGCAGAATGCTGATGAGTTCGTTCATGCCTCCGGTCTCCTTCGAGTCCTTGCGACCAACCTATGCAAGATATGCGGGGATCTACTGCTCCTCTCATCGGGTCCCATAGGGGGTTTCCATGAGATCACTCTCCCCGCTATGCAACCTGGCTCCTCAATCATGCCTGGAAAGATAAACCCGGTCATAGTTGAGATGATGATGCAGTGTGCATTTCAGGTTCTGGGCCATGATGCCACAATATCACACGCTGCTGAGTCAGGCATGCTCGAGCTCAATGCTTATGGTCCTCTTCTGGCTTACAATCTTTTCCAAGCGCTCAAGTTGCTGCGCAACGCGATTCCGATATTCACTGAGAAGTGTGTCAAGGGCATCAAGGCCAACAAGTCCGGTCTCGACATAGTCTACGACAGTGTGGGCTTGGTCACGGCTCTGGTGCCTATTATCGGCTATAGTGCTTCAAGCCGCATTGCAAAGAAGGCGCTGGAAACAAGCAGGTCAGTCCGCGACTTGGTACTCGAAGAGGGTCTCATGACAGCAGAGGAGCTCGATGAGGCGTTGTCACCAGAGAGAATGACCCGGCCGGGAATAGCAGGGCATAGACACTCTGATCGGATAAAGGCAAGGAAGGCTGGAGCCGAGCCTGACGGTTGGCAAGGATGAAGTCGGCCATCAGCCGGAGCTGAGTACAAAGGATGGTAGGCTCCGAAAGATTACCCAAAAGGCGGCTTAGTGGCTTCTGAGCATTCGATGATTTCACTCGTACACCTACTTACTGTCATAGCCGCGGTTTTGTCGGTCGCCGCGTGTCTATCGTTGCCGAGAATGAGGCGGAAACGACTTCCTTGGTTCTTGGAAACGAAAGAAGCTGAGCGCGTTCTTGCGGCGGTTTCATCGTATGCAATCATTACAATCAATCGCCTTTCTGAGCTCACGAGCTTGGCCGACCCCTCAACGATCATGATCGTTGAGGCCCTGATTGAACATGGACGACTAAAGGCAACTTTCGATCGGGACGCGGGAGTGGTCTAAAGCGTCTAAGCTGATCTGAGGTTCGTGCAGCGGCACTAGGAAAAGTCGAATGCCACTTTGATTGCATTGGCCTTTGCCTTCTGTTGACAGCACCTGAACGCGGCTTTGAAGTCTTCGATTCTGTACTTGTGTGTAAGTAGGTTTTCGAATAGGTCCGGCGTTTCCTCCAACGTTCTCAGTGCCAGTTCCATTGTGTCGATTCTGTTTCCATCGATCATTTCGACGCCATGCATCATTGACCCAGTAATGGAGAGCTGCTTGTACAGCTGCAGGGCCCAGTCAGTTGCCTTGGTCTTTCCGAAGCCCATCCCTATGATGACAATCCTGCCGTTGCTTCTCACGAGGTGTAAAGCATCATCTAACGTCGAGTCAATGCCCACGGCGTCGAAAACGACATCTGGACCAGAATCACCATATAGGATACGCTTTCCCATTCTGGGTCTGAATAGAACACCATCTGTGATCTCAGCTACTGTTTCATAGAAGCGATCGTGTGACCGTTCGGAGATTACATCATCTGAGCCCAGTCTCTTTGCGGCCTTCGCTTGGAAGTCGTACTTCGCTATCGTTATGATTCTGCACTTTGAATCGAGTGCGCGCAGAGCGGCCACAGTCATGAGCCCGATGATTCCTCCTCCAATCACCAAGACCTTGTCACTGTCCCTAGGACGGTTTCTCGCGACCGCATGCAGGCTGACAGCAAAGGGCTCCGACAAGACCGCTACGTCGTCAGCGAGCGATGAGGGCACTTTCGTGAATTGTTTCGAGAATCCAACGAAGTACTCGCTGAAGCCCCCTCCGCTGAAACCGCCGAAGCCTCCTCTGCCACCGTATTGATTTTCGAGGTCTGTTCCGTCGCCGCGCCCGACAAGAGCATAGCAGGTTTCATGGTTACCGTTCCTGCAGCTTGGGCACAAAGCAAAGCCATATGACTCACAGGCCGCGAGCGGGGAGTGCACAACTCTGTCACCAATGCTGAAATCGCCCGCCTGATTCCCGACTTCCACTACCTCTCCCACAAGCTCGTGCCCCATTGGGAATGGGTTTTCTTTTCTTGCGAGGATACTTGCTGAATAGGGCAGGTTTACGTTGATCTGATGTATGTCGGATGTGCAAATGCCAGCGATGCGTGTCTTGACCTTGATCTGTCTTGGGTGTTTGATCTTTGGCACAGGCCAATCCTCTCGGTACCTAATCATCAGGTATTTGGGAGCCAGATTTGCCTTTTTCAGAATGACCTTCCACACCTTCAGATCGTACATTATACCCTTCATGTCAAACACCCGATTGTACGCCTTGGCCTGACGGCAGCTTCCAACTCATGCTTTTTGATATTGCGACGAAGTCCAGAGGTCGTCAATCAGTCCAGTCCCAAGGTTCTGTTGTGCATAGCCCTCTTCCTAGCCAAAACAGTTGCATCTGCATTTGACGGCAGAAACCGCCAAGGACGGGTTTCGGTCTTCTTGGGCAACCACGTTCGAAGGTCAGGGCGTGCTGCGGCCGATTGATTGTTCAATCCATCAGACATTCCAGAGCTAACTCCAGGTCACTGCGTAAACGGCCATGTTGCTGGTCCCGCATACAACATTGGGTTCTATGTGAGCCGAAACAACCTTGTGAACACTGCCTCCGATATGAGAAATCTCGTTCCACAAGTACCAGAACCACTCTTCATAGAACATTATGTAGTCGCAATGGATGTCCTTGAGGAACTGGGCCTGTTCCGGTACGGTCGTGCGGTTATGCAGTACTTCAGGGGTGACTAGGCCATAGACGTCGATGACTGTGCATCTGCTGAAGTAGCCGAGTGCGCCCACGTCATATGTGGCAATCACTGCGTCCTCAGGAACGTTGTCTCTTACCCATTCTGACAGCGTGACCTGCATCTGATTTATGTTCATGATCTGATTGGCGTGAATGTCTACGTGAAGTATGTACGAGCTGAGCGATGGAGTGAAGAGCAGCAAAACTACCATACTCGCCACGAAAGCCCTATCTGTGGCAGTGAAGCCAGGGAGCTTCACTCTGTTCAGTAGTTTCTCCAAGGCTACGAATCCGCCGGCGACGAAAGAGATGGCAAGAAGGTCGAAGAGCGGCACCAAGTATCTGGCAGCGAACAGCAATGACATGCCTGGCATTGTCATTCTGTAAAGGATGAACAGAGAGGTACCCATCACCAGCTCGAAGGGTCGACGCTTGAGGAGGAGTATCATGCCACCAACGAAGCCCAGCGCCAAGTAGGGTTCAGCAGGGAACCATACTTGGTACCAGAAGAAATCCCAGTAGCTAATGTCGGTTTGTGTAACCCCCCATCTCAGCTTGGAGTAGTATGAGTCAGGCAGCGGCAGTCCTGTAGTGTTGAGGCAGTGGAGGACCCATGGGGCTACCACTAGGGCAGCAATCGCAAACATGCCGCCTATTGAGACTAGTCTTCCTATGGCCAGCCTGTCCTTGGCAAGCAGCCAGATAGCGCGGAGAGGCAGACAGACTGCAGCTATCAGCACGAATTCTGGACGACTCAGGTATGCGAGACCCGCGACTAAGCCTAGGAGCAGGTCATATTTGGTGTCCTTCCTCGGCAGCATTATGAGCGTCAGCAGGAGCATCATCATTGCGAGTGGAGTTTCCATTCCTGAAAGCATCAAGCCTGCGTTTCGCGGTACAAGAACGAAGACAGCTTGTCCTAGAACCCCGACCAGCCATTGACCTGTATGTTCTCTGACTAGATACCCGACCAAGAAAGTGTCGATAGCATACAGAAGCACACTGATGAATAGTACCGAAGTTATCACCATGTCTCGGGCGCAGCCAAGAACAAAGATGGGCGCTAGGAGGACCGACCAAAGAGGTGCTGAGCTTCCAGTACTTGGAATACCCTGAGCGTACTCCCAGGGATAACCCTCGAATATCGTGCGGGCGTACTGCAGGTGTATCCAAGCATCGTCAAAGGGAAAGCCGAACACGCCCCAGGCAGCGGCCACCACCGAGATGTGTGCAACAGACAGGAGAGTGATAGCTACTCCTGTGACGAACATCAGAGGCCAGCCATTGCGTGCCAGCAAGTGTTCAACCGTCTGCTTCAAGCCCCTCGATGGCTTCTGCACAACCATAGACAGTGATTCTGACACGACACAAGTGTGCTCCCTGCTGCTTCTAGAAACTCAGGACCCAGTGCCCAACTGGCCTCTGTGTAACATCGCGCACCCGATAAATGTGTCCTTCTGCGGCTGGACTACAGGCGTCTCCCTTGGGGGTTTCAGCCATCTTCGTGGGTCGACAGCAAGATTCATTCACGGCGGCGTGGCAGACAGGAACATCCTGAGCGGCAATGGCGGCGGGGCATATGGAAGAAAACCAAGTTCGGCGCAAGGTCAGACGTGTACTAAGCTCTCAGCTCTCTGCTGTTCTGGCTACCTCGAAGGATGACGACCCGTATTGCTGCTTGGTGAGCTATGCGATGACTGATGACCTAAAGGGTCTCATCTTTGCTACAATGCGCAACAGAACGAAATATCGCAACATGGCGTCGAATCCACGAGTGTCGCTTCTGGTTGACACCCGTAAGAATGTGCGCGAAGACATAAGGAGAGCAACCACGGTAGCAGTCATTGGCATTGCTGATGAGACTGTGGGCGAGGAAAAGCGCCGTTGCGCGAGCCTTCTCTTGAGAAAGCACCCCGGACTCAGGGGGTTCATCAATTCCAGTGACTGTGCAGTGATGAAGGTCCGAGTAGACAAGATGGTCGTTGTTTCAGACTTCGAGTCGTCAGCAGTGTTGGATCTTTGATAGCTACTCCATGGCAGAATAGGTGTCTTCTGAATAGAATCTCGGTTCTGATGTTCTATCCATCTTGGTCCTTCCTTGGGCATGAGGTGGATACCCGAGCGAGAGGGTGCTTACGTACCCATTGCACGACTAAAAATAGGATCAGCTCTCTACTCCGTGGGCGACCTGCTGGGAAGCCGCTACTCCAGCGGTAGCAGCTCCCCACACTGACCAGTCAGGCTCCTCCTTCCTGACCTTGAATAGTCAGTGTTGCTTGCGTCGCTCGTATTCTACCGAGCGACACGTAGGTGTCAGCTCTCCTCGAAATGAACATCCTTGTGTTCAGCGGTACACCAGGAATCCTGGATAGCCACCGGTGTCTTGTACTGGCTTTGCGTCTGCCATCAATAGAATCATAAAGAGGAATTGCTCAATATGGCGTCAACGCAAGGCGAGGCTTGGCTATGTCGGGCAAGGAATTGAAACGCGGTGGAAACATCGTATACAGGTTGCTCTCACAGGATCTCTACGCAACAGGGATACACGCAGACAAGGTAGGCATCAAGAAGGACGAGGACTGGCGTTCGAAGAGCCGCCAGTTCACGCAAGACTCGGACATAATCGGCAAGATTGACGAGTCGAAGCTCAAGAAAGGGACCAAAGAGCTCCCGCCCAGAGAGAAGATTGGGTTCATAACAATCCGTAATGGTCAGTGGCGCGACGAGAAAAACGAGATGTCGCGACGGTTGGTATGCAAGCTATTCTCCAACAATGGAAACTGGATAGCGTCACTCGAAGAGATGGTCGCCGAAGAGTGCGCTCTTAGCTTTGCCTCCGAGGCTCCCTATTTGGTGTTCTCTGTCCTGACAAAAGAGAGCGATGTGGTCACTTACATCCGGCAAGCGAAACGTAGCGCCCTTGCCACTGAGAGCTACTCATTTTACATCGTTGGCCCCCAAGGCAACTTCGAGGTTTTCAGGATAGAAGGAGCGCGTGTTTCCGTGGGAGACGACTTCACTGTGCGCATGCTAGCCTATGATACTCCTGTCGCCAAAGTAGACAGCAAGTTCGGCGACATAGGAGGCGACTTCACCGTAACGGTCAATGATGAAGTATTAGCGGAGAATGAATGGTTCTGCAGGGTCTTGCAGTGTTTTGCCATAGCCCTCAAATACAGACATGAAATAAGAGAAAGACTGGACAAAGGACTGAAGGCGTGGGCTGGAGGGAAATCCCATCCGACTCAGCATAGGTACGAGCTCAGTCTGTTGGCTAACCCCCGTAGACTGACACTAAAGGCAGACGAGTTCGACGAGGTATGATCGAAGGGCTGAATCAGGGCCCATTCGGTTGAGCCAGTGGCATATGAGTTGGTCAACTGCTGCTACAAACCATTCCCACAGGGAATCAGAATCTCTCTTCGGAATTATCGGGACTGCCGCTGACCGCCTAAAAGGTTTTTACCTGATGTGTTATGCTCAAACCATTGGAGGCTGCCTAAGTGCCAATTCCACTGTTCGATGGTCTGAAAGTCTTCTTCAAAACCCGGAGATATGTCGCATACCTAACTGTGTTTGTGGCAACGACATTCCTAGCGCTTTTTGTTTCATACATAATCACCAATTCTGTCGGTACTCCACTTGAGGAACCACTCGTGAACTTCTTCGTCTACGTAGGTGCAACTGGTGCGATCTACTTTGGCGTGGGAACTCTGCTTGCACTTCTGAAGCTCGACAGACTGTGGATAACGAGCCGAGGCCGAGGTCGGATCACCGAAATGAAGGGTCTCTCTTGGATGGCCGTGTCCTTTGCCATTGCGGTCTTCATATCAATAGGTCTAGGCCGTACGGCATTGTACTTCTTCGCGGTCTTCGGTTGGCTGGGCTGGATAGCATTTCAGGCGTATCTCTCTGCCAGGACTAGTCTGAGAATAGCAACAATCGCCGAGCCCAAGAAAGGTGGCGTGGCCATCGGGCTTGGGAGTTTCGTCATTCTCCTGATTGGAATAGGACTTATCGCAGGCGAAGCCCTGGCGGCACTGTGGTTGATTCCAAATAACTTCTTGGGGATTGGCACGACAATCGTTGGTATCTTCCCGAACGCTTTGACCAACTTGGCGAGCAACTTCCAAGGTCTGATCGTAGCGTACCTTATGATGGGGTTGTTTGCCTTGGTGTCATTACTCACATTCTTCCGCTATGCCGCAAGAGGTGCGGCGTTGAATGTGGCATTACTGACTGTTTTCATCTCAATCTACGCGGGCTATTTCTTGGTGAATGTAATGCGGAGGTCCGGACCGCCGCAGATGAATGCTGCAGATATCGCGATTACTCTGTTCTTCCTTGCCTACGCAATGAGTGGTATTGGACGAACAGTAACCGAGTCCGTCGAGGAGTCGCGTTCCAGACTCCGGGACCTAGGTCCACTTCTGACATTCTTCTTGGCGAGCGGGTTCTTCTTTGTTGACAGCATCATTGTGATCTCGGCCACACCCGGTTCTATCATTGGACAATGGTTCAACAACGATTGGGTGTCCAATGCTCCGGCGACATACCTCTTCAAGGATATAGCAAAGCTCACTGCGTTCCCGCTAGGAGCTATCTTCTCTTCATTGTTCTACCTGAGGAGGCAAAGAGTTGAGAGAATTGTGGAGAAAGTCAAAGAGTCTGGCGTACCTGTGGAGCCAGGAAAGCTGGACAAAGACATAGCTGAACACGTGCCAGCGCCCGGTGAGGCGTGGCCGAGCGAGAGGGCAGAGGGGATAAAGAAGGGCAAACCAGGATATGACCTGTCTACTCCTCCGCCGGGCAGACTCTCTGTCGACAGCTCAAAAAGGCTCAAGCCTGGCAAGCGGCTTGGCGAGGAAGAAGAGGACGAAGATAAGAAGAAGTAGAAGCTGCCTTAGTCGCCGCATGGACGGCTGCCGAACTCCGAGGTCCAGGACTTGGGACTCTATGCGGCGTTTTTCAGGGTCCTTGTGGATCACAATCATCGTCTGACTTCGGAGAGCGTCGAGACGAAGCCGAACTCGACGCCTCCACAGGGGATGTCGAAAACAGTAGCCCTCCGACATATTATCTTGTTCAGAGAAGCATCGCGGCCATCACAACAACAACGAACAGGAAGGTCGCCACCGCACAATTCACACAGGCACCCTCTTCGATTTCCTTCTTGTCTCTTGGGGTGAGTTTCTGGGACTCGGACATTTCATCCTTCTTCTTGCGTGGCATGCTGTGTCCTCCAGACAACTCCAAAAGAGGGCATGGACTTTATTAAAGTAACCTGCTGGTCGCCGTGTGTCACTGAGGACTAATTGTTTGGTGGATTCCTAAGGTCTTCTCCAGTTCGATTTCATCAAGGATCGGGATATCGTCGAGTCCTTTCATTGGTATCTCAGGTTTGAGTCTTCTCGAGTCCCGAATGGTTCCCGGGTACAGTGCTGCGATTCTGAAGCCTCTCTTCTGGTAGAAACGCAGTGCGTCAGTATTGTCGTTCGTTGTTACCAGCCATATCCTCTTGCAGCCCCGGGAGGAAGCATCACGCTCCAGCATAGTGAGAAGAGCTTTGCCCACACCCATGTTTTCGACGAGACTATTCAGACTCACTATCTGGCACTCTCTCCTCTCGACCCTGTAGGTTATGAGACCAGCTCTGCTGCCATTGACGATCGCCAAGAACGCGGCGAGTTTCGTGGCGTCATGGATCCTGCCACGCGTAACGATCCGCACGGATGCCCACTTGGCCTTGAGAAGCTCGGATATCCAGTGACTGTCGGAACGTTCCTTAGTTCGTATCAGGATTTCACTTGTCGTCATCCACGCCTCAACCCTGTCCATAGTCGAATCTCGTCGGGCGACATTTGTTCATGTCGTACCGCTATTCTTGTCTAGTCTCAAGGCCTAGATGGGCTGTACGAGGTTCCTGTGTCCAAATACTTTATGTCTGATTGGGGTATCTATTTTCCAACGTCACACTAGCGGTGATTTCTGCTGTGTACAATTATGCTGAAATATCGATTCGTCGTGCAGATCTCGGCGAAACCTCAATCGTAAGATCCATAGTACAAGAAGCTTACGGAGGCGTGAAGAAACAGCTGGGAGGAGACCCTGCTGTGCTTCAGGAGGGCCTGGACAAGATATCGCGGTATATTCAGATGGGTAATGTGTATGTGGCTCTCATTGGAGATGCCATCGTGGGTACGATGAGAGTTCAGCTACAGGGTCAGGTAGGAACCATAAGTCGAGTCGCTGTTCGAGAGAAGTTCAGGAACCGTCGCATAGGCACCTTTCTGGTTGAGTATGGCGAGAACCTTTTGACACATATGGGGGCTAAGTGTGTCCAGCTTGAAGTGTCAGGCACGACTGACACGCAGACGAAGTTCTATGAAGGCATTGGCTACAAGCAGATGAAGCGGGTCCGACATGCAGGTGAGGACATCATTCTCTTGCAGAAGGATCTGTTCGAAGTTCCAGAATCAGAGGACGAGGAAGACCTCTAGGGAATGATTTCGCAACCGTTGTTATACTGCGGGTAATCGAAGTCTTCGACGGATATTACTTCGCTCTCAAGCAATTCCCTTATTCGAGGCAACACAACACGAAGGCAGCCAATCATATGCTTGACAGTGCCACAGATTTTCTTGAAGCCCTGTTCCCCCCACAGCCTCTCTTTGTTCGCGAACAGACACCTCCCGCCACAAACGGGGAAGTCCGTGCATGATGGGCACGGCTCATCCACGCTCATGACGTCCGCAAGCAACCTCGGTTCTGTTGTCCAAATGTCACCGACTATCGAGAATGGCCAATCAGGTGATATCGGGCATACTCCAACTGAGCCATCAACATGAATCACGAACGTGTCAATTCCTGACCCGCACCTGAGCCGTGACGGCTTTCCAGTCAGAAGAGTGTGCACTACTGGCAAGAATGGTACGATTCCTTCGACGGTTCCATCCTCCATCACTCGTACCCAGTCGTTCACGAGTCTGGCTATGCCCGGGTTGTATGACTCTCTGACCCAGCCATCAAAGTCCGTCCAGTTGCCCTCTGCGTCCCATACCACATTGAGCTGCCAATGAACATGGTCGAACTTCGGATTCTCCATGTCAAGCAGATGACGTACGTCTCGGTAGACATCGCTCTGTTCTGAAACCGCCATGCGGGCTACTACGTCTCCCGAGTAGTGGACTTCTCTCAGCCAGCCGACATTGTCCACAACACGGTCATATACTCCACGCGATCTATACGTGTCTGTTGTCTGTCTCGGGCCGTCTATCGAAACCAGTATTGAGTGAAACCGCTTTACGTACTCTTCCGGAATCCTGTTGAGGAGAAGGGCGTTTGTCTGAAGCATGAATCGAGCTTGGGGAAACCGGTCCATAATCTGTTCCATCAGCGGTACACGTAGGGTCGGCTCGCCTCCATAGAACATCAGCTGGGTGTCATGATCCCGATCTAAAAACGCGGCCAGATCATCCAGCGAATAGCCGACCTCTGCACGAGGCCCATGCTCCTCTCCTCCATGACAGTAAACGCAGTCGAGGTTGCATTGCCTTGTGAGTACTATATGGTAGTTCAACGTCTATAGACCCCGAGCCAATGTGGTCTTCAGAAAGGGCAGCCGGATAAGGGTTGTCAAATAGTGTCAGTCATGGCGTCCGGGTTTCCGCTAGACAATTGTAGTTCAGAGATTGCTTGAGGAGTCTGAGATAGCTCGTTTGGCTGCAGCTAGGGTAATAACGAATACTATGCCCTTTGTATAGTCCCCCTTGATCCGGTCTTCGACGGACACTTTGCCCCCGAAGGCGTCGACAAGGGCTTTGACCACCCATAGCCCGAGACCTGTGCCGTGAGCACCATCCATGTATCTTTCGAACAGCTTAGCCTTACGTCTAGGCTCGATTCCAGCACTATGGTCAGTCACTCGAATCTCCCAATAGTCGCGACCGTTCTCTGCAAGTGGACTAATAGCTATCTCGATGGACTTGTCGTCCGATGCGTACTCCACCGAGTTGTGGAAGAGGTTCAGAAACACATCTGCGAGAAGAGCGTTTGCGACCACGAAGCACTCGCCGATTGTTCTGTTCATGCTGAAGCTGAAACCGTCAGCCGCGGCACTTCTTGCTGCTGTCTGGAACGCTTCTTGAGCTGTCTGAACCACGTCGACAGGGACAAGGGATTCTTCGGTGACACTGTCCACCATGCCCAACCGTCTGACGTTCCTTATCAGATGGTCCGCCCTCATGAGCTCTGAACTTGCATCCTGCAGAGTCCGCTCTCTGAGCCCGTTTGGCAGATCTTCCATCTCCAAGAGATTGAGGCACACGAGTATCGCTTGATGGAAGTTGGAGATGTCGTGAACCAGCAGGTCTGCGAACAATGTTGCTTTTCGTTGAGCTGATTCAGCTCTCACAAGCTCTTTGACATAGATGAATACTAGCACCGCCGGCCCGAATAATAGCGCGAGAAGCAGGAGCATCTCTGCACTCCACCAACCCGCAGTCCAGTCCGTATAATTGCCCTTGAGTATCATTTGCGCAATCCATACCGAAAGGATTGCGACCGACAAGACATCAACAGAGACACGTCCTCGCGAGTTCTCGACAAGCACCATTGCCAGATAAACTAGAGCGAAAATAACTAGAAGGTTAACGCTGATCATGAAAGAGCGATCTAGAGGGTTTTCATCGAGAGCTGGAAATATGGACACGAGAATGTCCTGAATACCCGTGCTAAGCAGAATGATCAAGAAGACCGCGAGCATCCCGAGAACAATCAATCGCAGCCGAATGTGAATCGTGACAGGACGCGGTGGGCTCCTGGTCCACCTCACAGCGAGAGGCAACATGACGAGGAAGAGGAGGCTTCCGATAATGTATGGAATCAATGACTCGTGGAAGGGTTGCTCCGGGCTCAGGGCTGCACTCACGACAAGGAAGACTTGGATCACCGACCATCCTAGATAGAGCCAGATTAGGGGATACCTGTTCATGGCGCGTCTTTGCTGGTTATAGGCCATCACCAAGAACGCCATGACCGCTGACAGTATGGCTGTGCCGACGTGTGTCACATAGTACGTGTCCCTGCCAGCATAGTAGAAGCCCAGCATGAAGCGCTCTGCCACGACAGTGATGAACGCAGGAATCAGTGCGAGTAGTGAAACCATCAGCGCAAACTCGTATGCTCGCAGTTGCTTCATTCCTACTTTGATTAGAAAGGGCGCCATGACTGCTATGTTTAGCACGCACAGTCCCACTGATCGCAGGATGAACGACATACTCCAGATGATGGATGAGAAGTACATGGTCATCACTGTGGGGAACCAGGAAAGACCGAACAACGTGAAGCCTACAGTCATCTGTGCGAGATTATACGTTCTTTCTGGCGCCGGCTGCCGCGACCAGATGGCGCCTGACAACAGGATTGTCGCAGCAGACGCGACTCCTAGAACCATGCCGATCACTTGAAGCTGAAACTGCGATTCATTTGGTACAATGAGGAAGTAGATGAGTCCATGGATTGCCAGAGCGGACAGGACCAGAAGAACCACGCCAATGTCATACATCGTGGACGGCAGTGCTCTGGAACGTAGTAGTGCAGCTGCAAGCAGAAGCAACCCAAACATAAAGAGATACAAGACATCCCCTATGAGAATTGGCAGTGTGGTCATGGATGCGATGACGTCCGTTACGTAGAGTACCCTTACTGCACGGCCAATGTTCA
>PRDI01000103.1 GCA_003345595.1 Candidatus Thorarchaeota archaeon | reverse complement strand
CCGGGTTTTCAGTTTGTGATACCGGCCTTCAAGCTTCGTGGATTGGACTTCCTGTTCATGATATCCTTCCTGATTGGGCTGTATTCTCTCTATAGGCTGGCTTCTGTCAGGGAAGTGGGAGAGGTTGATGAGAAGGTACTGATTGACACCATCGTTTCTGATGCTCGCCGCGGTGTGCGAAGCCTTTCCACGGTTGAAGGTTTCAGAACATACCTGTTGGCTCCCCTTTCCCATGTCTGGCATGTCCTGAGAAAAGCTGAGCCTGAGGACAGCAAGGACGAGGCAGATTCAGAGCCGGCTGAAACGTAGTTCGGCGATCACTTTCAAAAGTGCTAACCTGCATACAGGTGCCAGTGCAAACCGCATCAGGAATGGTGGGACCTACCATATGCAGCATTATCGTCACGCCATTATAGGGGGCGAGGTGTCTACGATGCCCTTGGGTTGAAAGCGATTCACATTAGACTCGTCTTATGACCGGCCAAGGTACAAGAACTCATGATTCGCTATGTTGGCATCGGTTCAATCAAGGACAGTTGACTAGGAGGCGTCATGGACAGATGTCCACCGCAAATCACTCGTGGGCAGAGGGACCGGCGCTGCCATGTCTCAGATGCAGGCAGTACACCTACTACGGGTGCGGCAGGGGTGGGTACTGCAAGAAGCTCACTCGCTGGTCATCATTGACGAGACCGTGCGATGGCTTCACTGCGGCACACTCAGCTGAAAGTCAAGCTGGCCAACTAGCCAACGTAGAAATGATTTGCGATCCCGCAAGCGTCAGCACTCTGGTCACTCAAGTGTTTGGAAACGCAGGATTCTCGGTGGCACAGGTGTGCTCTGGCCTCTCGAATGATGCAATGCATTTGCCGCACGTTGTGCTGACCCAACCCAGCTATCCCGGATTCGAGGCCCACCTTTTCACTATGGCTGATGCCTCATTCTGGATCCCTGAGTTCACTCCTGGCGACAGAGTAGTACTCTACTACCCATGGGGCTCAGATGACGAGAAACGTTCGGCTTGGGAGAGGCTACTGGAGTCAGCGGTTGTGATGAGCCGCCAACTTGCCGGCTATCGTGAAAGAATACAGAGAGGCTTACAGGGCGTTTCCGTTCGATGGGCGCATGGCGAGAAGGTGTGGGAGCAACTCCTCAGGCCCCCTGTTCAGCAGCCATTGATCCCAGAAGCAAACCGCTGGGAGAAGTCGATTATGGCTCACATCACTGTACTACGTAACTGTGGATTCGTCGCGAAGTACGCCTATTCAGGCCTGACAAAGGACCACCCGACAGTGAAGGTTCTAGACTTGCCGACAGTATGGTTTGATGACGAGAGCTACATTGGAGTGGACGCGCACCTATTCACTCTTGCCGACATGGCTCAGTGGCTGCCATCCTTTGGTGAGCATGGCATAGATGTGATAATGGAGTTGTCGACTCGCGACCAAGAAGAGACCCGAATTGGGTGGAAGAGGCTTGCTTCCGAGGCTTCGACGCTCAAGCGTCTGCTTCGCGGTTATCGGACAATCATGATAGACGATTTCGTTGGAGACTACAAGTACTGGCGGATTCAGCGTTTTGGTTTCAATGTGCTCCGCGAGAAGTCATTTGTACAGACCTGACGGCGAATACCTCAGGTCGCCTCCTGCCTGATGTACATTTTCAGCGTCGGAACAGAGAGCATCCGCAGGCTTCATCTAGTTGCGTGTTTCACGGTGCCTGCAGTGAGCAAATGGAAATCCGAGTCCGGGGCGCGGCCGAGCACAATCTCAAGAGTGTAGACGTTGACATTGAAGAAGGGCTCACTGTCGTCACTGGCGTATCCGGTTCAGGTAAAACCTCTCTTGTGTTTGACACGATCTACCACGAGGCTCGTCGCCGATTTCTCGACGTCTTTTCGTCGGGCTCAAAGGCCGTAAGATTGACCCCGGCCAACGTGCAGTCAATCACGGGCATAGGTCCAACCATCGCAGTGGGTCAGAATCTGCTGAACCGCAATCCTTTGTCGACCCTCGCCACGTCCTGCGGGATTCATCCTTTTCTCAGGCTTCTCTACGCCAACTTTGGCGTGCGGCACTGCTCCAAATGTGGAAACAGCCTATCAGTACTCACAGAGGACGAGATTGTAGACAGACTACTCTCTTTGAGAGGTCAAGGAACGATTGAAGTGTATGCTTCATTGGTGAGTCGAGTAGTGGGCAGTCACCGCACACTCCTCGGGATTCTGGACGAGCAGTTCGGCGCCGGCCGCGTACTTGTCGACGGGAATCCATACGATGGCAAACAGCTGAAGCCTTCAAAGGAGCACACCATAGAAGTCGAGGTCGGACGAGTCGAACATGCAGACAGGTCTTCCCACGTTCGAAGGATTGTTGAGGAGTCAACAGCACTCGGTGCCAGTGTCATGGTTGCCCGTGGCAGGAAATCGGTGGTTCATTTGCCACGCACCGCGGTCTGCTCAGAATGTGGAACCCGTTTTGAGGATATTCGACCTGTGCACTTCCATACTCCGTGTCCACACTGCAGGGGCAGTGGATGTCAGCACTGTTTTGCTACTGGTCTGCACCCACAGGCTGCAGCTGTGAAGTGGCAGGGTCTTCGCCTCACTGAGTTCCTCGCTCTGACTGTCGAGGAGGCCCAAGCTTTACTCAAGACCACAATGATGCCGTCTGCGTCATCGCGCGTGACGTTGGAGATTCAGAAGCGCCTGGACTCACTTGCTGGCGTAGGCCTTGGCTATATTCAGCTCAACCGGCCTTCGCCGACGTTGTCGCGAGGCGAGTCGCAAAGAGTCCGATTGGCTGTGTCGTTGACCAGCCGGCTAGAGGATGTAGTCCATGTGCTGGACGAACCGACGATAGGTCAACACGTGAAGGATGCTTCCAAGCTTCTTCTTCGCTTCAGAGAGCTCCCTGGACCAGTCATCTATGTTGAGCACGACAGGGCTGCCGCGGCCTTTGCAGATAGAGCTGTAGACGTCGGCCCTGGGGCAGGCGATGCTGGTGGTGAAATCGTGTTCACAGGTACGCCAGCTGAGCTATGGAAGTCTGAAACAGCGACAGGACGCTATTTCAGCCTTCATGATAGGGTTCTTGGCCCAGGACGAAGACCCACGCCAGACCGCTTCATCACAATCGGCGGTGCAAGCGTGCACAATCTCCAAGGCATCGAGGTTTCGATTCCTATCGGGCGTTTCACAGTCATCAGTGGGGTTTCCGGATCAGGCAAGAGCACTCTCGTCGAGGATGTCCTTGTTCCTTCATTGTTGAAGCGACGACCTGTGGGCTGCCGGATCATAAATGGCGGTGGCATGAAGCCCGTTCTTGTTGACCAAGGACCCATCGGAAGGAATCCTCGGTCAAACCCGGCGACTTATACGAAGCTCTCAGACGTGATTAGGGAGCTCTTCGCCAAACAGACCAATCTGTCCACCTCACATTTCTCATTCAATCGCCCGGAGGGAGCATGTCCGACATGTAGGGGCATGGGTGCGGTTGAAGTCAAGATGCACTATCTGCCATCATCTTGGATACCATGTGCCGATTGCAGTGGTCAACGTTTTTCTGACCCGGTCATCTCAGCGAGAGTGGACTTCCACGGCAAGAGCTATTCAATCGCGGACATCTACCACTTGTCAATCTCGCAGGCGCATTCACTCTTTGTCAATGACGAACGACTCTCGAATGGAACTCGAGAGTCTGCAAGAAGCATGCTTGACGCGCTGGTCACCATTGGTCTTGGTTACTTGACCATTGGCCAACCATCTCCAAGCCTCTCTGGGGGTGAGTCTCAAAGAGTGAAGCTGGCAAAGTTCCTTGGTCGAAGAAATCTCTCGAATCGACTCATTATCCTGGATGAGCCGTCCACTGGACTACATCCCAAGGACCTCGCTGGCTTACTGTCCGTATTGGACCGCCTTGTGCGTATCGGAGCGACAGTGGTTGTCGTCGAGCACAATCTAGACATCATCAAGGCTGCAGACTGGGTGATTGATCTCGGGCCAGGTGCTGGACCCAATGGAGGACGCGTAGTCTATGCCGGGTCTCCAGACGGGCTGGCTAGAGATAAGGAGTCTTTCACAGGACAAGCAATCAAGGAGGACGCACGTGTCCGTCCAAGGGCCAAACCGGGGACGATGCACAAGCGATCAGACTGCATCTCGATAAGGAACGCACGTGCTAACAGCCTGAAGGGCGTCGACATTGACTTCGTCAAGGGCGCATTGACTGTGGTTACAGGAGTTTCAGGCTCCGGAAAGTCGAGCTTGATTCACGATGTCCTTGAGTCGGAAGCAAAACGTAGGTTCCTGGAAACGCTCTCACTGTATGAGAGGCAAGGAATACATGAGGGCCCCGAGTCTCCGGTCGACTCTGTGTCGGGGCTAGGAGTATCAGTCTCGATCATACCCGGACAGAGCCTCTACAGCCGAAGGTCCACTGTCGGGACAGTCACTGAAATCTCCCACCATCTCGCGGCTCTCCTCGCAGCTATCGGAAAACGGACCTGTCTACAGTGTGGTGCGCAGATGAAGCGAAGCCAGCAGTGGATTTGTCCGAATTGTGGAGCGAAAGCTCCGCTCGCAGAAACAAGGCACTTTTCATCATCGACCTACTCATCAGCATGCTCAGTCTGCCATGGGGTCGGAACTCTCCAAGTTCCTGCTCCCGAGAAACTCATCATCGACCCGGACAAGCCCATCTGTGGTGGAGCTATATACTCACCTGGCTTCTTCCCAAAGGGCTTCCTCTGCAAGCCCTACAATAGCGGCTTCTACATAGTCCAAGCTGTGGGTCGACGATATGGTTTCGACCCAAAGACCACCCCTTGGAAGGACATTACTCGCGAAGGTCAGAAATCCTTCTTGTTTGGTGAAACCGAGCCTATGCAGGTCGAGTTCGAGAGCCCCAGAAGGCCGCCATACATGAGAAGTGTGCGATTCCGGGGCTTCTACGGCTGGATTGGAGAGTGGGACGTAGGTGGTACGTACACGAACACGAAATCATGTGACCAATGCAAGGGCACCGGCTTCCGTCCCGAGTACCTTGCCGTGAAGCTTGCGGGGCATGATGTATATCAGCTGAGTCAGATGCCGCTAGTTCAGCTTGCTAGGGTCTTGAGCCCTCTCATTGGACGGGGCTCCGGGGTTCAACCAGCCAAGAGCAGCCTGGAAACAGTTCTGAAACGTTTGGTCTTTCTGACTAGGGTTGGACTAGGCTACCTTCATCTGAACAGAGTCACGGCAACGCTCTCTGCTGGAGAGGCACAGAGGGTCAGACTCTCAGGACTGCTAGGAAGCAGACTGACTTCGCTCACTGTCATACTAGACGAGCCAACCCGTGGAATGCACCCATCTGAAGTTGAATCGCTGGTGGACGCCTTGAGAGATCTAAGGGACGAGGGTAACACGGTGCTCGTCGTTGAGCATGATCCAGTATTGATCAGAGCTGCTGATCAGCTTATCGAGATGGGGCCTGGTGCAGGTGTGGCAGGAGGACAAGTTGTCGCATCGGGGTCTCTCAAACAGCTTGCCAAGAGCGACACCGCAACGGGTAGATGGCTTCGCGGGGAAGGCAAAGCATCAGTCATCAGGCCCCGACGCGAACCGAAATCCTGGCTGACAGTCAGAGGCGCGAAAGAGAATAATCTGCGCGGCGATGATGTTCAAATCCCCTTGGGCGTACTTGTCGGAGTTTGTGGTGTTTCGGGATCTGGAAAGAGCACACTTATTGTCGACACGATCGGGAGGGCACTAGCACCGAAGAAATACACGACAAGCGTTGCAAGCCAGCCAACTGAGCCGGGCCAGCACGACTCCATCGAAGGTGCTCCTGCAAGGACAGTTGTGCTTGACCAGACGCGAGAGCACATCAGTAGCCCTGGCCAGTATCTCAGACTCTTCGACCCGCTCTTGTCGCTGTTTGCCCAGAGCGAAGATGCTGTTGCTCTTGGGGAGAGCGAAGAGAGCCTCTCCAAACCCTGTGAGGTCTGCGATGGAAGGGGAACCGTACGGACTGACATGGGTTTTCTTCCTGACATGTACACGCCGTGTGAAACGTGTCAAGGGACGGGTCGTTCTCGTGAGTCCTGGGACGTCCGGCTCAAGGGCATTCCCTTTGCGGATGTAGGAAGTCTCACTATCGACGAGCTCTATGACCTATTTGGTCAGAATGAAACACTAGCAAGGAAGATTAGAGCGGCTAAGGATGTGGGGCTTGGCTATTTGGTCTTGCGCCAGTCCGGGTATGCTCTGTCTGGAGGAGAGTCACAGAGGCTCAAGATTGCAGAAGAGCTCTCAGAGAAGAGCAATGGTAGTACTCTCTACATCCTCGACGAGCCGACTGTCGGCCAGCACATGGAGGACGTCAATCGTCTGACAGGTGTGTTGCACAGACTCGTAGATGAAGGGCACAGTGTCATTGTCGTTGAACATCACCCTCATTTGCTGACTGCATGTGACTGGCTGGTTGAGCTCGGGCCCGGAGCAGGTCCGGACGGCGGCAAGGTCATCGCGTCAGGCCCTCCCGAGGAGGTCGCACGTGGTGAAACACCGACCGCCCACTACATCAAGGATGCTCTGGAGGGAAGAACATGACTTGGGCAGGTCTCCTCCTTGCAGACGCGTCGCCCTGTCTCAGATTGCTGGTACTGAAGGAACTACTCGGTCGCAAGGACAGTGATTCTGAGATCAGAGAACTCGAGAACCTCCGGGAGAAAGACTCCATAGTTACTCACCTGCTGGCTCTGCAATCCGGAGATGGATCTTGGAAGCGAATCGCCACTGCTGGTTCTTCACCCGGTGGCAAGATCCACGCCACATCTCAGGCTCTGACTACGCTCGGATATCTGGGCTTTGATGCTCAGCATCCTGCCGTCAAGCACGGAGTTGAGTATCTCTTCTCCAAGCAACGGCATGACGGGTCATGGCCTTTGCCGGGCATGTGGGAGAGGGAAACACCTGCTTCGAAGGGCTATACAATGATACCGATGCAGACCGCTCTTCCTCTCAGAGGCGTGGCCGCATGCGGGCAGGCTGTCGACTCTAGAGCTGAACGAGCGTACGACTGGTTGGTTTTCCAAAGGCTCGAAGATGGCTCTTGGCCCACGGGATTGGCGGGAGATGTACTTGGACGTGTAGCCGGGTACAGACGGTTGCCCAACACACAATGGGGGTGCCGGACCAACACAACTGCGGCATTAGTGTGCCTTGCATTGCACCCTGAGAAACGATCGGGCGTTGAAGCTCAGAGGGCGCTCGACCTGCTTCTCGGTCGCGAAACCCGCGAGCGACAGGCCCTCGGTTTCGAAGTAGCGAGAAACATCGGGGCAGAGCCAGCGAGAGGTTTCCTCACCTACCATGCCCGTTTCGACGTTGCTCTTGTCTTGGATCTGTGCTGGAGGGTGGGCGCAGACATTAATGACCCGCGGGTGGCAGACATACTCAGCTACGTGAAACAGGTTCAGGGGCCATACGGCCTCTGGGAGTACCTCCCACGCCCCGAGGTCACCAGATGGTTGACCTTTGACATCCTGCGATCCCTATCTCACATAGATGAGTCAGACCGGTGGGTGACTCTTGAGCCTCGAACTCATTTCAGGGCGTATCCCAAGAAGAAGAAGAGGTACTGAAGGAAAGCGACTGGAGACTATCACTTCCTGGGTCTAGGTGGTTTCGAGGGAGCTTGACCTGGCTCGACTTTATCATCTTTCAAATTGGGAAACTTGACGGCGATGAACCTCGCGTCATTGTCCTTTGAGGTTTCAAACCAATGCAACTCGCCCGGTTCGACCACGATGACGTCGCCCTCAAACACGTGATAGACAGTGCCACCTACGCCCATGCTAGTTTCGTCTAGGAATACAAAGGCCTCCTCAAGCTTCTCATGCAGGTGGGGATCTGTCTTCATTCCGCCCGGCACCTTGACCCAGATGAATCCAGCAGTGTCAAGGTTTCTTCTGAACTTCACGTCAGCCACGTATTTTCGGCCATAGCCTCCCATGCCGACTAGCTCCGAATCAGAGGCACGATATACCTTCACCAATTATGTCACCGTCTTGCAGGAGGAGCCTATGTCATGATTAGTCTTACTGATTGGCGAAAGCCTGAGCTACCCTTAAGTGTCGCGTTCTTGGACAATCAGATTGAAAGCAAAGGAGCCAGATACTCTGAAATGTCCAGTGCGCCGCCGAAAGCAGCAAGGTCGCCAACCCGAGTGAGGAATAGTCAGTTTCTGAAGTTCTTCGGACCGGCGCTGGTAGTGAGTGTTGCGTATGTTGATCCTGGCAACTTCGGAACGGCCATAGCGGCAGGAGCAGGTTACAATTATGACCTTCTTTGGGTGGTCTGGCTTGCCAGCATAATGGCAATGTTATTGCAGTATCTCTCCGGAAAGATCGGAATAGTTACTGGTCGCAGTATGCCGGACCTAGTACGAGAAAGGTTGAAGTCGAGGAGAAAGGTCCTAGCTTACTGGCTCTCGTGCGAAACATTCGCTGTAGCTACAGATCTGGCCGAGTTCCTCGGTGTAGCTCTTGCACTTAACCTGCTCCTAGGAATACCTCTTCTGTGGGCTGCTGCGATAGCATCCTTTGATGTCATATTCATTTTCGCTCTGGCAGGGCGAAAGTTCAGGCGCATAGAAACGTTGGTTGGCATCTTGGTTTCAATCATAGGTTTCGGTTATGTCTATGAGATTTTTATCACGCAGCCTGACTTCATTTCTGTTGCACTCCACAGCGTTACTCCCACACTGACCCCGGCTACTGGTCCTCTTGTGATAGGAATAATAGGTGCAACCGTAATGCCACACGCCTTGGCTGTTCATTCTTGGCTGACCAAGAACAAGCTGACTGTTGGCGATGACGAGGAAAAGCATCGACTACTAAGGTATCACTTTGCCGATAACGCGATTAACCTCTCCATTGCTGGGCTAGTGAACGCTGCAATCCTGATAATGGCTGCTGCGGCCTTCAGCGGTACTGGAGAACCTGTTAATACTTTGGAGCAGGCATATCATACCCTGACTCCCCTCTTCGGGGTCTTGGCCAGTTCGGTTTTCGCTATCACCCTGCTCGCATCCGGGCTGTCATCTTCAACGACTGGCGTGCTCGCTGGTCAGGCCCTGATGGAAGGACTCCTTGGCAGAACAATCCACCCGTGGCTGAGAAGGGTTGTCCTGCGCGTAATCAATGTGGTCCCGACATTCGTCGCTATTTACGTTGGATTCAATGCATTAGATCTACTGGTTTATAGCCAAGTCATCTTGAGCCTGTTGATACCACTTCCATTGATACCTATCCTCTACTTGACTGCCAGCAAGAGGGTAATGGGTCAGTTCGTGAACCGCACAACAACTACACTCGTAGCCTTGGCTTTTGCGTTGCTCATACTGGCTTTCAATGCGTATTTCTTGGTAGGAGTCTTCCTACAAACCTAAGTTGGGAGCGGCAGCCTGACAATGATGCCAAAGTCATTTCTGTACGGAATTGATGGACAATCATGGTTCCAATCCCATTGCTGAGGAAGCAAGGAACGCATGTCCGACCCAGTCCAACATACGTGAACGGCACAACATCTAAGACCTGAAGAGGGGTGTATGGCCCAGGTGATTCGTTTGCTGCCGAGTTATCGAGATAGACGGCACGCAGGGCAAGTGTTGGCAGATAAGCTGTCGACGCTTCCTAGCGGCCCCATGCTGGTGTTGGCTATCCCGAATGGAGGTCTGGCAGTAGCAGCCCCTATTGCCGAGTCTTTGCATGCCCAACTTGATGCAGTGATCGTTAGGAAGCTCCAGATTCCCTACAACACAGAAGCGGGCTTCGGCGCGCTCACATCCTTTGGCAAGATGATTCTCAATGAGCCACTCGTCAGGCAACTAGGTCTCACTGGGAAGGATCTAGATCTCGTGAGGAAAAACACCGAGAAGCAGATTGCCGACAGAAAGAGAGCCTACGCGGGGCTGATTGGCCACTCAAATCCGTCAAAGAAGCACACGATTCTTGTGGATGATGGGCTCGCTTCGGGCTACACGATGCTTGCGGCAGTCGAGTCGCTGAGGGATCTCAGACCTTCTGCTATTACTGTTGCAGTGCCCACGGCTTCTGCAGGGGCCGCAGAGAAGGTCGGTGCAGCTGTCGATCGTCTTGTGTGTCCAAGGATTGAAAGTGGTGCGGTGTTTGCAGTCGCAGATGCGTACGAGGACTGGTATGACGTCCCAGACTCGGAAGTAATAGACATTCTCAAGCATTTCAGATAGTAACGTAGCCGCTTGGCTGTCGTCAACAAGTCACCCGCTAGAGTCATATTCTTGGAAGCCATGACCTTGGCAGTATGGCCATAAATGTCATCGCCTTCTTCTCGCCCATTACTCCGGAGCGATCGAGGGTCAAAGTACAGGGTGAGCTGCGCAAGTCTGGGGTCAGCGTAATGTCTCCGGAGGAGTTCTTGGTCCTAGCAAACCGGGACCAAGTAACTCTCAATCAGCATAACGTAGTCTTCGTGGGATCCGGCGGCACTGAGAGCCTCATTGCAGCTTTTCTGAGCAGGATCAATCTGGGGCCCCCGATCATGTTACTAAGCCACGATGGGAACAACTCACTTCCGGCTGCAATGGAAACTCGAGCATACCTGAGCGTGAAAGGTCTACAATCTCGTATCACGCATGCATCACTGCCGAAACTCGTGGAGAGGCTGAGGGAATGGCAGGACTACTCGAACATGGAACACAGGATTCGCTCTTCGCGCATTGGCCTAGTCGGCAAGCCATCTTCGTGGTTGATATCATCCCACGTCATTCCGTCTGCCGTTGAAGAAACATGGGGTTCATCAATAGTCGAGATACCCTTGAGCGAGATCAGTGGGGCGAGCGCCGATAGCGACGGAGAAGACACCAGAGTCAATCTCGATGACTTCGCGGCGCGGGCGATTTCCAAGGATGTGACGGATACAGACATCAGGAATGCTGGTCTTGTAGCGCGGGCTCTCTTGAGCCTGGTCAACAGGCACAAGCTCAACGCCGTCACTGTCGAGTGCTTTGCCCTCCTCGAGCAGAGTGGAATCAGTGGGTGCTGTGCGATGTCACGGCTGAACGATGTTGATGGCCTAGCAGCAGGTTGCGAGGGCGACGTTCCGTCCACATTTACAATGATGGTTGCCAAATATGCGACAGGACAACCTGCATTCATGGCCAATGTGACAGATGTGGACAGTGATGCGAACTCGATTGTGCTTGCTCACTGTACTGTCCCGGTTTCATTGGTTTCCGACTACGACCTGACTTCGCATTTTGAAACCGGAAGAAGCGTCGCTGTCAGAGGTCGTTTCATACCCCAAGCTGTCACTCTTCTCAAGTTATGGGGCAACGACCTGTCGGAGTACTGGGTTTCGGGCGGTTCCATAGAGGAGAACCTCACAAATTCGGCCGGATGCAGGACACAGGTGAGAGTCCACGTCGAGAAGCCTGTAACCTACTTTCTGGAGCGGTCCCTGGCAAACCATCACATACTCATCCTTGGCGACTACAGCGAGCGGCTCGACAGGTTTCTGTCGTTTGCACTAAGAAGATGAAGACCGAATTCATTGCTTGAATAGATACGCACTTCAAAAGCGCTCGTTTTCGAAAAAGCGCGATTACTCGATGAAAGCGGTAGTGCTCCACGGATCTCCTCGAAGAGGTGGAAACTCAGATACTCTGGCCGAGCATTTCATTCGAGGACTAGAAACCGCTGGAAAAATCCAGACCTGGGATTTCTATGCCAATGAAATGAGCATCAGGCCTTGCCAGGGGTGTGAGCACTGTCAAACATCTGTTGACAACAGCTGCGCTATCAAAGATGATATGCAGCAGATTTACTCCGTATTTGGCGACGCCGATATTGTCGTTTTCACAACGCCCATGTACTGGGGATACATGACTGCTCAGCTCAAGACAGTGGTTGACAGAATGGAAGCATTGGCGATGAATCCTGAGAAGTACTTCGTGGACAAACACTTTGTCATCATACTCACATACAGGCATCACTACCAGTCGACAGTCGCGTTCTTCGAGCGGATCAAAATATTCTTCCGGTTCAGGCTGAGTGTGCTTACGTTCTGTTCTCTCGATGAGGCGAGTCAGAGGGATGTCCATGTTACGAGTTGCCCCGAGAAGCTGGAAGAGGCGTATCGTCTGGGCATCACTCTCGCTATGCCATAGCTTCTCTTCACGTAGCCAGTTCTGGTTGCATCATTACTGATGTGCTCAAGGTTTTGGATTCATCGGATGTTTCTATTTAAGGAATGATTGGAATAGTACTCTACTATGAAACTCACGCGGCTCTCAGTTGCTGAACGCAACTACCTCAAAGGTGTTATGAAGGCGTTCTTGGAGAGAAAGAAGAGAGCCTCAAAGAGCTACGTACTGGGATGCTTCCGGAACGTTCCCCTAAACATATTCGACCAGATTGTTGGAGAGCTGACCCTTGCTGAGGGTAACTCGCGTCAATCTGAGCTTGATGAGATAAGAAGAGAACTCTCAGAGTACCTTGAGACTCGCACTGACCGAACTCAGTGGAGTCCATGGGCCGTTGCCCGCTCCTGATGGATTGTCTGGTCCAGCGCATCTATGGCCCTCTCCAAGTTCGTTCTCTCGCGCGGTCCGATCTGACAATGGATTTGTTACGGAACCGTCTGCAGTCATTTCCAAAGTCAGCATCGGAGATTCGCCCTTTGAGCCGTGCGTAGGGCAGTACAGCTCTGCTACTGGCGCTAGCTTTAAAAACGGCCTCAATGCTGCTGCTCAATCGCCCGACCAAAGGGGACTGATTGTAAGGAAGGCTCCGTGATGAGAAGTAGTAGACTCCTACTCCTGTTGATTGTGTCATCTTTGATCGTAGGAGCCGTCCAAGTTCAGCCATTGACTTGTCCTTTGTTGACGAGCTCCAATGCTGTCGGCGGTCAAGAAGATGTGTGGGCATCTAGCGGCTTCCACTCAGCGAATATCACACCCGTTCTCATATCGCCTGCGAACAGGAGCCGGGTTGTCGGAATCTTCAATATGACTCTCAATATCACTTCAGTCAATGGACCTCTGAACTTGACTCTGTTTGTACAGGGACAGATCTATCCTGCCTACAATCGAACCTTAATCGGGGCGGGACTCCAGAACGTCACCGTGAACAGCACGGTACTTGCTGAGGGCAATCTGAACTTTACTCTCCTCTTCGAAAACTACAACTTCGTTCCACCTGACAGGGACTCATACTATCTCGTGTTTCTTGTGGACAACCATGGTTCACCAGCATTGGTGTTTCTTGCTCCTGCTGAGAACGGGACCTTCACAGGTATGGACAAGATCTACCTTAACATAACGTCGGACTATGCTGAGGTCTTCGTGAATGTCACGGTCGACGGGCAGATGACTAACGAGTTCAATGCCACCCTGGTTCCAGTAGGCGCAGCGAACTACACTATCAATGGCACGCGCTACGACAATGGTCAACATGTAGTAAATGTCACCGTCTACACAAAGGAAGGCCTCAAGGCCTCAAAATCAAGGACTCTATACTTCCTTGATTATGTGAGATTCACAATCACGGGACTGAGCACGTTTAGTACGGTCAAGGGCAATCAGACGATTTCAGTGAAGGTTTCTACGCCATATCAGAACGTCACGTTTTCTGCATACGTCGATGATGTTCTTGTCCCGAATGTCGATAATGTCACATTGCTGCGCGGTACTTCTCCCATCTTGATAGACGTGACAGTCTACTCGGAGGGCCGACACAATTTCACTTTCAAGGCATATGATGCCTTCGGCCACAGATGGGTGTACGGGATGGAACTTGTTGTTGACAACCATGGAGTGCCTGCTGCTTTCTTTACAGCGGTAACGGGCGATGTCGTTGTTGGCATGGCTTCATTCACGGTGAGAATCAACAGTACTTGGAAAGACGTGAATGTCACAGTCTATGTGGATGGCGTGCCAGTCAGCGGACTTGTGAACGTGACTGTGAACGTCGGCCTCTATACCTTTCAGATCGACACTGGTAGCTACACGAAAGCGCAACACAATGTCACGGTCGTTGTGATAACGCCGGAGGGCTTGAAGACGCAAGTTCAGAGAGAATTCGGCTTTGCCACGTTTAGGCCCGAGGAGATTGTCAGCTTCGTCGTGCTCCTGGGCCTTGCTGCTGCAATACCAGTAATCAGATGGAGGCAAGGGAAGCCGGTCAGACCGGTCATCGTCGTAGATATAGTGTTCGCAATTGTAGTGTTTGCATTGTTCTTTCTACTTGGAGTAAACACGTACCCGCTTGTGGTGTGGCACTTCAATATGGCCAGCATATGGGCGATCGGGACAACCCTTGTCTTCACGAACTGGGTAGTTCCGATAGTCACCGAAGAGTCCAAGCCCGAGAGCTAGAGAAGGCGAGTCACTGGTATCTCTCTGGCTACTTCAATCTTCCAGTCTGCAAGCGACATAAACCGATTAACATGATCTTTGGGCACTCTGGTCCAGACGGAAGCAGCCCTCCAAGTGGACGCAAACTTGGCCGTCCTCGATATCACGACGTCACTGTAGTCCAACCCTTCCACTGTTACGTCTGAAAGGAATCGAGCAGTCCTGTCATCACCGCGCACAGCTATCCCGATACCTACCAACGTCTTGCCAGAGTAGTACGCTGCGACCGTTCCATCTTGGCCTCTATCCACGACTTCGCTTAGGAGTGAGGTGAAGTCACCTGGCGGTGCAATATGGGAGAAGATCCAGTCTTTGTGAATCTGACCCGGTTCTTTGAGGATGTGAGTGATCACCTTTGCTGTGCTCCGGGGCGGAATCTGTCTTGGTGGCAACGAAGCATTGATGAGCGAGCCGCGTGCGAAGTACTTGATCTTCATCCAGAAGTTGTAGGCCTCGGGTGGCGAAATCGCTGTGATTCTGCTTGCTCTCTTGTGCTTCATGATTTCCTCTGCGGCCGTCACAAGCTGAGTTCCTATCTTTCTCTTCTGATGCCTAATGTCCACATCCATGCTCGATATGACACCGACCGTACCCGTGATAGGGTTCTTCTCGACCTTGAATAGAATCTCTCCTACCACATGTCCGTCCAGCTCGGCAACCAACCACCCCCAGCTGCTTAGGCCTATTGCTCTATGCTCTGCTTTTACTTCCTCGACGTTCGTGTACCTGTGCCGAAGCCAGCGGGTTGTCTGATACACTGTCAGTATGTCCTTGCAGTCTCTCATTCCCCCGAGTCTTACCTTGACGGGATGAGAGAGTGGTACAGATTGGACGGCAGCTATCATTGGTAACCACCTTCGAACAGCTGGACACGAGTTGCGCTGTCAATAACATAAGAGTGTGTATGATATTCGTGATGATGACATTACAGATGTATATGTGATTGGGGGCAGGAGAACAGAATCGAACGAAACACGTCATCGCAAGCTGCAGGACGAATCCGTTTCAGTGTCTATGTCGCACGTCATAATGTCGCGAAGCCTACTGAACCAACTTCCATAGGCTCATGGGCTGACAGTCCAGACAAGGCGTTTCAATCACGCATGGGAGGTTGTATGAGCTATTGCTTTCGTCTAGTAACAACAACGACTAGACCAAGCACGGCAGCTCCTGCGAGTGTTCCGAATAGCACTATCACCGAGGGATCTGTGCCATCTGAGACTGAAGTAGAGCTTGTTGTCCCAATGGTGGTGTTTGACGTTGTTATCGTGGCGCTTGTTGTAGTCGTAGTTGTAGTTGTGGTAGTGGTCGTTATAGCCGGATACATCTCTTCATACAAGGTATCATGCGAGGCATCTAGCCCAAGTCCCGTCCGAATCGCACCGATCAAGAATGATGCGAGAAAGGCATCCTTGCACAAGACTTCACTTGCCATGATTCCGCTATGGAACACGCTGCCCTGGAGGTAGTTGTGTTGATAGGCCGCGACAAGTTCATTGGGAGCTTCGGCCCAGTCAACGAAATGCCAGTACCCGATAATCCGAGTGTTGGTCATGTTTTCGATCTTGTTTTCTTCGTGAGCTCCGTAGTGCCCTGATACATGAGCGCCATATTGGCTGCAGATGAACTCACTTATCGGATGAGTAGTGTTTGCGTCAAAGCCATCGTAATGTGTGCCGCCCCACCATCTCCAGTAGTTGCTCCCCACCCAGTTCCGATTCTCTTCTGGCCATCTGTGATACACCGACCGCCACGCATGCGTGCCGTTGAATGCCCACCCGTGACCATTGACCAGACTGAGATAACCTGACCCATTTGCACACGGATAGTAGGCCACCTCTGCAAGGAAGTTGCAGGCATCATTGAGTACGAGCGTGCCACCCGTAGCAACAAATCGCTTGTAGTCAGCATACTCTCTCGCAGTCACATACTCAATGAAGCCACACACCACGACATCATAAGCTCGGCTCCCATTTTCGAAGAACAATGCACCCAGGGCAACATTTCTCTCATCAATGACGGTCCATTTGCCGCCCTCAAATAGCTGAGGCATGACATCTATGGTTGCTTTTAGAAACTGATCGAGTCCCTTGCTCCAACTCCAACCAGCCATTACTGTGACATTCAAGTACTGCAAATCGGTCGTGATGTACGTCTGATTATCATCAGCGTGGAGACGATAGAAATTGTAGAATGCAACACCGTAAGCAGTATTGCTGAATGTGGGCATAATGAAGGCAACTCTTGGCGGATCAGACTCATCAAGAGACACGGTATCAGCAGAAACAGTAGGCACGGCGATAATGAACAATAGAACAAACATGATTCCTTTATTCATCGAGTGTGCCGCCCCACTGTCTTCTCTCTTCGTTCGCAGACATTTCAATCATCATCACCCATCTTCATCCGTGCCCTCCGCTCTTTGCAGACTATCGCTGGTTTCTGTCTGACTGATTCCTTGTATTCAGCCTATGCATTCGCTAATCTGTCAGGAGATTCCTACTTGATGTCGAAACTACTATAGTCCCAGGAAGGATAGATCCTATCCCAGATAACAATATTGTGCCAAGACATGACCGCACACTGGGGAAGTTGACTACATGACTTGCGTGGCAATCCCAACTCGAAAGCCAATCACGCATCGGATTGGCAATCTGACGAGGCAATTGCCATTCTTTCTCTCTCCCGCCACAGCCCCTTGAGGCGTTGCCGCAACTACAAACACGCCTGAAATCAGATGATTGCCAATCATCTTGCAGGGTTAGCAGTATAAGAGCATGCACGATCCTCAGGGTGCCCGACTGGCGGCGTCGCCTTGAATTGCTTCACATATTCTGCTGCATCGTGCGGCAAGAGTCAAGGCGCCCTTGTCAAACAGGTACAGTATGGGTTCGACCCCAATTCCTCCTGGTACGTGGAGCGCTGGCAACGCCGCCCTCTTCCTCATGCTCTTCACCATCTGCGTCGCTGATTCAGCAATGGTTTCTGCATTACTGGCCGGTTCCCTCATCTTGTACACAGTGAATCCCATTTCTTCCGCCGCATTGACGATATCTCCTCGCCCGCTGATGCAGAGGCAGGATCTGGTTTCCGGCCACAAGCCCTTTGCCCAGAGAAGAACACGAGCTGTATGTCGGGAGGCTCCAAATTGGGGTCCACCGTAGGCGGCAGCGTGGCCATCCACAACCGTAATCCTTCCAGGGACGCCTGCAATGTCTGCTTCGGAAGTCGCACCGGAATCGCACGCCACGAGGTTTGCTCTGACCTGTGGCATTACAAGAGCGAACCCATCAGTTTGTTGTATCACTGAAAGGGCAGCCTCCATATCGGTCAGTACTTGGGCTCGGGAAGACAAACCCTGTTCCCGGCCGCCCAGCAATTCAGAACATACATGGCAGTCTGTTTCTTTCAGCTTTGGAACGGTCTGCTTGTGCCTAGCGCAGATGGTTGAGCCAAGCCTAAGATACATACATGCGGTGCAGACCGCCTTTACAGCTTGGTCGCTGGAGGAGCTGCCTGAGATTATGATGTCCGCGAGTTTTTCCCCGAGGGCCTTATCACCCAAGTCAGTTTCCTTTGCAGCCACACGGTGGCTCAGGTACTTGCTCACAGCAGCCTGGGTGATGTCCAGCCGCTCGGCTATCTCACTCTGAGATAATCCTCTCTGTCTAAGAGCGACTGCAGTTCTAGCTCTGATTACTGGAAGGAATTCTCTGAGAACTAGTTCACAAGGTGGTCGCACTGTGCCACTCTCCAGCAGAAACTATATATCCGAGTCCATCTAATAAACCAGTTGTATAACTGAGATATAAAGGTGGAGTTGTTCATGTCGGCAGGCCAGTACCCGACCCGACGTGACCCAAGACGGGTCATCATGGGCTTGGCAGTGATTGTGACTGTGACGGTAGCAGCCTATACTGTCTGGGTATGGCCCAGAGGACCCGCGAACAAGCTCATTGTATACACATACGACAGCTTCATGGCTTGGGGCGATGATCCGCTGACTATAGACAGTCGAGTGTTCGGACCATTCATGCAACAGTATGATGTGGAGATAGAGATAGTCCGCCTTCAGACTGATGCCAACGGTGTTATTGCCCGCCTCATAACTGAATTAGAACGACCTGTAGCAGATGTTGTGATAGGCATCGACAACGTACTCATTCTTCAAGAGCCCTCGCAGAGCGTACTCGAACCTTATACTCCCTCAAACATAAATCTCGTCAATGACTCGCTCATCGCTTCGCTTGATCCTGAACACTATGTGACTCCGTTCGACTTCGGGCTTGTGTCACTCATCTACTCTATGGCGAAGATCAATGCCACTACCCATCCTGAGGTTGCCAATCTCACCTTCAGCAATCTTGGCACAACAGAGATGGCCTCATCTCTTGTGACAGAAGACCCTCACCTGAGCAGTACGGGACTTGCGTTTCTTTTGACAGAAATCGCAGTCTACGAGAAGCTCCTTGGACAGGACTGGCGGCAGTGGTGGTCTCAGGTCCACGGCTATGTCGATGTCCTTCCTGGGTGGACTGACGCCTGGCAAGTCTGGTCGACCGAAGCGACCAAATGGTTCTTGGTCAGCTACGGAACTGACCCGGCGTACTCGTACTATTCGACGAACTCTACTCCAGACGCAGCGGTCGCTCCAGTCTATAATGCAGGGAGTCACTACGCATGGATGCAGGTCGAAGGGATTGGGCTCGTGAAGAACGGCCCGAATCCAACACTGGCTAAGGCGTTCATCGACTACTGTCTGACCTCATCGGTTCAGTCGTACGTGGCGCTCAACCAGTGGATGTTCCCGGTTAATAATGAGGTCACTCTTCCTACCGCGTACTCGTATGCACTACAGGCTGAAGACGTGAACATCCTCAATGCGCTTCTGCCCCGAAGTGAGATTGCCGCAAATCTGACCCTTTGGCTTGACGAGTGGGACATCATCTTCAGTTCATAGTCGAGGGGTATTGATGAACAGGCATTCACTGATGGGCCACTTGGCACTGGCCTCGCCACTGGTCCTGCTAATGTGTTTCTTGGTGTATCCGGTTGCAGACGTCCTCGGTCAAGGACTGTTCTCTGGTACAGGGACTTCCTTCTATGACGTTGTGGTTTCACCAGTCACACAACGGACCTTTACGTTCACTGTCATTCAGGCAGCGCTCAGTACTGCTCTTGCCGTGCTGCTTGGGCTGCCTGGCGCTTTCCTGATAGTCCGTCTTAGATTCAGAGGCAAGTCTGTGATTCGGGCGGCAATGATCATCCCTTTTGTTCTTCCTCCGATTGTCGTGGTCGTCGGATTTCTCCAGATGTTTGGTGCGTTCGGCATTCTGGATTCTCTGATGATGGCAATCACAGGTTCCCCCGTATCTGTGATCAATCTGGCTGCGGGTCTGCCAGGAATAGTGCTAGCGCATGCGTTCTACAACATACCTCTTGTTGTGCTGATGGTATCTGCTTCTCTAGAACGGCTCAATCCTGAAGTTGAGGAGAGCGCGGAGCTCTTGGGTGCAAGTCATTTCCAGAATCTCCGCAGGATTGTCCTGCCGCATATCATCCCCTCTTTGCTAGCATCTGCAGTCTTGACATATCTGTTCTGTTTCACTTCGTTTCCAATCGTCTTGGCCCTTGGCCAAGGGAGCTACATGACCCTTGAGGCTAGGATCTGGTATGCCTTCAGGTACTTCGATTATGGCGAGGCTAGCTCACTTGCGCTCATTCAGATTCTGGTGACTCTGTCCCTGGCCTATTCATATGTTCGACTTGGACGGATGCGGCAACAAGGTATCGCTCCAACGTCCAGCGCGAAACAGGTGGGTCTTAGGGATCTTAACAGAGTCCAAGTTGTCCTAATACTGGCCTATCTTGCTCTACTGGCTTTCCTAGTAGCGGGACCTATTGCGGCCGTGGTCCGGTCCTCCATATACGATCCTCTGACAAGGAGTTACAGCTTGGCCGGCTTTGAGAATCTGCTCTCTGCAGGGACCGGAGGTGGGCTAGTGCCACTCGTCAACTCTGCGTTCTATGCGACCATGTCTACTCTGTTTGCAGTGGCTCTTGGAATTCCATTGGCATTCGCCCACAGAGGGAGTAAGAATCCCGCGGCATCGCTCGCTTCGATTATGGCCCTCCTGCCGCTAGGGGTTTCAGCAATCACTCTGGCCTACGGACTAATGCGCGCAATTGTGGTGCCTCTGGGTCTCAGTTCGAATCCTTGGCCTGTGATAATCGTTGCTCAGACAATCATTGGACTTCCGTTCAGCGCCAGATCGATTGAAATTGCATTAAGAAGCATTGACCCAGCTCTACTAGACCAAGCAGACTTGCTCGGTGCCTCGCGCCTCCAGAAACTGTTCTTTGTTGAGCTGCCATTGCTTGCCCCTGGCATTCTTGTTGGGGCGGCATTTGCGTTCGCCATGGCGATAGGCGAGATGTCAGCAACATTGTTTATTGCACTTCCTCAGAATGTAACGCTTGCAGTCGCAATATACCAGAATCTCGGTGTTAGGAAGTTTGTGGAGGCTGGAGCTGGAGCCCTGGTCTTGGTGGTGACATGTCTAGTCGCATTTCTCACAATCGATCGGATGACAAGTGGCTCCTCGGGGGGTACGCTATGAGCGTCAGAATGGAATTGCGCGGGTTGAAGAGGGAGTTCAGCGACGGGACTCGGATCGGACCTGTTGACCTTCTTGTTGACCGTGGAGAACTGGTCACACTTCTAGGACCCAGTGGGTCTGGGAAGACAACAACCCTTAGAATGATTGCTGGCTTCATTCGCCCACAGGCTGGTTCACTGCTTTTCGATAAAGATAATGTCCTGAGGGTACCCCCGAGAGAACGGGGTATCGGGATGGTCTTCCAGTCCATTGCACTCTTTCCCAACATGACAGTCTTCCAGAACATCGCCTTTGGACTTGATATGGCACGCTGGAAGCATGAAGACGTAGTGTATCGAGTGGAGGAGATATCCGACGTATTGCGCATAAGGAGCCTACTGTATCGCCACATAAACGAGATCAGCGGAGGAGAGGCTCAGCGGGTTGCGCTTGCCCGAGCGCTGGCCAAGCAGCCTCGGGTGCTCCTCCTTGACGAGCCGCTTTCATCGCTAGATCCGCAGCTAAGGGAGCACCTGCAAATGGAGATACGAAGAGTGCAAAGGAGTCTTGCCATAACGACTATCTATGTGACTCATAACCAGACCGAGGCATTCGCAGTTGCGGACAGAGTAGCTGTCATGAACGAAGGACGGGTGATTCAGACAGGCTCACCTGAGGATCTCTACGAGAGCCCTCGAAATGAGTTCGTGGCTAGGTTCCTCGGCAGCGGCAACGTGTTTTCGGGCCGTATAGAGGAGGTGCGCGAGCACACGGTACTGGTCAGCGTCAAAGAACACCGGTTCGAAGTACGCGGACAGGGGCAGGTGGGCGCGAGAGTCTGTTTCACAGTCAAGCCTGAGGACGTTGTAGTCGCGAATGCAGGGGCGAGTAATGGATACCCAGCCATCGTGCTTTCGGTCATTCCTCAGATAGGCTCACATAGAGTCGTCCTGGATTTTGATGGAACTCAAGTGGTCAGCCTTCTCACCGACTCCGAGCTTGTCCGCCAGCTGAGCGGGGCCATCGGTCAGCGAGCCAGTATTCGCTTCGATCCTGAGTCCGCAGCCCTCGTGGAACCGTGCAGTGGCTGATTCGGTGGTCACGCACTGACCCTCCGATGGTAAAGTGCTCACGACACACACACAACAATGATATATGGCAGGTTGGGATAATTGGGCGATTGAACGTGCTGGTACGCACATAGACCTGTCTCAGCAACAAGACACGGTCGGTAGAAAGCGCTCACAAGGCACGGGGATAAACGATACCGTAGTGATTGGCCATGGTCACAGGGTACGAAGTTTCTGAAGATGGCACTCTCCAAGAGGTTCAACTGACCAAGGAAGGTCTTGACTCCACGAAGGTTGTCTGCGTCGTTGATGATGAAACGAAGAGCATCTATCTCTGGAAGGGGAGTCGGGCCGACATACGACGCAAGTTCGTGGGAGCCCGAGTCGCTACAAACCTCAGGACCGAGTATGGATTCCACTTCAAGGTCCGGCCTGTTGAAGAAGGAGAGGAGCCACCTACCTTCTTCTCAGCTCTCGATGGATCAACCGCTGCTACCCGAGTGATAAAGCCCGGCGAAACGGCTCCCCCTCAGAGGCCGGCGGCGCCAGCTCCTAAGCCCAGAGCTGCAGCGCCCGAGGTTGCACCTGAGCCGCCTGCCACTGCACCATCGCCAAGACCCCAAGCGCCTGCGCCGAGCGCAAGGGCTGCACCTCCTCCCCCAGTGACAAAGCCTACGCCTGCATCTGCCACACCTCCTCAGCCGCGGCCTGCAGGAGTTTCAGCAATTCCTTCTGCGACCCAGGAGAGTCTTCAGGACATGATAAAGGAACTTGAGAATGAGCCGACTCCCGAGGGGTACAAGAGGGAACTGTTGATTGTCTACAATGAGCTCTACACAGTCGCCGAACACAAGGTGGTCGTCTTTGGTCACGAGAAAGTGGAGCGACGGTTCGAGAAAGTGCGAGACCCCCCAGAAGGCACATTCATGGCAGAAGGATTCATCCCACGAGTAATCGTGAAGGACCGAAAGGTGTTGGGCATAGAGCTGTTAAAGGGGACGCCCGAATCGCTGCTCTCCCCGATTAAGACTGAAATGAAGGAGCGGTTGACAGACCTCATCAGCTTCTTCAAATCGGAGCTCGAGGCCGGCGCACCCGAGGAGTCTGCCGAACCGAAAGCCGAGAAGAAGCGGAAGCTCGTTGCCAAGTGATTAACTGGCTCAATTCCCGATTCTGATTGCCTCAGTACTGGGCTACATCCTGAAGTTTCGTCAGCAACAATGGACCGACCCATCTGCGACAAAGGTATTTTAACCTAGCAACTCAAGAGAGGCTTACTACACAGAGGGATGAATCGATGTCAACCCATCTAGATCCACGAAAAGAGAAGGAGCTTGTACAGCTCTTGATGGGTCTCACTGACTTAGCAGACCTTGATGCAATTGCGGTTGTGAGTAAGCAGGGGGTAAAGCTGGCTTATTTCGCAACTGAAGAGTCCGACACAGACCCTGACCTTATGGCAGCCGTGAGCGCCGCCCTACTAGCGACAGGTGAGATGGCCGCTATCAAACTTCAGTTGGAAGAACTGTACGAGGTTGTCGTGCGAGGAAAGGAAGGGTTTGTCGTTTTGTCTCAGGCAGGAGATTTCCTTCTGATGGGCGCCGCCAAGGACTTGACATCGATGGGTTTGGCTGTTACACAAATGAGGAAGTATGCAAAGGAAGTCGGAACGCTGCTCCGCAAGTGAAAGGACAAGTTACATCGAGCTTCTTTTCTGCTGAATTCTGCGTTTCGTTCCGATAGCCAAATAAGCTGTTCAATTCGTACGCCGGGCGCGGCGGTATTTCCAATGAAGAACGTGGTGACGGCGCGTGCGGCCAACCTGACCTACGCGATACGTGACATAGTAGTCGCAGCGAAGAAGTTCGA